>CAYUFQ010000143.1:0-4414 GCA_964444045.1 uncultured Bacteroides sp.
TGGTGATTGAGCCGGAGGCAGAGTCGCCCTCGGTTATGAATATGCTCGTAAGCTCCTTGAGGCCATCATCGCCCTTGGGGTCGTTGAAGTGAATCTGGCAGTCGCGCAGCTTGGGGTTATGCAGACTCACCTTCTTGGCGCGCTCGCGGGCGGCTTTGGTCACCGTGGCCATGGCCTTGCGGTCGCGTTCGGATGACTGAATCTTGGTGAGCATTATGTCGGCGGTCTCCTTTTCGCGATGCAGATAGTTGTCGAGCTCCTTCTTGATGAAATCGCCCACGAACTTGGCCACGGTGGGGCCGTCGGGGCCAACGTCGCGCGAGCCGAGTTTGGTCTTGGTCTGCGATTCAAACACCGGTTCCTCCACCTTTATGCTTATGGCGGCCACCATGCCGTTGCGAATGTCGGAATACTCGAAGTTCTTGCCGTAGAACTCCTTGATCGTGCGGCTGACGCTCTCTTTGTAGGCGGTGAGATGAGTGCCGCCCTGAGTGGTGTGCTGACCGTTGACAAACGAATAGTATTCCTCGCCATACTGCTCGGCGTGGGTAATCACCACTTCGATATCCTCGCCCTTGAGGTGAATCAGCGGATAGAGCGGCTCCATGTCCATCTTCTCCTTGAGCAGGTCGGCAAGGCCGTTGCGCGAGGAGTAGCGGCGGCCGTTATACACCATTGCCAGCCCGGTGTTGAGAAAGGTGTAATTCTTGAGCAGCGGCATCACGAACTGTTCGCGATAGCGGTAATCGCGGAAAATCTCGGCGTCGGGAGTGAATCTTACGGCAGTGCCGTTGGCTTCGTCGGGAGTGTCGACTATGCCCGAGTCGCTTATCAGAGCGCCGCGCGCAAACTCGATAGTGCGCGACTGGCCGGACCGGGTTGCCGTGATTATGAAGCTTGTGCTGAGGGCGTTCACGGCCTTGATGCCCACGCCGTTCAGCCCCACGCTCTTCTTGAACGCCTTTGAGTCGTATTTGGCGCCGGTGTTCATTTTGCTCGACACGTCTTCGAGCTTGTCGAGCGGAATACCGCGGCCAAAGTCGCGCACCTCCACGGTGTGCTCATCGGCAATATTGACCACAATCTGCTTGCCGAAACCCATCATGAATTCGTCGATGGCATTGTCGAGCACCTCCTTCAGAAGCACGTATATGCCGTCGTCGGATGAACTGCCATCGCCCAGCTTGCCTATATACATGCCCGGGCGGCGGCGGATATGTTCTTTCCAGTCGAGCGTGCGGATATCGTCGCCCGAATAGTTGAAGTCTTCAGTAATCAAATTATCGTCTTGGCTCATAGACTGCAAATATAGTGATTTTTCCGCGGTTTTGCAAACGGCATCAGTTTTTCATCACCGAGGCCCCGGCAAAACATGCCGCCAGGCCGAGGCCCACGCTGAGCACTACGTAAAGCAGGCAAAGCGCCACGTCGCCCCGCTGAATCATCGCAAGGTTGTCGTTGCTGAACGTCGAGAAGGTAGTGAAGCCGCCGCAAAGGCCCGCCGTCAGAAACAGCCGCACCTCGTCCGGAAGGCTCAACCTGGCCGACAGCGCATAGAACAGGCCTATCAGGAAACTGCCGGCAATATTGACGGCAAACGTGGCCCACGGAAACGAATAAGCCACAATGCGCTCATGAAGCAGCTGCTGCACGCCGTAGCGCATGATGCTGCCCACTCCTCCGCCCAGAAATATCGCAAAGAAATTCACCTTGGTTCTGACTTTTAATTTAATTTATATTGCAAAGTTAGCACTTATGAATTTTTTTGACAAAATTTCTGCAAATAATTTGGTCAGTTAGAAAAAAGCGTGTAACTTTGTCGGCGTATTAGTACACTATTACACTATGCTAACCATCGACAATCTCACATTCACCTATCCCGGCACCCGCATTCCGGTCATCTCGGGGCTAAACGCCGAATTCAAGCCGGGCAACATCAGCGGCCTGCTCGGCACCAACGGAGTCGGCAAATCGACGCTGCTCTATCTGTGTGCAGGGCTGCTCAATCCGGCCGGAGGCTCAGTGAAGCTCAACGGCATCAGCACCTGCAACCGGCTGCCGTCAACCCTATCGGATATTTTTCTGGTAGCGGAAGACATGGACCTACCATCTATAAAGATATCAACGTATGCCCGGCGCAATTCGCTGCTCTACCCCCGATTTTCAGCCGAAACGTTCAGCACTCTGCTGCAAAACTTCAGTTTAGAGCCCGACATGAATCTCGGCCGCGCATCGATGGGTCAGCGCAAGAAGGCACTGACGGCGTTCGCTCTGGCATGCAACACGTCGGTGCTGCTGCTCGACGAGCCGACCAACGGACTCGACATACCCGGCAAATCGGAATTTCGCCGCGCGCTTATCAACGCAGCATCCGACGACCGCACCGTAATCATCTCCACCCACCAGGTGCGCGACCTCGACCGCATACTCAACCACGTGATGATACTCGGCTCTGACGGCACGGCCATACAGGCCGACATAGCCGAGCTGCAGAAGCGATTCACGTTCAGATTCACCACAAGCCCGGCGGAAACCACCGGCGCCATATGGATGCAACCCGCAGCCGGCGGCTACAACATTATCTGCGCCCGCCGCGACGACGATGATGATGAAGAAACCGACGTGAACCTTGAAAGCCTCTTTGAATTTGCCTACGGCAATCCCGAAGCCCTTAATTACATATCACAAAAATAATGAAAGACGGATTTAACATATACAGGTGCCTGACCCTGATACGCCTCCACCTGAGCGAACAAAAGAGGCCGCTGACCGCATTATTCGCAATCACGGCCGGACTGTTCACCCTCATATCCCTGCTGCTCAGCATCTCCGCCCGGGCTAATCTGCAGGCCGACGAAACGAGCTACACCCCATACATGATCAAAGCGGCTGAAATCACCTCGTTCTCCCTGATGTTTCCGCTGTATGCCATGATTACCGGCTCAATGACCTTCAAGTGCATGAAAAACAAATCGAGCCGCATCAAGATGATGATGCTCCCGGCAATGAAATCCGAGAAGTTCATAGCCCTGACGGTAATCTACACCCTGATTGCCGACCTGGGCTTCCTGGCCGCCTGGTTTTCAGCCGACCTGCTGCTGTCGATATTTAATATGAGCCGCCCTCTGTGGGCCTACACCATAGTCTACACCACGGCCTCCAATGCGTCGGTCATCAAGGCCGTCAGCCTGGCGCTTATGGTGCCGCTCACGGGCCAGGCGCTCTTCACCCTGGGCAGCATCATCTTTCCCCGCCGTCCGTTCCTGCTCACCTTCTGCTCGCTCATAGTGCTAAGCGTGGTGGTGATGATTCCGATGTCGTTCATATTCGTGAGCCACCCCTACTTGCTGGAGCTGATATTCTTCCCGTTTTTCATGTCATATGGCTCGGCAATCGCAATCAGCCTCGCCATAATCGCGCTGATTTACCTGCTGGCATGGTGGCGATTCCGTAATATGCAGGTGGTGCAACGCTTTTTACCCAACTGAGCATATGGCCATTCAAGACAATCGTCCCATATACCTTCAGATAGCCAACATGCTGATGGATAGAATCGTCAGCGAACGCTATCCCGACGATTCGCGCATACCGTCGGTTCGCGAGGTGGCGGCTTCGGCCCAGGTCAACGTCAACACCGTTGTGCGCTCCTTCGAATGGCTTGAGCGCCACGGCATCATCTACAACCGCCGCGGACTCGGCTACTTCACGGCCGAAAACGCCGCCCGCACCATAGCCGACCTGCGCCGCGAAGAGTTCTTCACCGGCGAGATGGACTATTTCTTCGAACGCCTGCGGCAGATAGGCATGAATCCGGCCGAACTGAGCCGGCGCTATGAAACGTATATCGCCCAAAAAACAAAATCATGATAACGCTAAAGGATATAAACAAGACGTATTACGGAGCGGTGCCACTGCACGTGCTGCGCGACGTCAACCTCCACATCGACCGCGGAGAGCTGGTGTCGATAATGGGAGCGTCGGGCAGCGGCAAGTCAACCCTGCTCAACATACTCGGGATTCTCGACAATTACGACTCGGGCGAATACCTGCTCGACGGCAACCTGATCAAGAACCTGAGCGAAAACCGCGCGGCCGACCTGCGCAACCGGCTCATCGGCTTCGTATTCCAGTCGTTCAACCTCATCAACTACAAGAATGCGCTCGAGAACGTGGCCCTGCCGCTCTTCTATCAGGGCGTGAGCCGCCGCAAGCGCCGCAAACTGGCCATGGAGCAGCTCGAACGCCTGGGGCTGCGCGACAGGGCGAACCATCTGCCCGGCGAACTGAGCGGCGGCCAGAAGCAACGTGTGGCCCTGGCCCGCGCCCTCATCACCCGCCCGAGCATAATCCTTGCCGACGAGCCCACCGGAGCGCTCGACAGCAAGACGTCGAAAGAGGTGATGCAGATTTTCCG
>CAYUFQ010000144.1:0-4407 GCA_964444045.1 uncultured Bacteroides sp.
GGTCGAGGCGGAAGTTATCGATGAGGATGAAAAACACCTTTTCCCCTTCGTCGAGCATCGGGAAGAGTCTGGACTTGAACACGTCGGGGCTCATCAGAGGCCTGTCGTCGCCGTCGAGCCAACGGCGATAGTTGCGCTTCACGAAGCGGCCGAAGGCCACGTCGGCCTCCTGCTTCTGCATTTCGAGCATCTCGTCCATGTTGGTTTCGCGGCCCGACAGCTCCAACTCCCAGTAGGTCAGGCGGGAGTAGAGGCGCTGCCAGTCACCGAACGACTCGCATGAGCCTATGTCGGCGCTCAGGGTCATGAACTCGCGCCGGTAGTCGGCGCCGGCCTGCTCGCTTACCAGGCGGTCGGCATGAAGGTTTTTCTTTATCGAAAGCAGAATCTGATTCGGGTTTACGGGCTTTATCAGGTAGTCGGCTATATTCTGGCCGACGGCCTGATCCATGATGTTCTCCTCTTCATTTTTCGTAATCATGATTACGGGAGTGTGAGGCAGGAACTCCTTTAGCCGCTGAAGGGTTTCGAGCCCCGACAGGCCCGGCATGTTCTCATCGAGAAAAATCAGGTCGGGATGATTGCTGCGCGCCATGTCGATGGCGTCGCGGCCGTTGTTGACCGTCAGCAGGTCGTAGCCCTTCGATTTGAGGAAGAGTATATGAGGCTTCAGCAGGTCAATTTCGTCATCCACCCACAGTATCATCGGATTAGCCATAATTATTGCTTCTTTTTGGGGCGAGGCTTCTTGGTCGGCCTGAGTTTGCCGGCCAGATAGTCCTCCATTTTCTTTTCAAGATAACCGTCTGCCATATAAATGCGTGAATTATCAATTCGGTTTAGCTACTATGCCGAGCCCGGTGCGGCCGTTGATGGCGATGGGCAGCGGCGACGAAAAGCGCACCACCCGGAGAAAATCGCTCTCATAATCGGCGGGAAGTGAGTTGAGATAGTCGGAGGCGTAGAGGCCTGAGTTTACGTCGATGGTGAAGTAGCCCACGCCCACGCTCGTCAGATTCTGAAAGAAATGTGTACCCTGGCTCGGCTCTATACGGTAGCCCGGCAGCGAGCACTCGGCTATGAGGCGCGCCCCGCTGATGTGGGGCCACTTCACGGGGATGCCGAGAGAGGGGTCTGACGACCCCCAGCGGCCCGGCCCGATGAGCAGGTAGGGCTCGCCCGATTCGAGAAACGCGCGGTTGAGCTTCTCTACCTCGCGTGCAATGGCCGGATTATTGGCCGAGTTGAAACGCTCGGGGCGCACATACACTATGGTGCTTACGCCGTCGATGTTGCCGTTGCCAAGGGCCGTGACGCTGCGCAGAATCACCCGGTCGTCGGGCAGGGAAAGCACCGCCTCGTTGCCCATCTCCTTCTTGTCGACTATCGGCCGGATCTGCAGCCAGTAGATAGTGCCGTCGTTGGCGCCGTTGACCACTCCGGCAAACTCGATTTCAACAGGCCGGCACATTTCGCGGGCACCGGTCTCGAGCATGAAGTCGACCGCCCGGGCAAGGGGGAAGGCGCCATGATTGAGCATATTGGCAAAGGTGACCACCTTGCGGCCCGGGCCGGCATCGGTGTCGCGAATCACCTGGTCGTTCACGTCGAACGTGCTGACCATATATTTCAGATTCCCCTCCATGGCCGGCTGCTGCACGCGGATAGAGCGCAGGTTGAAGCCGTCGTCGGCAGTGAAGCGGCCGGGGGCGCTGTCGGTCATGTCGAGGGCGAGCATGCGGGTCTGAGTGTCGCGCAGGGCCAGTTCGAGAGTGCTGGTCTGGAGCACCTGGCCCGGATGCTTGGGCGAGAAGCGCAGCGCGGTGCCCCCCTCCACAATGGTCTTGCCCAGACCTACCGCCACCTGCACAACTCCCTCTTCGGCGCGCTCGTTTCCAAGCGGATAATAATTGAGCGAACGCCCCACGCCCGAAAACGACGGATAATACAGCTCGGCATAGCGCACGCCAACCGCCTCCTGAATTATAACGGCCATCTTCTCCTGGTCTATGACGTTGCTCGTGGCCGTCATATACGCCTTTGAGTCGGAATAAAACACCGAGGCATACACGCTCTTGACGGCATCGGAGAGCATGCGCAGCGTGCCCTCGCGGTCGTCGTGGCGGTTTTGAATCATATACGTGGCATAGACTCCGGCAAACGGCTGATAGTGCGAGTCTTCGAGCAGCGACGATGAGCGCACGGCCAGCGGCTTATCCATCACCTCGAGCAGGGCGCGCAGGTCGTCGACCAGCTGCGGCGGCAGCTCGGCCCGGATAAAGGCCGCGTGAATCTCGTCGTCGGGGGCATCGCTCAGCGCCATCGGATACAGGCCGTTGGAAGCCATGAACTCATCGAACAGGTCGGTGCAGAGCACCACCGTGCGCGGAATCATTATGTTGACGTTCGTGCCGTCGAAAGAGTCGCACTTCGGATACTTCTTGATTATCGAATCAATGAAAGCCAGGCCGCGCCCCTTGCCGCCGAGCGAGCCCTTGCCTATGCGCGCGAAATTGCTGTAACGGTCAAAACGGTCTTTTTCAAACACTGCCACCACGCCGCGGTTTTTCATGCGGCGGTAGCTCACTATGGCGTCGAGGAAGTCGAGCCGCGCCTGCGGCACCTCTTCGAGCGAACGGGTGCGGTGTTGCTTGATTACCTCGGCCAGCGAGAACATGGCGCGCGAATAGAGCCAGCGCGAAATGTCGTTGCGCCGGGCATGATAATAGAGCGTCTTATCGGGAATCTCCATCATCTTGTACTGCAAGTCCTTGAGCGAGGTTATGCGCATAATCTCCGCCCCGGTGTCGGGGTCGCGCATGATGAAGTCGCCGAAGCCGAAGTTGGCGCCTATGGCATCGCCCAGGTCAACCGGCAGCTTCTTCGAGTTCTTGTCGAGAAAAATGCCGTTGAACGCAGCCATGCGGTCACGGTTATCCACCTCGCTGCTCTCCACTATTATCGGCACGTAGGGGTCTTTCGAGCGCAGATATTCGGCCAGCTTCAGTCCGGCATGCGAATCCTTCTCGCCGCCGCGCTTGAAGCTCACGTCGGTTATCACTCCGAGCATGTTCTCGCCATAGCGCGAATAAAGCTCAACCGCTTCCTCGTAATCGCGCGCAAGAATCACCTTAGGCCGGCCGCGCATGCGGAGCATCCGCTCATGCTCGTTGAGCGCCTCGGTCGAGAAATGCAGGCTCTGCTGCAGCAGGAACTTATAGATATGCGGAAGCACCGAAGAATAGAACCTCACGGAGTCCTCAACGAGCATTATGGTCTGTATGCCCACCACGTTCACATCGTAGTCGGAATTCATGCGGTCTTCGAGCAGCTTGATTATGGCCAGAAGCAAATCCATGTTGCCGAGCCATGAAAACACATAGTCAACCGCCGAAAGGTCTTCGTGGGCCAGGCGGCGGCTCACCTCCTTGCTGAATGGCGTCAGCACCACTATGGGAGTGTCGGGGGCCGTGAGGCGAATCTGCCGCAATCCGCCGAAGGTTTCGGAGATATCGGGCCCCGGCATGGCTATAATCAAATCAAATTGCTTTGCGGCCAGTACGGAAAGAGCCTCATCGGGAGTGTTTACACGGGTGACGCGCGGCGGCGACGACAGATTCAGCGCCACATACTCGAAATAGAGCTGCTCTTCCACCCGCCCGTCCTCCTCCATCATAAAGGCATCGTAGGGCGACGCTATGAGCAGCACATTGTGTATGCGCCGCTGCATCAGTTCGTTGAAAGCAGTGTCGCGCAGATATAGCCGCGACCCGTAATGACTCCGTTCCATCTTCCTAAGTTAAGAGCTAATTAAGCATTTTTCTACCCAAGTTCCCACTCTCCAATATTTGCATTTGGTGAATGGCTATTTCATTGAGTCGCTTCAATCTTTCTGATTGAGAAACACCTTGTTCAATGAATACGGCGTTCAAATTTTCCAGATTTGAAAGACAAATTAATTCATTGACCGAAGCATAATCACGAATATTTCCCGCTGATTCTGGATTAACATCCCGCCACTGACGAGCTGTTTGACCAAATAAAGCTACATTGAGAACGTCTGCTTCGTTCGCATATACATATGAAGCCTGCTCCCGTGTCACCTTAATCGGAAGAAGATGGTTTTTAATTGCATCAGTATGAATACGGTAATTGATTTTAGAAAGCTCACGTTTTGCAGTCCATCCAAGTAATTTTTGCTCCTCAGATTTTAGACGTTGAAATTCTTCAATCAAATACAGTTTAAATGCTACACTAATAGCGGAACCAAACTCAAATGCAATATCTTTATGAGCATAAGTACCGCCGTAACGTCCCTTTTTTACTATTATACCAACCGCATCAGTTCGTTCAATCCACTCTGAAACACTTAAAACAAATGATGGAAGTCCGGCACTCATTTTAAAG
>CAYUFQ010000145.1:0-4394 GCA_964444045.1 uncultured Bacteroides sp.
CCACTCTCCACTCTCCACCCTCCACCCTCCACTCTCCACTCTCCACTCTCCACTCTCCATCCTCCACTCTCGCGAAACTTAGCGGAGTATGTGGCCCGTGGGATCGAGGGCGCTGATGGTCACCCGGAGGCGCGACGGAGAGGCATTGTTGTGGAAGCGGAGTTTTCTCCCCGGTATGGCATTCGGGTTCCAGTAGAGGGTACGCCGGCGGTCGTCGGGCAGTGGCGGAAAGTCCGAATAGTCAGAGGAGTAGAATTCCACCGGGTTTGTGTAGCCTTCAATGACAGTGCGGCGCATTCCGGGTTGAATCTTTTCGCGATGCGAGGATATGAGTTCCAGAAACACAACGCAGCCGAAGCGTTTGGAGGCGAGCTCTTCGGCCAGTAATCCGCCATACACCCGTGCGCTGTCGGCCATTTCCCTGATGGCGCTGCGATGGGTTAAGATTTCGTTTACGTAGTCGCGGCGAGCCAACGGGTTGATGAATTTGCAGGATTCGATGAAAGCGTCGTCGGCGGCAATAGGCATCCCGTAATCTATTATGGCTTCGTTATCGTTGCTTACGTATACATTCTTGATCATGTAGAGAGGGATATCGGCGGCGAGCGCGGGCTGAAGATTGTTGTATTTAGCCGTTTCGCTGTTGGTCCCCATTTCTTTGTCGAGCACGAAGATGGGCTCCTTGCCTTTGTAGGTCAGCTGGGTGGAGGTGACGAAAAAGTTTTCGTCGATGAGCGGGAGCAGGTCGGCGAGGTGGCGGATGTATTTCTTTCCCTGGTCCTGGAGTATATTGCGGGCCGCAGAGATATCGTAACTGACCATTGCCTTGTCGATGTAGCGGGCCGCGACATAACGGTTCGGCTCTCCTACCACCTCGATTTTCTTAAGCAGAGTGCCTGATTGGGTGCTGAAAAACTCATCGTCAGTATAAATGGTGTCGGTTTGCGAGGCCACAGGAGCGTGGCGCTGTTCGCACTGCAACTCTCCGGGGTCATACGCTCTCGGCTCGGGGCGTTTGCTGTGGTCCAGGAGTATGCGGTGAGTTGCCACGTCGCCTGACTTATTGTTGGCGGTAAGAGTCATCATCCAGTTGCCGCTGAGTTCAGCGTTGATTGCAAAGCGCCCCGCACTGTCAGTAAGGTTTGAGTCGAAAAGCATGTCTCTTGACCCCAATGTAGTTGCGTCACCCATGTCGTAAAACAGTGCCGAAATGCCAACTCCCGGTTGTGGCTGATTAGTGCGGGAACTGAGCATAAGGCCATTGACCTCTATGCCGCGTTCGGGCATCGAGGTTACCGGATGTTCTTTCAGGCCGGTGAGACACTCCCAATTATAGCGGCGCCAACCCTGCACCATCAGTAACTCATCGAGTTCACGCTGCCTCACGGGGTCATCAGGTTGTTCGAAGTAATAAGCCGGACGGTAAACGTAGCCCTTGATTTCAGAAGCGAGCAGGAGGTCGGCCAGCATGTCTGATCCATGGTCAATCTCGTTTTCGTCATCGGTCACTGATATGGCGAAGGGGATGTTGCGCGGCTCACCGGAGAGGGCCGACGTAAGGGTTACTTCGAGTTCAACGGGCTCGAAGGGAGCATAGACGGACTTACTGAACGTATAGCGGGCTTCGAGGAAGTCGTGCTTATTGTTGAAAAACAGCCTGTCGGCCAACACGGTTCCGTCAGAGTCAAAAAGCGTGGCCTGAATCACGCCTGTAGGGAATTCAGAGCGGGCCACTTTGAACCCGACCCGTCGGGTGGAGCTGAGGTCTACAATCGCCCGGAAGCACACCCGCCCCCGGCAGCTGAAGCTGACTCCATGCATGTCAGATGATAAGCCGGGAGTTCGGCCTATGGTGATTTCCACGCTGTCGGCAGCATTGGTCGGCCAACCGACATGAAGCGCCACTCCCTCCTTTTCGGTTTGGGGCAAATCAAAGAGATAGCTTTTTCCGTCGGCATCTACGACCTCTGCTCTATATTTTTCGTTGCAGTCGGGAATAAAGGCAAAACTGCCGCGGCCCATTGCTCCGGATTGAAACGAAGCGATCTCCCGGCCTTTTGTGTCGGTAATTTTTCCTGAGGCCAGTATAGGGCGGTGAAAATCATCGTAGATTTCAAAAGCCACGGTTGATTCCAGCCCGTCAACAAGATGGCCTCCTTCAGGGAAGAAGCGGGCATTAAGCCTGGCCATTTTCATTTCAGGCTTCGGGCGGTCAAAAGCCAAAGCCTTGCTGCCATACTCAAGCATAGACCGGTCTGCCCAATCTCCTTCTGTCTTCGGCTCACGAAACACCGGAATTGTACGCGAGTAGATTGTTTCTTCGCCGAAATTAAGCATATATCTGGTATAGGCGCGAATTTCATAATAACCCGAATAAAACGGCGTTTCGTCAACGAGCAGAGAGCCGTGAAAGCGGCCGACGTGTGGCTTGAGCACACATCGGTCTATAATCTTACCGCCGGGGTTGAGCAACTCCACGTAGACGGTCTGGCTCAGGGTTGATGGAGTTAGCCGGCTCGCAGTTACGAGATATCCGGCAAAATACAATCTGTCGCCACGATAATAAGAAGTATTGTCGAGGTGCAGATAAATCATTTCCTGCTGAATCTTTCCCGAATTCATTGCGGCTGCCTCATGAAAAGCCGCAACATTATCAATCTTTCCCTGCGCAAATGCCAGAGAACCTATATATATATATAAGTATCATTACTACTCTAATCATGCAGCAAATATAAGCATTTTTTTGAAAACTTCAACCCTATATGGCGCCAAATCGCATCTAACCTTTCCATAAGTTATCGAAGGGCGCCAATCTTGCCATCATCGCTTATAGCTGATGCCGTAACGTTAAAATTAGTTGCGGTGCCGTTATTGAATAACCTTATGCGTGCAATACCGTTTTCATCCGGAATCACTTCGGGATTCCAATAAAGCGTGCGGCGATAATCTGTTTCAACTGGCGGCTCGGCCATATAATCCGGCGAATAAAAAGAGTCCACTGACGTTGAATATCCGTTTATCGTCGTTCGCCTTACACCTCTCGCCATTATAGTGCGTCTATCAGGATAATATTCCAGAAAGACAACACAACCATAACGTCCGGAGTCTTCCATCTTAATATCCATTATGGTCTTTGAGTTTGTTTCCTTTATCATTCTCGAAGCGTATTCCATAATAACATACGTTTGAGTGTTAACATATACATTCTTGATATAGTCAACGGGTATTTGACCTGGATTGATGCCTTGCGTGGGTGTCAAACCGTCTTCGGAATACACAGCATCCTCGACTCCAATGAGTTCATCGATAACACCGTTGTTCAATCCGAATTCCGGATCGCTGATAAACAGAATACGCTTACCATTATAACTCAGCCTGCCATTCACATAGTAGAAGTTTTTATCCATATCCGCTAACAAATCCGTCAGGTAACGCAGATGTTTACGTCCATTATTTCTCACGGCATCTGCCTCTTCCAGTACATCGTAACTTGCAACGGCGTTTTCTTTGTAGTAGGCAGTCCACCAGGCGGGGGTGTACTTGGCGGTTACCTCAACTTCTTTGAGCAGTTTTGTTCCGTTGATTACCGGTTCTGATCTGACAGTATCCACTTGGATGAATCGTTCTGACGACGTTCCGTTTGCAATCTCGGCGAATAGTTCTCCCGGGAGGTATTTACGTGAGGCCGGGCGCTCGCTAAGGTCAAGGAGAATTCGGTTGTTGCTGACTTTCTTTTTGTTGGATGATGAGAGTATCATCATGTATTCTCCAGCGATTGAGTCGCGGAGGGAGAAGCGGCCCAGGGAGTCGGTTTTGAACGTGTAGGCTTTGGAGGTTGACCCGAAGATATTTGTGGAATCGACGGGGGCAAGCATTGCCGAGACTGATATGTTGGCCTTGGGACGGTCACGGAAACTCTCAAGTACCTGACCGCGGATTTCTATACCCTGCTCGGGGAGTGAGTCAAGGCGCATTTCCTCCATGCCGGCGAGTTGGCTCCAGCGGTAGCGGCGCCAACCTTGCACCATAAGCAGGTGGTCAAGGTCTGCCTCACGGCCATCTTCAAAGTAATAGGCGGGATTGTGGACGTAGCCTTTGATTTCTGAGGCCAGCAATAGGTCGGCCATGATGTTGGAGCCGTATGATACATGATTATCGGCATCAGTCACGGAGATTGAGAACGGAGCGGATACGGGCGCACCGGTCTTGGAGTCGGTCAGTTTTACTGTCAGTTCCACTTTCTCAAACGGTCGGTAGGAGGGTTTGTCAAACGAGTACTCCACGTTGACAAACTCGTGGCGGTTGTGGAAGAAAAGTCGGTCGGCTATAGGCTGCCCCGCGGCGTTGAACAGCGTCAGTTGGCAGACGCCTGTCGGCAGTTTGGCCGCCGACAT
>CAYUFQ010000146.1:0-4362 GCA_964444045.1 uncultured Bacteroides sp.
AGCCGATTTCGCGGCGCACACCATGGAATTTGCCGAGGTCCCAGCGCGGAATCTTCACCACCACATAGTCGAGCGCGGGCTCGAAGAAGGCCGAGGTTTCCTTGGTCACCGAGTTCTTCAGGTCAAACAGTCCGTAGCCGAGGCCGAGCTTGGCGGCCACGAATGCCAGCGGATAACCGGTGGCCTTCGATGCCAGCGCCGACGAACGGCTCAGACGGGCGTTCACCTCGATTACCCTATAGTCCATCGATTCGGGGTCGAACGCATATTGCACGTTACATTCGCCCACTATGCCTATGTGGCGGATAATCTTGATTGCCAGCGCGCGCAGATAGTGATAGTCTTCGTTGGTGAGGGTTTGCGACGGCGCCACCACGATGCTCTCGCCGGTGTGGATGCCGAGCGGATCGAGGTTTTCCATATTACATACGGTGATGCAGTTGTCGAAACGGTCGCGCACCACTTCATATTCAACCTCTTTCCAGCCCTTGAGCGATTTTTCAACCAATACTTGAGGAGAGAACGACAATGCTTTCTCAACCAATGCGATAAGCTCTTCGCGGTTATCACAGAATCCTGAGCCGAGGCCCCCCAGCGCATAGGCGGCGCGCACAATCACGGGATATCCCAGCTCTTCGGCAGCCCTGATGGCATCGGCGGTGGTGCTGACGGCCTCGCTCTTTATGGTCTTGATGTTTATCTCATCGAGTTTCTTCACGAAAAGTTCGCGGTCTTCGGTATCCATGATGGCCTGCACGGGAGTGCCGAGCACCCGCACGCCATACTTCTCCAGAACACCGCTGCGATGCAGTTCCACTCCGCAATTCAGCGCCGTCTGGCCGCCAAATGCCAGCAGAATGCCGTCGGGCCGCTCTTTCTGGATAACCCGCTCTACAAATGCCGGAGTGACCGGCAGAAAGTATATCTTATCGGCAAACCCCTCGCTGGTCTGCACTGTGGCGATATTGGGGTTGATAAGCACCGTGGTGATTCCCTCTTCTTTCAGAGCCTTCAATGCCTGCGAGCCGGAATAGTCGAACTCGCCGGCCTCACCTATTTTGAGCGCACCGCTGCCGAGAAGCAGCACTTTCTTTATCTCGTTCATTTATAGTTGAATTACGGAGTTGTTTTTAAAGCATTTGTATAAACTCATCGAAAAGGAATTCGGTATCCTTCGGGCCCGAACTTGCCTCGGGATGGAATTGCGCCGAAAAGAATGGTTTGCTTTTGTGGCGAATCCCCTCGTTGGTGCCGTCGTTCATGTTGATGAACAGCGGCTCCCAATCGGCAGGCAAAGTGGAGTTATCGACCGCAAAGCCATGATTCTGCGAGGTGACGAAGCAGGTGTCGGTGCCCACACGGCGCACCGGCTGATTGTGGCTGCGGTGGCCGTATTTCAGCTTGTAGGTCTTTGCTCCGGCCGCCTTGCTGAGCAGCTGGTTGCCCATGCAGATGCCGCATATGGGTTTATCTTGCTCGAGCGCCTTCTTGAGGTTCTCTACCGTCACGTCGACCATGTCGGGGTTGCCCGGGCCGTTTGAGATGAACAGGCCGTCGTAGTCGAGCGTGGTGAAGTCATAATCCCACGGCACCCGTATCACTCTGACTCCGCGCTTGGTCAGGCAGCGGATGATGTTGTGTTTCACGCCGCAGTCCACCAACACCACCGTCTTGTCGCCGCTTCCGTGCTCTTCAACGTTCCGGCAGCTCGTCTTGGCCACGAGGTTCTCCACGTTGGGGTCATACCAGTCGGGCTCGGGGGTGCCGTCAATCACTATCTTGCCGAGCATCGAGCCTTTTTCGCGCAGAATCTTGGTGAGCGCGCGGGTGTCGATGCCATATATACCCGGAATCTTCTCTTCCTGAAGCCACTGAGCCAGCGAGCGGTCGGCCTGCCAATGCGAATGGTTGAACGTATAGTCCTGAGCCACAATGGCACGGGCATGAATGTGGTCGCTCTCATAATACTCGCTCACATCATCTTTTTCCCTGCGTGGAGGCACACCGTAATTGCCAAGAATCGGATAAGTAGTTACCAGTATCTGACCCTCATAGCTTGGGTCGGTAAGGCTCTCGGGGTAGCCGGTCATAGCAGTGTTGAAAACTACCTCACCGGCAGTCGAACCGGCGTAGCCGAACGACTTGCCGCGAAACACGGTGCCGTCTTCAAGAATCAGGGCGGCGTTTTGTGTAGAAAGCATAGGCTGTGACTTTTGTTGGTTTATGAGTGCAAAGATAAAAAATTTTCCCGTTTCTCGCAAATCCGTCAAATTGCGCGGGTAGATTCATAAAAAGCGGGAGCACCGCTCCCGCTTTTCAGTTCCGGCCTCAGAGGGCCAACAGGGCATCGAGCGTTTCGCGCAGCTTTTCAATGCTCTGGGCGCCGACAAGACGGAGGTCGGTTTTCTTGCCGTCCTTGAAGGTGAGCAGCGTGGGAATCGACATAATGCGATACTTGGATGTGAGGTCGCTCTCTTCGTCGATGTTGTATTTGCCCACAACCACGCGGCCTTCATATTCCTTGGCCAGCTGGTCGATTACCGGAGCCATGCCCACGCAAGGGCCGCACCAGGTGGCCCAGAAGTCAATCATTACGGGTTGCCCGGAGGCAATGATGTCGTGTACGTTCGAGTCAGTGAATACCATTGTGTTGTTAGTTATATTTGTTTGTTATGAATTAGTTTTTGATTATCTGATACGCTATCGATTCCGATTCGAGCATGTTGATCAGAGAGCGGTTGACCGGAATCTGACGGTTTGCGGTGAGCGCCACCGAGCGGTTGAGTTTGGGATCGTAGATGTTTATGCGGAGCTCGCCGAGATTCTCGCGCGAGGAATCGGCATGGTCGGCCAGCAATTTGGCGAAGGTAGACGTCAGGCTGTCGGTGTTGAGCTGCAGGGTGACACCGCGCACCACCCTGCCCTTCATGTCGTTGAGCAAGGTAATCCCCACGATGTTGAATCGCAGCTCCTCGTTCTGAAACCGGCGCTGATACTTGCCGGTTACGCGGATAAACTGCCCTGGAGTGCAATAGCCGTTAAAATCGGCGAACGTGCGGCCGAAAAGGCGCATCTCCGTCGAGCCCGTAAGGTCTTCGAGCTTCAATATGCCCCATGGTCCGTTTTTGCCCTGACGCGTCTCGAAATCGCTGACCATGCCGCCGAGCACTATTTCACGTCCCTCTTCGATAGCGAAATCCTCGGCCGAGAAATCTTTGATTGACGTGGTGCCGAAAGTGAGCTCCATATAGAACGGGTCGAGCGGATGAGCCGATAGGTAACGGCCCACCAGTTCACGCTCGCGCGACAGTTTTTCAGCCGGCAGCCAGGGAGTGGCGGGCTTGACCGGCGGGCGGCCGGAGGTGTCGAGCGCCGGATCGGCAAAATCGTCAAACAGCGATGCCGACTGCTCCTGACGGTCGTGTTGATAGAGCTGGCCGTAGCGCACGAGCTGCTCCGAGAATGATTCGTCGCGCGAGTTTACCTGGAAGAAGTCTTCGCGCTTTATTTCGTCGCCGAAGCAGTCGAACGCTCCGGCCTGTGCGAAGTTCTCGATCGTGCGGCGGTTGATGCCGGCGGTCAAAGGCACCCGCTCGATAAAGTCATATATGTTCTTGAACGGCCCGTTGGCCTGACGCTCGGCAATGATGGCATTGACAACGCCCTCGCCTATGCCCTTTATAGCGGCAAGACCATAGCGTATATCGCCGGAAGAGTTAACACCGAAGTTTGAGAACGATTCGTTTACGTCAGGGCCTTTCACCTTGATTTTCATGGCCGTACATTCGTCCATGAACGTGGAGAGCTTATCGCCCATGTTGCGCGACAGCACTGCAGCCATATATTCCGCAGGGAAGTTGGCCTTGAGATAGGCGGTTTGAAAGGCCACCCATGAATAGCAGGTGGCATGACTTTTATTGAAGGCGTAAGAGGCAAACTTTTCCCAGTCTTTCCAGATTTTGTCGAGCACCTCGGGATTGTGTCCGCGTTCCTGACCTCCGGCCATGAACTTGCCTTTAAGGTGGTTCATCTTGTCGATGAGCTTCTTACCCATGGCCTTGCGCAGCGTGTCGCTCTCGCCGCGGGTAAAGTTGGCCAGCAGGCGCGACAGCAGCATCACCTGCTCCTGATACACCGTTACGCCATACGTATCCTTGAGATACTTCTCCATCTCCGGAATATCATACACGATGGGGCTGCGTCCCTGCTTGCGGTTGATAAAGTCGGGGATATAGTCCATCGGGCCCGGACGATACAGGGCGTTCATGGCAATGAGGTCTTCGAACGTGGTGGGCTGAAGCTCGCGCAGATACTTCTGCATGCCGGCCGACTCAAACTGGAACGTACCCACCGTGCGCCCTT
>CAYUFQ010000147.1:0-4232 GCA_964444045.1 uncultured Bacteroides sp.
GGCCTACGTAATCGCCACCCTGACCTACCGCATCGACCTCCTCCCCAAGAACCCCCTCGACCGGTGAGGGAATAATTATGAATTATCAATTATCAATTATCAATTATCAATTATCAATTGCTTGAAGACGACGTAGAGCCGCAAAATAATTGATAATTGATAATTCATAATTGATAATTGGATCAGAAGGAGAGGGCGGCGAGGAGGCCTGCGCGGTAGGCGTTGCGGGCGTCGCCTCCGGCGTTGAGCCGACGGCCGTAGTTGAATCCGGCTCCCACACGGAATCGCGGAGTGATGTAGTAGAACAGGTTGGCTGAGCCGTAGGTGCCGCCTTTATAGTCGTCGGCCTCGACCTGATGGCGCGGGTAGTAGTGGGTCTGGCTGAATACCAGGTCAACGAACAGCCGGGGGGTGAAGTTGTATTGCACACCGAGCATATAGCCCATTACGTATGGCATATACATCTTGCCATGCTCCTCGGGGTCGGGGGTGAGGTCGTAGTTGTTCATCATCCAGTCGCCTCCGAGTCCGGCAATGCCCCGGCCGCCATTGATGGTGGCGTAGAGGGTTAGCTGGGGCAGGGGATTGGACATTGAGCTGAGCTGCACTCCCCAGCCAACGTTGGTTTCGGTCTGGCGCTTAACGAGGTTGCGATAAGAGAACTGGCGCGTGGTGGCCGAGAGGCGCACGTGTTGGGTGGCGGCTCCGCCCCATTCGTACTGGAAGAAGAATCCGAGGTCGGGCGCCCATTCGCGGCATTTATGCGCGAAGTCGGTGTTTTCCATCTTCACGGCGGCGGGATATTCGACCGAAGCGGCCATGACCCAGTGTTGGCGCCACGTGTGCATCCAGCGCACCAGAATGGCCGATGCGTCGATTTTGTTGTTGGGCCCCTGGCGGTCGACTGTGGGGGGTAGGGCGCCGGGGTCGGAGAAGGTGGTTGAGGCGAGGCCCGCCGTCCAGTCGTTGAGCGTGGCGTAGGCTTTTTTCAGGGAGAAGTCGGCTTCGCCATAGCCCGAGAATTCGCCTTCGACATAGAGCGAGTAGCGGCCCATGCGGGCGTGGGTACCCATGGCCCTCAAAAAGATTTTGGTGCCGGAGGCTGTGGCTCCGAGGGCGCGTATGTCGGTTGCGTCGGGGTGCATGTTGATGTTGAATGGGGTGAATGAGCCGTTGGGCATTGCGCCGTTCCAGTCATACCATCCGCGCAGGGTTATTTCACCGCCCAGACCCATGGCCATGTTGGCGTTGCGGCTCAGAAACATGAAGTAGGGGGCGGCGGGGTCCTGCACGTGGCGGAACTGGTCGGCGTAGAAGCTATCCATCACCTCGCGCACCGAGTCGGCATATGATTTGTCGCCGTCGATGACTATGGGCTTCGATTGCCTGATGATGGTGTCGCCGAGAGCCGTCGGGTGGCTCGTGTGGGGGAGGGCGGCGTTGGTCACTGTGGTGGCCGCTGCGGCCGCCGCGATGATGAATAGGGAGTGCAGTTTCATGTCAGGGTGGGGATGTTGCGATGAGTGTTATATCTATACTGCAAACACCCGAAGCGGCATGATTGTTTATGCGGGGTCTACGTCGTAGTAAACGGTGGCTCCGCGCATGGCGGCGTTGGTCAGGTGCATGTCGTCGTGGAGCTTGCGCAGCAGCTCCTTCACCTTGGCCATCGAGGCGCCGGTTTCGATTTTGAGCATGAAGCGGCGTATGTGGAGCGACTGCACGCGGCTCACCGCCGGCTTGTCGGGCCCGCTGACCCTGTTGCCAAGCAGCTCGGTCAGACGTGCGCCATATTGCTCGGCCAGCACTTGCAGGGTGGGCTCCTCGCGGTGTTTCAGGTAGATTATTACCATGCGCGAGAATGGCGGGTAGAAGCGCTCGCGGCGCTCGGCCAGCTCCGATTCGTAGAAGCCGCGATAGTCGTGGGCGGTGAGGAATCTGATCACGGGGTGGTCGGGCTGGGCGGTCTGCACGGCCACTTTGCCGGCCTCGGCTCGCCTGCCGGCACGTCCGGCCACCTGCAGGAGCATGTTGAAGGCCCTTTCGCGCGAGCGGAAGTCGGGCAGGTTTATCAGGGTGTCGGCGCTGAGCACCGCCACTATCCTCACACCGTCGAAGTCGAGCCCTTTGGTTACCATCTGAGTGCCGACGAGAATGTCGGCCTTGCGTGCCGAGAAGCTGTTGATTATCTCCTGATAGCCGTCTTTATTGCGGGTGGTGTCGAGGTCCATGCGCAGAATCCGGGCCGAGGGAAACTCCTTCTGCACCTCGTCCTCCACCTTTTCGGTGCCGAAGCCCACTATCTCAATGTCGGCCTCGCCGCACACCGGGCATATGCGTGGCAGCGGATACGTGGCGCCGCAATAGTGGCATATCAGCCGGTCTTCGCTGCGGTGGTAGGTGAGCGAAACGTCGCAGTGCTCGCATTTGGGTATGTAGGCGCACTGCCGGCATCGGGCCATCGGGGCGAAGCCGCGGCGATTATGGAACACTATGGCCTGGCTTCCGGCCCTGACCGTCTGCTCTATCTGCTGCCTTACCGATGAGGCCAGCGGGGAGCCGGAGCGATAGCGCCGCCACTCTTTCTTCATGTCGATAATCTCGATTGCGGGCAGCTGCACCCCGCCGTAGCGCTCGGTCAGCTCCACGAGGCCGTAGCGGCCGGTCAGGGCCTTATAGTAGGTCTCTACGGCCGGCGACGCGCTGCCAAGGAGCGTGCGGGCGCCGTGCATCGAGGCGAGGACGGTGGCGCAGTCGCGCGCGTTGTATCGCGGGGCGGGGTCGAACTGCTTGTAGCTCGGCTCATGCTCTTCGTCGACTATCACCAGCCCGAGATTGCTGAAGGGGAGAAACACCGACGAGCGGGCGCCGATAACCACGCAGGGGGCCGATGACTGGCGCAGCCGCTGCCAGATGTCGACCCGTTCGTTGTCGGTGAACTTGCTGTGATACACGATTACCTGCTGGCCGAACACCCGCTGCAGGCGCCCGGTGAGCTGGGTGGTCAGCGCGATTTCGGGCACGAGAAAGAGCACCTGCCTGTTGTCGGCCATGGCGCGATGAATCAGGTGGATGTATATCTCCGTTTTGCCGCTCGAGGTGACGCCGCGGAGCAGCGTCACGGCCTTCTGCCCTTCAATCCATGAGGAGATGATGGAGTTGAGCGCCCGCTGCTGGGCGTCGGAGAGGGTGGGGAGGGGGCCCGGGGCGGCGCCCTCTTTGGGGGCAAAGCGGTTGACCTCGCGTTTTTCGATGCGCAGCAGCCCTTTTTCGGCCACAGCCTTGAGTATGGCGGACGAGCAGCCGCTCTTTTCGAGCAGAGAGTCGCGCTCGATCGCTCCGGTGGATGAGCCGAGCTGCAGGGCGCAGAGCAGCAGCCGCTCCTGCTTGGCCGCCCCTTTCACTTTGGCAAATGCCTCGGCCCGCCATGCGGGGGTGCCGCTGCGGTCGGGCAGGCACACGATGATTTGTTTGAGCGACCGGTATCGTTCGGCGATTTTTTCGGATATTATTATCAGCCCGCGGTCAAGCAGGCGGGCAACGTGGTGTTCGGGCCTGGCGGTGAGGCCGGTTTTCTTGCTCACGTCGGCCAGGCTCAGGCGCCCGTGGTGGCTGAGCGCCTGCACGATAAGGGCTTCCTCGTCGGTGAGGGCGGCCAGCGAGTCAAAGTCGGCTGCGTCGGGGGCCGCTTCGATAAAAGTTTCGCTTTCGAGCTTGAGCCCGGCCGGCAGGGCGGCGCGCATCACCTCGCCTATGGCGCATAGATAATACTCGCTGATCCATTGCCAGAACTTCAGCTGGGGGTGAATCAGCGCCGGCAGGTCGGCGGGGTCGAGCACGCGCATAATCTCCTTGGCCACGTAGCCCTTGGGCTCGGCGGCGCGGAGATTGCACACTATGGCCGTGTAGAACTTGCGGTTGCCGAAGGGCACGAGCACGCGTGTGCCCACATGTAGGGCGGCCATCATCTCCTGCGGCACAGAGTAGGTGAAGACGGCGTTGAGCGGCAGCGGCACTATGACTTCAACAAAATTCAAGCTATTTTTACAAAAATTATATTAAATAATTATTTAACATTCTGAATTAACGTCTTTTAGCTGTTATTTCTTGCCCGGGCGGCAAAAAGTTGCTAACTTTGTAGAACTTTGAGAGAACAATAACATCTGATTTAGTGTTAATCGTTTTGTTAGACAATAAGAATTATATACTTGAATTTTGGTTATGAGGGAGGT
>CAYUFQ010000148.1:0-4216 GCA_964444045.1 uncultured Bacteroides sp.
GCATGGAATAGTCAACCTTTGATTTGGCCAGGCGGACATAGATTGTGCGGTCAATCTTTCCGTCGACCACCACGTTGACCGTCGCATCCTCCAAGGCCTCCTGGACCGGAAGCATCAGATAATGCGCATCGCCGTCGATTCTGACCAGGGTTTTGTTCGAGCCGAGATGCTCGACTCTGATACCGTCGGCAGCGACGGCTGCCGTGCTCGCCAGGCATGTCAGCGGGATGGCGGCCAGGACTGCCGTTAGTTTTGATGATTTTTTCATATGTCGGAATGATAAGTTGATTACGTTTTGAATTTCGAATGCAAATCTACGACATTATAATATCTGACGCTATTAAAAATTGAGCAATCAGTAGCAGAAATGGTGCAATGCTCAAAATATCATAGTAAAAACGCTGTTTTTTATAATTTTGTCATTATCTTTGCAGTGCCTTAACATAATTAACCATGAGAAAGTTTTATCTGTATGTCATAATAGCGTTTATGATTTTACCGGCCATAGGTTGCCGGGAAGAAAAACAGTATCGTATCGGCATATCGCAATGTAGCGAGGACGACTGGCGCCGGCGGATGAACGAGGAGATTTATCGTGAAATTATGTTCCATCCGGAGGCGGAAGTGGAGATACGTTCGGCCGACGACAATAATGAAAAGCAGATTGCCGATATTCGCTACTTTGCCGATAATGACTTCGACATAATCATAGCCGCTCCCAACGAGGCCGACGCCATTACGCCTATTATTAAAGAGGTGTATGAGTCAGGGATTCCGGTCATCGTGTTTGACCGCGACATCAACGGCGATTCCTACACATCATATCAGGGCGTCGACAACTACGGCATAGGCAAATCGGCGGCCCAATACGCCTGTAATCTGATAGGCCGGGGCGGCAAGGTGCTGGAAATCTACGGTCTGGCGGGGTCCACCCCGGCCATTCAGCGCCATCAGGGCTTTAACGATGAGGCGGCGCGGAGCGGGTTAGACGTTGTGGCAGTGGCCCATGGCAACTGGAATTATGAAGATGCGGCTATGGTGGCGGACTCCTTGCTGACGCTTCACCCCGACGTTGATTTAATCTATGCCCACAATGACCGTATGGCTATCGGCGCATCGGAAGTGGCGCAGAAAAAAGGCCTGACAGTCAAAGTGATAGGCATCGACGCGGCGCCCGAAATCGGCATCAAGGCGGTTGCCGACGGAACGATTGACGCTACCTTTCTCTATCCGGCCGAAGGCTATCGGCTGATACGCACCGCGTTGGCAATCCTGGAGGGCAAACCCTACGAGCGGGAAACTATTTTGCCCGTGCTCTCGGCCGTGGATAAATCAAACGCTGACATTCTGCTCCGCCAAAACGAGTCGCTGACGGAGGAGACGGCTAAAATCAAACTGCTTAAAGGTCAGGTAGATGATTATTGGAATCAACACTCGGCGCAGACGTCGCTCTTTTATGCGGCCATAGCGATTGTGGTGCTCCTTTTCGGCTTTCTGTTTATGGTTTTGAGGGCATTCTGGCTCCATAAGCGGCATCAGAAGGACCTGGTGGAACAAAACCGTCTCTTGGCGCAACAGCGCGATACCGAAAAGAAACTGAACGAGCAACTCAACGCCGCCACTCAGTCTAAGTTGATGTTCTTTACCAACGTGTCCCACGACCTGCGCACGCCGCTCACTCTGATTGCCGAGCCGGTCGAGCAACTTGAAACGGCCGATTATCTCACGCCTCAGCATAAGGCTCTGATTAAGATTGCGAGCAAGAACGTCAAGATTTTGCGCCGCCTGATCAATCAAATTCTTGACTTCCGCAAATATGAAAGCGGCAAACTGGCCGTGAACCTCAGCGAGGTGCATATTGCCGACCTGATACGCGACTGGACGGAATCGTTTGCGGCCATTGCCCGCAAGAGGGATATCAAACTGATCGTCGATATTCCGGTTGAATCGTCTGTGACTCTTGCCGTCGATGTGGAGAAGATTGAGCGCGTGTTCTTTAATCTGATGTCGAACGCCTTTAAATATACGGCCGACAACGGCAAGATTCACTTGGTTTGCACCATTGCTGACTCAAATCTTGTTTTTTCGGTCGAAGACAACGGCCAGGGCATTGCCGTTGAGGACCTGGGTAATATCTTTGACCGGTTCTATCAGGTGGACAAGATTCATCCTAACGGTTCGGGGCTGGGGCTTTCGCTGGCTAAGTCGTTCATTGACCTGCATGGAGGCACAATCGACGTTGAAAGCACCCTGGGAAAGGGAAGCAAGTTTACGGTCACGATTCCTGTGCGCCATATCAGCGACCGCGTTGAATGCAGCGTGGAGCGCTCGATTACCGACAGCGACGTTATGACCGAACTGAGCGACATTGAACTTGACATTACTGACGAAGCCGACGACAAGCCGCTGCTGCTGATTATTGACGATAATTCCGATATGCGGAAGATGATTCGCGAACTGCTTTCGTCTGACTATCGGATTATAGAAGCGCCCAACGGTCAAGCCGGGATAAGGCTCGCCTCAAAATACGTTCCGGACCTGATTATCTGCGATGTCATGATGCCGGTAATGGACGGCCTGGAGTGTTGTCAACGCATTAAGAATGAGATTTCTACGTCGCATATCCCGGTGTTGATGCTGACGGCCTGCAGCCTCTACGAGCAGCGCATTCAGGGCTATGAGAGCGGCGCCGACGGCTATTTGTCGAAGCCGTTTAACGGCACGATGCTCAGCCGGCGGTGTGAAAACCTGATTGAGAACCGCAAGCGCATTAAAAACCTTCGGACCTCGGCGGCGCCCGCCCCCGGCGTTGCGCCCGAAAAGCCGGCGCCGACAGTCGCGGCCGGGACCGATATTGACAATGATTTCTACGCGCGATTCGTGGAACTGGTCAATCAGGAAATGGGCAATGCCGACTTGAACATCGACTCGCTGGCCGCCAAGATGAATTTAGGCCGCTCGCAGTTCTATCGCAAGATAAAGTCGCTGACAAACTATTCGCCCGTGGAACTGCTGAGGAAGATGCGGTTGGCGCGCGCCCGCGACCTGCTGTCGACCACCGACAGGTCAATCAGCGAGATTGCCTACGAGGTGGGCTTTTCCGCGCCGGCATATTTCACGAGGGTATTTCGCGAGACGTTTGACGAGTCGCCCTCGGAACTCCGTGTGCGCTTAGGCAAGGCCCGAGGAAGGGGGAAGGGGTAGAGACACCCCGATGGAAGGTTGAGAGTGTGAAAATTTGTGCAAATAGATGTAAAAATTCAGCATTGACCAAATTTTCATAGTTTTTGCAACATAATGTAATGGTCCGGTTTGCGGGCGATAGATAATTTTGCGGCAAAAATTCATCTCAACTATTTTAATAACATGAAAAAAACAATTCTCGGTACCTTATTTCTATTGCTGACGGCGATAGTAGCACAAGCGCAGGACATCACTGTGTATGGAACCGTTGTTTCGGCCGCCGATAATGAGCCTCTAATCGGCGCAAGCGTTATTTCCGACTCGAAAGGGACAGCCGGTGTAGCCACCGACATTGACGGAAATTTCGTGATTACCGTGCCCGACGGTTCAAAACTTACGGTTTCCTATGTCGGTTATCAGACTCAGACCGTCAAGGCTGAGAGTCAGATGACGATTTCGCTGGAATATAACACGGAAATGCTCGATGAAGTGGTCGTCGTGGGCTATCAGACGGTGCGCAAGGCTGACCTGACCGGCGCCGTCTCCGTCATGAACATGAAGGAGCCGCTGAGCGAAAATTCCGGCAATATCATGAACTCCCTGGCCGGCAAACTTCCGGGCGTGAACGTCATTCCCGATGCGGCTCCCGGCGGCGTGGGCTCCATTCGCGTCCGCGGTATGTCGACGGCCAATTCAAGCAATGACCCGCTCTATATTATTGACGGCGTGCCCACCGACAATATCAACTGCATCAACCCCTCCGACATCGAGTCGATGCAGGTGCTCAAAGATGCGGCCTCGGCGTCAATCTATGGCTCGCGTGCCGCCAACGGCGTGGTAATCATCACTACCAAGCAGGGCAAAGGTGACCGAATGACCATCAATATCAACTATGCGGCAAGCGCGCAGACAATTGCCCGCCGCTACAAGATGCTCAATGCTCAGCAATGGGGCGAGGCCTACTGGACCGCCTCGGCCAACTCAAATATTGCCCCCTCACACGTGCTTTACGGCTCGGGCGACGCTCCGGTGC
>CAYUFQ010000149.1:0-4204 GCA_964444045.1 uncultured Bacteroides sp.
GCAGACCCCGGGTAGCGCTGTGCGCAACCCGGGGCTAATAGACGGAGGCAACCCTTCGGGTAGCATCGGTTGTCGACTCTCCACCCTCCACCCTCCACCCTCCACTCTCCACCCTCCACTTACTTACCCGAATTTGAGGGTCGTGAAGAAAAATTTGCATAGTTCGGTAGAAAAGTGTAAATTTGAGGGCTGTTTCTATGCGTGAGCATAAAACTGTCAGTATAAATATATATTTACACATCATATCAATTTACTTTCACAAAATGAAAAAATTATTATTGTTGCTGGCGGTGAGCATTGGCTTCAGCCTTGCTGCAACCGCTCAGGGCGTGATTCTGCCGCCGTTTGGCACGCAGGTGGTCAACGCCGACTTTAATAACGGAGGGAATCCGTTTACCGACGGCACTATCGTTGCCTTGCAATGCGCCGATATCAGTGGCGGCGTAGGCCGCTATTTCAATGGCGCTGCCGCTAAAAGCGAAACTTTCAGTTATGCCAACCTTTATCGCGTTGTAACAACCGGTAATGGCCGATTCAAACTCCAGAGCCTTCAGAATGAGGCTGAATACGTTGGCCGGGAGAATAATTTGGTTGCTATGAAGAATAGTGATGAAGCTGAAACCTTCACGGCCGCAATAGCTACCAATGGCTGGGCTAATGCAGATAGACCGGCAGGTGCTACGGCCGGCACAAACACAGTGCGCTTCACGACTACCGACAATAATTTCCTTAACGCGAATAATACTAATAATGTTCCGAGGTATTTTAACGGAATTTACGGTTTGTCAATCTGGTACGTATTTACTTTCACTGAAGAGGAAATTAACATTATACATGCCGGGCTTGAAAATGTAGACGTTACGCTGAAGTTTATCGGCATTGAAGATGAGGAACTGAGCACTACGTTTACCTACTATGCACCGCACGTTGATGTCAATAGGGTTCTCAGCGCCCCTGCTTTATCTGTGCCTGAGTTTTTTGTTGCGACCGGAGGTGTGGTTGAGGACAATAAGGAGATAAGCGCAGACAACACCACGTTTACCGTTAACGGCACATGGAACTATCCTTTCACGCTCAATAGGGTGTTTCGCGCCGACTTGCGCAAAGGCGGCATGGCTCAGAACCAGCAATGCACGAAGTGGACGGTTCAGGACAACGACACTGTCAGCACCCGCGAAAATGCGAATGCCGAACAGTTCGACCCCCGAAATCTGTTTTATCTGAGAGGCCACGGCTACAACAGCGACAACCGCCTGATAGTGACCCTGCACACCATTGCTCATAGCGATGAGGCCGGTTTCCATTGTAATTCGGCCAACAGTAGCCTCGGCACCTTCACCAACGAGCCGACCATGTGGGTTGTAAAAACCAACAGTCAGGAAACCGCAACCGATAAGGGCATATCGCTGCAGCATCCCGATGCTGTAAATGCCCACGTGAATGACATATCAGGCCATCTCGGCGTGTGGAATGCTGCTAATCTGTCGCAAAACGACGGCGGCTCGTTTATCCGCTTCTTCGACCTGACCGATAGCGATTTCGCAACCACTCAGTATGAACACAACGGCACTGTTTACACGCTGCAGGCAGCCGATCTTAACCGCGCCAAGGAGAATCCTACAAGCGAAAACCTGCGCGAAGTGTTCAGCTTTATCAGAACGGTCACCGTAAACATGAAGTATAATGGCCGGGTATTGTCTACCGTTGAATTTTCCGGTATGACCGGCGACGAATACACCGTGAATCCGCCCGACTTCTTTGCCGATGAGCCTATGACGGTGCAGATATCCGCTAACGACGAGGTGGTAGACTATAACCTGACGCAACTCGAGCTTCCGTTCAAACACACCGAGACCACCGATAATATGATTTATCAGGGTGTGCAGATTCATAAGGGATGGAAGAACTCGGCAATCAACGTGGGTGGCAACAGCAAAATCCGTTTCACCTGGACGTTCTCGCTGGCCGACAGCAATACCATGGTGGAGAGCGAGCCGGAAGACATAACCACCAACGGCCTTGCCGACACCCAGCTCTGGGCATTCGTGGGCAATATTGCCGACGGGTTCAAAATCTACAATCTGGCGGCCGGTACAGACAAGTGGCTCTATAGCGACGGCACCCACGCCAAAGTGGGCTCCACCGAAGAGAATTCAATCTGGAGGCCGTGTCTGACCGACAACCTTACCGACCGTCCTTCGTCGACCTACTGCTGCTTCACCGCTGACGGTTCAAACTACGTGAATATGAACACGGGTGATGGTGCCAACGCAACTACCCTCAGCTTCTGGCAGTCTCCCGATGCCGGCTCTTCGTGCTGGTTCATCGCCCCGTCCGAGCCGATGCTCGCCACCGCCGGCGGCTACTGCCTGGAAGAGTACAATGGCCCGGAGAATGCCGTCGGTGAAGTCTTCCATAACGGCTTTGACATTGCCGGCGCTCAGGCCGCAGTTGCCGCAGCCACTGCCAATAAGTATGACCTTGAGGCTGCCGAAGCCCTGCGTGACATGATTGCCCGCTACGAGGGCACCGTAACCTCCACCGAGCTCGTGCCCAACGGCTACTATCGCATAAAGAATATCCTCTATACCGACGAGTATCTCTATACCTCGGCCACCGACTCTAAAATCTATAGCAAGCTCTATGATACTAAACGCAACGAGTATCGTCAGGACTATCACACGATATTCAAGTTTGAGCCGGTTGCGGGCCAGACCGACCGCTACTACCTGCAGTCGCAGGGCCTCTATGTGGGCCATGTGCATGGCACGGGGGATGATACCAAATATGGCCCGGTTCAGGTGAGCGACGTGGCCGACCGCGGCGAATACCGTCTGGTGAAGATGAACCATGACGATATGCCCGCTATCCCCACTTGCGCGGCCTTTGCCATCTGCGACGCATCGCAGAGCGACTACAACTACCTGCATCAGGGGGGCGATGCCAATTCAGGCAGCTATGAAATCACCGCATGGCGCCAGTTTGCCCACGGGTCGCACTTCTATGTGATTAAGGCCGAACATGTCGACGTTGAGCTGACGCATGAGCTCGACAATATGATGGTTGGCTTCGGCTACTTCCCCTTCCCGGTGCATGCTGCCGACAAAGAAAGCACCAAGCTCTACTACATTTGCGAAAGCCGCCACAAAGACACCAACGAGGCCGTGCTGACCTATTGCGGGGTTGACACGGTGCCTGCCAACACTGCATTTATGGTTGGCAGTAAGAATGGCGGCACTGCGTTGCTTACCATTGCCGATGTGAACGGCGCGAGCGTGGCTCGCAGCGCGCGCGGCGTGCGTCGCGTTGTGTCGGCAAGCGAAACCAACACCATGACCGACAGCCTGCGGATTACCGATGCATGGACCGGCTCAAGCTGGACCAAAATCGGTGCCGAGAGCGTTCCTGCCCAGATTTCCGCACTCAGCGGAGTAAACGCCGCCAATGTGCGCTATATGGACCGCCCGATGAAGTTTGTCGGCGCCGGCGAGCTGACCGTTGACTTCGAGTATTCGAGCGGTAACCACCGCCTCGATATATGTGGCGTTGCTATTCTTGACGCCGAGGGCAACATTGTGAGCGGCGACTTCCACACCGGCTTCTCCGGCAATAATAAGAGCAACCAGGTATATACGGTCAAAGTGGCTCACGGCGGCACATATACCCTCCGCTACTATGCATGGAATGCCGACAATGCCATGGAGACCAACGGCAACATCGAGCTTTTCTACGTGGCTGATGAGAATGTGCTCCACGGCCATGTACGCCAGCTGCAGAGCACCGCAGGCGATTATCATGTGGGCATGACCAGCAGCGGCATCGGCTTCGTCAAGACTCCGGCGTCTGCTACCGTCAACGGCAACTACGTCTACATCCCCGCCGGCAATCTGAGCGACGAGCTGGGTGCTGCCGACGAGCTGCCTTTGATTCACCGCTCGAACACCACTTCGATCGTTGAGGTCAACGGCGAACCGGCCGTTCCCGCCATGAACGTGATTTACGACCTGCAGGGCCGCCGCCTGAGCGCTCCGGTCAAGGGCATCAACATCATCAACGGCCGCAAGGTGCTGGTGAAGTAATCCGATAGAAAAGCGTAAAGCGCAAAGTGGAGAGTGGAGAGATTTTCTCGCTCTCCACTTTCGCTTTATAAGAGTGGATGCTACCCGAAGGGTTGCCTCTGTCTATTAGCCCCGGGTTGCGCGGC
>CAYUFQ010000150.1:0-4101 GCA_964444045.1 uncultured Bacteroides sp.
CTGCGAAGAGTTGAGGTGGTAGAGGTCTTCGGTCTGGTCGATGATGGTTGCCGAACGCACCTGGTGGCGATAGTTATTGATGAAGATATTGCGCATGATGGTGAACACCCAACCCTTGAAGTTGACATTCTCGGCAAACTTCTCTTCATTATCGAGCACCTTGAGCATGGTATCCTGGAGCAGATCGTATGCGTCGTCGCGGTTCGAGGTCAGCATGTATGCGAAGTTAAGCAGGTTGCTCTGAAGTGCCATGAGTTTGTTTTGAATTGTCGTAGTTGCCATAATGTTGAAATTTTATGAGTTGTTTTTTATTATTTTTTCTGATGTTTTGGTGAATCTTTTGTCGTTTCACGCTGCAAATATACGAAAAATTTTTAATTCCAAACATTTTTGCAACTTTTTTTGAAGAAAATATGAAATTTATTTGTTTTGTAACAGATGACATTTGATTATCAATTATTTAAATCACATTGTTACATCATTATTCGTGTTACAAATTCGTGTTTCAGCGTGTCACAAAGATGAAATTCTTGTAGCTACAATAGCTTAATTAGCTATTATACAGCGGATTATTGATGTTACAAAAATATTTCTTAAATAATGTTAAATTTGGGCGTTATGGTAATTATACGTACTTTCGCATCACATATTTGCATAGAAATGGACACCAAACCCGAAGTAAAGCAAAAGGTCATTGACAGACGCTATCTGCGCATGGCGCGCATATGGGCCGAGAACTCCTACTGCAAACGCCGGCAGGTGGGGGCAATCATAGTGCGAGACTCCATGATTATATCCGACGGCTTCAACGGCACCCCCTCCGGATTCGAAAACGTGTGCGAGGACGAAACCGGCGCAACGAAGCCCTACGTGCTCCATGCCGAGGCCAACGCCATATCTAAAGTGGCCCGCAGCAACAACTCCAGCGAGGGCTCCACGCTCTACGTAACGGCATCGCCCTGCCTCGAATGTTCCAAGCTGATAATCCAGGCAGGCATAAAGCGGGTGGTTTACAACGAGCTCTATCGCATCACCGACGGCATCGACCTGCTGCAGCGGGCCGGAATTGAATGTAACTATATCGAACAGCTGAATGAACCCGAACAATAAACTGATGCGCACCGGCATCCCCGTGATAGCCACCGCCGCCCTGCTCATGGGCCTGCTCATAGGCAGCCAGCTCCCCACCCGCGGACGGATGGCCCGCAGCATGAGCACCACCCCGCGCGAAAAGCTCAACGAAGTGCTGACCGTACTTTCGGCCAACTACATCGACCCCATCGACGAAGACTCGCTGATAGAGGAGATGATTCCGCGCATGCTATCGGAATTCGACCCCCACACGGTCTACATTCCCGCGAAAGACCTGCAGAGCGTCAACGACGACCTCGAGGGGTCATTCTCAGGCGTGGGCATACAGTATCAGGTGATGGCCGACACCATAACTATAGTGGAAATAATCTCGGGAGGTCCGGCCGAGAGAGTAGGCCTGATGGCCGGCGACCGGATAGTGCAGATTGACGACAGCGTGATGGTTTACGACGGGCTCCGCTCCGACGACGCCCTGAAGCTGCTGCGCGGCCCGAAAGACACCGAAGTGACCGTGAAAGTGAAGCGCGCCGGCAGCCCCGACCTGCTCACCTATGAGATTACGCGCGGCGACATTCCCGTCACGTCGATCGACGCCTCATACCTCATCACTCCCACCACCGGCTATATAAAGGTGAACAAATTCGGCCGCAACACCTTCGAGGAGTTCTACACGTCGATGCTGCTGCTCAAGAACGGCGGCGCCGAAAACTTCATACTCGACCTCAGGGGCAACGGAGGCGGATTCCTCGACGTGGCCATATCCATGGCCAACGAGTTCCTGCAAGCCGGCGACCGGATAGTGGAGACGCGCGGCCGCGGCGACAGGATTCTCGAATCGGCCGGCGCGAACGGCAGCGGCTCGTTCACGGAGGAGCCGCTGATAGTGCTTATCGACGAATTTTCGGCCTCGTCGAGCGAGATTCTGGCCGGCGCCATACAAGACAACGACCGCGGGCTCATACTCGGGCGCCGCTCGTTCGGCAAAGGCCTGGTGCAGACGCAGGAGGAGCTATCGGACGGCTCGGCCATGCGCATCACCACCGCCCGCTACTACACCCCCTCGGGCCGCTGCATTCAGAAACCCTTCAAGAAAGGAGACACCGACGCATATCAGCTCGAAATCTACGACCGCTACCTGACGGGCGAAGCATTCTCGGCCGACAGCGTGAGGCTCAACGAAGAGATGGTATATCATACCGCATCGGGCCGCAAGGTCTACGGCGGCGGAGGCATAATGCCCGACGTGTTCATTCCGGCCGACACCACCAGCGTGACCGGCTACTACACGAAAGTCGTCAACTCCGGACTGATGCACAAATTCTCGTTCAAGTATGCCGACGCCAACCGCAGCCGGCTCGACTCGGCCACATCGGCCGAAGAGCTGGTGAGCCTGCTGCCGGCCGACAACGTGCTGCTCAACGAGTTCGTGAACTTCGCGGCCGAAAACGGAGTGCCCACCCGATGGTATTACGTTAACATTTCGCGTCCGCTGATTATCAACGCACTCAAGGCCCTGATAGCCCGCGACGTGCTCGGCTCGGCCGCATTCTACGAGATTGACAACACTACCGACAGCGTAGTGGCCCGCGCCCTCCGCATCATCGAGGAAGGGGGAGCATCCGACATCAAGCCCGACAATGGCAATGACTGACAAGCAGGAGATACGCCGCCGCATGCGCCTGCGCAAATCGCTCCTCACCGACCCTGAGCGCCGTGAGGCAGCCGCAGCGGTGTTTGCCGCCCTTGAGCGCTCGGCCGCATTTCTCCTGGCCGACCGCATACTCATGTATCACTCCCTGCCCGACGAGCTCTCCACCCGCGAATTCATCGGCAAATGGGCCGGCCGCAAGCAGTTTTTCCTGCCGAGGGTAAACGGCGCTGACCTGGAGATTCTGCCATATGACCGCACGCGGCTCCACCCCGGCGCCTTCAGCATCGAAGAGCCCGACGGCGCCGAAACGGCCGACCCCGGTTCCATGGAGCTGATTGTGGTGCCGGCAGTGGCCCTCGACGGCCGCTGCAACCGCCTGGGCCGAGGCAAAGGCTTCTACGACCGCCTGCTCGCCCGCACCGGAGCCACCACCATCGGAGTGGGCTATGACTTCCAGCTCATCGCCGAAGGGTTGCCCGCAGAGCCCCACGACGTGCCCCTCGACATGGTAATCACCGAAACCCGCCTTTTCAGGCGCCGGCGCAACTAAAATTGCGTTTTTTGCGCTGTTTTTTCATATTTTTTGCCTAAATTTGCGCTTTAAACACCAAACAAGTATCTCACACACCAAATGAACATGAAAAAGATTCTGCGCGGCGCAGCGGCCATTATCGCGGCACTCGCCGCATGGGCCCCGGCAGAAGCCCAGCAAATGCCGACGCTGCCGGTCGACACGGCCGTCATAACCGGCACGCTGCCCAACGGCCTCACCTACTACATCCGCCACAACGAAACCCCCAAGGGGCAAGCCGACTTCCACATTGCCCAGAAGGTGGGCTCGATTCTTGAAGAAGACAACCAGCGCGGCCTGGCCCACTTCCTCGAGCATATGTGTTTCAACGGCACCGAACACTTTCCCGGCAACTCCCTGATAAACTACCTCGAGAGCATCGGCGTGAAATTCGGCAACCACCTCAACGCCTACACCGGCACCGACGAAACCGTTTACATGGTGACCAACGTGCCCACGGCACGCACCGAGGTGACCGACAGCGTGCTGCTGATTCTCCACGACTGGGCCAACGACCTCACCCTCGACCCCGAGGAGATTGACAAGGAGCGCGGAGTGATTCATGAGGAATGGCGCTCGCGCAACGTAGGCCAGATGCGCATACTCACCGACCTGCTGCCTAAAATCTATCCCGACTCAAAATATGCCCACCGCATGCCTATCGGCACGATGGAAGTGGTTGACAACTTCCCCTATCAGGCCCTGCGCGACTACTACGAGGCCTGGTATCGTCCCGACCAGCAGGGCATAGTGGTGTGCGGCGACATCGACCCCGTGCGCACCGAGC
>CAYUFQ010000151.1:0-4101 GCA_964444045.1 uncultured Bacteroides sp.
GCGCCATGATGGCCTTCCTGTTCTGCGGACTCACGATGAACGCCGTTGGCCGCGCCGCCTCCCACATGGTCGAGGAGGTTCGCCGTCAGTTCCACACCATCAAGGGCATCCTCACCGGCGAAGCCGAACCCGACTATGCCCGCTGCGTGCAGATTTCCACCAAGGGCGCCCAGCGCGAAATGGTATTCCCCTCGCTGCTGGCCATCGCAGTGCCCGTAATCGTGGGCATACTGTTCGGCGTGCCCGGCGTAATCGGCCTGCTCTGCGGCGGCCTGAGCGCCGGATTTGTTCTGGCCGTGTTCATGAGCAACTCGGGCGGCGCATGGGATAACGCCAAGAAATACATCGAAGAGGGCAACTTCGGCGGCAAAGGCTCCGAGGTGCACAAAGCCACAGTGGTGGGCGACACCGTGGGCGACCCCTTCAAAGACACGTCGGGCCCCTCGCTCAACATCCTCATCAAGCTGATGAGCATGGTGGCTATCGTCATGGCCGGCCTCACCGTGTCGTGGAGCCTCTTCTGATGCACATACCGTTCAAGCATACCTTCCCGGCAGCGGCCGCGGCGCTTATGGCGCTCATGGCCCTGCCGGGTTGCTTTACCGGAGTGGAAGGCACGGCCAGGATTAAACGCACGGCCGATACCGCCGACGCCACTGCACGCCCCACTCCCGAGCAGCAGCTCATCAGCGCGGCCGCTCCGCAGCCCCCTGGCCTCTGGCAGCGCGGCAAGCGGTTCATAATCACCGAAGGCAACCTCGGGCTGGCGTTCATGCCGGTATCGGCCACAGCAGGGCTGCACCCGGGCGACACCATCCGGTTTGCCGGCGCCGAAGGCGGAGTGAGGCTCACCGGCGACTCCATCACCGACCTTATTTTCATCACTCCGGCGGGAGCCTCGCTGACCAACCGCATCGATGCCCCGCCGTCGGCACTGAAGGCAATGACCTCGCGCCTGTCGGTGCCCTTCACCATCGAGGCCGACATGATCGATGCCGCACGCGCCGCCCTCAGGGGCAAAACGCTGTGGACCCTGCGCAGCGGCTCAGCCGGCCGCAAATTCGAGCGCACGGAGGTGGCCGACGTAACAGCCGGCACGTATGACCATCCGCTGACGGTAGTCTTGACCGGCGGCGACTCCATCAGGCTGATAAACGACGGCCGCAACCAGGCCACCGGCACCTTTGCCTACTACTTCTCGCTGTCGGACCCCCGCACACGCCACCCCCACATAACCGACGGGAACTGGGAACTCATTTGCCTGGGCCGCATTACTGAGGGCATGACGCGCGAGGAGTGCCGCCTGGCATTGGGCAGCCCGGCATCGGTTGACCGCCAGACCGCCTACAACGGCCTGATTGAACGCTGGGTCTACGACAACGGCGTCTACCTGATTTTCACCGACAATATCCTCACATCTTTCCGCCTATAATATAGGCGACATAAGCCGGAGCACCGACTCCTTGGCCCGCTGCCGCAGCGGCCGGTCGGCCCACATTTCGGGCTGCACGCGCGTCGACTCCCTGAGGTCGGCCACAAACACCTCGCGCAACGCAGCGTTAACCTCGGAGGAATAGATGAGCATATTCCCCTCGAAATTGTGTTCAAACGAGCGGAAATCAAAGTTGGTTGAACCGACGCTCGACAGGTTGTCGTCGATAATCAGCACCTTGCTGTGAAGCATTCCGGGCTCGTAGAAGTAGATTTTCATGCCCGAGCGCAGACACTCGGTGAAGTAGCTGCGGGTGGCCAGGCTCAACATCACGGCATCGCTTCGCCGGGGCACCATCAGGCGCACGTCGGTGCCTGCCAAGGCTGCATTCTGCAGGCTCTTAAGCAGATATTCGGGCGGCAGGAAGTAAGGCGTCTGAATCCACACCCGCTTACGGGCCGACGATAGCGCCTGCATGAACACCTGCGCAAGGTTATTCCACCGGCTCATCGGGCCGCCGGTGACACACTGCAGCCCCACGCTGCCGGTAGGCTCCGTGCTGACGGGCTCCTGAATCAGCTCGCGCCCCATGAAGTTCCAGTCGCGGGCAAAGGAGTATTGCAGCGACGCCACGGCCGGACCGGTGATGCGCAGGTGGCAGTCGCGCCAGCTCCCGAATTTCTTTCCGCCGTCGATATAACGCATGGCTATGTTCATGCCGCCTATATAGCCTATGGCGCCGTCGATTATCACTATCTTGCGGTGGTTGCGCCAGTTAACTTTCGAGGCGAGAGGCAGAAACGTCACTTTAAAAAACGGATATGCCTCCACTCCGGCCCGACACAGGTCTTTGAAAAAATGGCGGTTGACGTGCCATGAGCCCACATGGTCATAAATCACCCTCACCTTCACTCCCTCCCGGGCTTTTTCCTTCAGGATGGCGGCGATTTCGAGGCCGAGAGGGTCGCTCTCGATTATGTAGTATTGCAGGTTGATGCTCGTTCTGGCGGCTTTCAGGTCGGCTATGAGCGACTTGAATTTGTCGCGTCCGCTGCTGAACACCTCAACCGAATTGCCCGCGAAATAAGGCACTCCGGTGAGCGACTGGGCCAGCTGGGCCAGCTGGGCCGACGAAGGGGGCAGACTGCCCGCGGCATTCGCACCCGGCCGGCGCGGATGCCTCACCGCCCGGTGCAGGCGCCGCTTGTTGCCGCGCGTTATCATGCGCTTGCTCTTGATGTTGCGCCCGAAGAAGAAGTAGAGCACCAGACCGGCCGCCGGGAGCAGCAGCAGTATAGTCACCCACGCGAGAGCATTGACCGGATTGCGGTTCTCGCCGAGTATCACCACTATCACCGTCACTACCGAAAGGGCATAGAGCGACATCAGCGTGAAGTATAGCCACGGCTGCTGCAAATATTCCCATAGTTCGAGTTCGGGCATCTTTCAGTGGAGAGGGGGCGGGGGGTTTAATTATCAATTATGAATTATCAATTATCAATTTTAATCGCATCATCGGACTCAACTGATAATTGATAATTCATAATTGATAATTGATAATTGACAATCAGGCGAATATCGGATAGGCGGCCATCATGGCGTTGACCTTGCCCCTGACTTCGGCAATCACTTCGGGCTTGTCGGAGTTGGTCAGCACGGTGTCGATGAGGTCAACTATCACGGGCATCTGCTCCTCCTTGAGGCCGCGGGTGGTTATGGCTGCGGTGCCCAGGCGTATGCCCGAGGTCTGGAAGGGCGAGCGGCTGTCGAAAGGCACCATGTTCTTGTTGGCGGTAATGTCGGCCTCAACGAGCACCTTCTCGGCCACCTTGCCGGTGAGTTCGGGGAATTTGGTGCGCAGGTCGATGAGAATGCAGTGATTGTCAGTGCCGCCCGACACGAGCTTATAGCCGCGCTTGGCCAGCTCCTCGGCCATCACCTTGGCGTTTTTGCGTATCTGGCGGGCATACTCCTTGAATTCGGGGGTAAGGGCCTCGCCGAACGCCACTGCCTTGGCGGCGATGACATGCTCGAGCGGACCGCCCTGGGCACCGGGGAATACGGCGCTGTTGAGCAGGGCCGACATCATTTTCACCTCGCCCTTGGGAGTGGTCTTGCCCCAGGGGTTGGGGAAGTCCTTGCCCATCAGAATCAGGCCGCCGCGGGGTCCGCGCAGGGTCTTGTGGGTAGTGGAGGTGACGATATGGGCATACTTGACGGGGTTGTCGAGCTCGCCGGCGGCGATGAGGCCTGCGGGGTGAGCCATGTCGATCATCAGTATGGCACCGATTTCGTCGGCCAGACGGCGCATGCGGGCATAGTCCCATTCGCGGCAATAGGCCGACGCACCGCCCACGATGAGTTTCGGGCGTTCGCGGCGGGCCACTTCCTCCATCTGCTCGTAATCAACGAGGCCATCTTCCTCGCGCACGTTATATTCCAGAGCCTGATACATCAGGCCGCTGAAGTTAACGGGGCTGCCATGGCTCAGATGGCCGCCGTGGCTCAGGTTCAGACCCAGGAACTTGTCGCCCGGCTTCAGGCAGGTCATGAACACGGCCATGTTGGCCTGGGCGCCGGAGTGGGGCTGCACGTTGGCATATTCGGCACCGAAGAGTCGACAAACGCGGTCGATAGCCACCTGTTCAGCCTTGTCCACCACCTCGCAT
>CAYUFQ010000152.1:0-4073 GCA_964444045.1 uncultured Bacteroides sp.
CCACGTTGCGGGTGTCGGGCACCTGCTTGGCGAGCACGATGATATTAAGGCTCATGCTTTTATAAATGAATTAATGGTTTATTATGTTCTTGTTCACTAAGTGCGTATAGAGGTGCAAATGTAGCGAAAAGCTTAAAATATTGCAAATTTTGGCAAATTTTATGCCTGTTCAGACCAATATTTAGCTATTTCAGCAAGCCTTGAAGCTCATGTCGAGCCCCTTGACCGAGTGGGTCAGGGCGCCGACGCTGATAAAGTCAACCCCCGTAAGGCCATAGGCGCGGAGGGTCTGCAGGGTTATGCCGCCGCTCGACTCGATTTCGGTGCGGCCGTTGATGCGCCTTACGGCTTCGGCCGTGCGCTCGGGCGTGAAATTGTCGAGCATTATGCGGTCAACTCCGGCGGCCAGCGCCTGGTCAATCTCGGCTTCGTTGCGCACCTCCACCTCTATCTTCAGGTCGCGGCCGGTGCGGGCGCAGTATTCCTTGGCGGCGCTCACGGCCTTGTCGATGCCGCCGGCGAAGTCAACGTGGTTATCCTTAATCAGAATCATGTCGAAGAGGCCGATGCGGTGGTTGCCGCCTCCGCCTATCCTTACTGCTTCCTTGTCGAGCAGGCGCAGCCCGGGCATGGTTTTGCGGGTGTCGATCACCTTTGCGTTAAGCCCCTGCAGCTCCTGCATGTAGCGATGGGTGGTGGTGGCAATTCCGCTCATGCGCTGCATGATGTTGAGCATTATGCGCTCGGTTTGCAGCAGCGACTGCACGCGCCCCTCCACCTCAAAGGCAATGTCGCCGGGCTGCACCTCGGCGCCGTCGTGGATAAACACCGTCATTTTCAGCTCGGGGTCGAATTTTTCAAACACCTTGCGGGCCACTTCCACTCCCGCCAGTATGCCGTGTTCCTTCACCAGCAGGTGCTGCTTGCCCATGGCGTCGGCCGGAATGGTCGAGAGGGTGGTATGGTCGCCGTCGCCAACGTCTTCGGCAAAAGCCAGCGTGAGCAGGTCGTCGATGAGTTCATCGCGTGATTTCATAATGTCCGTTAGTTTTGCGGTTGATGAATTTTTGTCTTAACTTTGCTGCAAAATTACACAAATTTAACTGATTGAGCAAATGAGACTGTTGCTGATGGCCGTCGGCCCCACATCGCGCAAGTTCGTCAGGCAGGGCATCGACGAATATCTCGGGCGCCTGGAGCACTATCTGCCCGTTGACGTCAGGATTATTCCCGACGTCAAGAGGGCGTCGTCGCTGACCGAACAGAGGCAGAAAGAGCTTGAGGGCGAGGCGATACTGGCCGCCGTCGGGCCGGCCGACCGCCTTGTGCTTCTCGATGAGCGCGGGGCGGAATATACCTCGCGCGAGTTTGCCGGCTTCATGGAGCGGCAGATGCTTTCGGGAGTGAAGCGCGTGGTTTTCGTCGTGGGCGGCCCCTATGGCTTCTCGCAGGCGGTCTATGCGCGGGCCGATGCCAAGGTGAGCCTGTCGCGCCTGACGTTCAACCACGAAATGGTGAGGCTCTTTTTCGTCGAGCAGCTCTATCGCTCGCAGACCATCCTGCGGGGCGAGCCGTATCACCACGATTAGCCTCGTGAAAATACAAGGAATCTGAAAGATTCTACCCGTCTGAGCCAACGGGCGAACCCTTCAGATTCAATGATGTGGTTTTTTCCCGGATGCGGATAGTTCAGCGCATCTCCTTGCGCACGGTGCCGTCGGAGTAGCGCACCAGGTTGAGCCCGCGGTAAGGCTTGTCGGACCGCACGCCACTGGCGTTCCAATAGCCCACGGCAGTGGCCGCTGCGTCAGCCTCCAGCTCCTCGATGCCCGATTCGTCGACGGGTAATATCGCAGTGAAGTTCTTCCAGGGCTCAATCTGCTTGTACTTTTCAATCGCCTTTCGGTTCGCATGAAGTACGGCGTTCGTATAGGTCGAGCTTTCAAAAATAGTATTGTCGGCAACAACAGGCTCTTCGGCATCATAGGTTACCGAAGTCAGCGCGCTGCAATTATAGAAAGCAAAATTGCCTATTGAAATGACGGATGAGGGTATATTTACCGACGTTAAACCGGCGCAATTGAAAAAGGCTTGTTCTCCGATTGAATTGACGGAGTTCGGAATATCAGCCGATGCCAGTTTGTCACAACGAGCAAATGCCATGTCGCCAATTGCGGTAACAGAATTGGGAATTGTCACCGACGTCAGATTGGTGCAGTCCAAGAATGCGCTCATTCCGATTGTTGTTAACGACTTGGGCAGCGCCACGTTGGTCAGGCCGCGATAGTTATAGAACGCTCCGCCTGCGATAATCTCTATGCCGTCGGGTACTGTGCAAGATGTTCGGTTTGGTTGTTGTGAAGCGTGCGCAAATATCTTATCATTGTAAACATCATGAGGCAGGCTGTTACAACCGGAGAACACATACTCTCCAATTGTCGTCACCGAGTTTGGAAGCATCACGTCGGTTAGGTCGATACAGTTAAAGAAAGCATAACTTTCGATTGTTGTCACCGAGTTGGGTAGCGCGATGCCGGTCAAGCCGATACATAAATTGAACGCAGAGTATCCAATTGTTTTCAGTGAATTCGGAAGCGTAACTTCGGATAAATCGCTAAAACAATAGAACGCACCACTTGCAATAACTTCTATCCCGTCGGGAATCTCGCACGTCGTTCGGTTTGGTTGCTGTGACGCATACGCGAATATCTTATCGTTATACACGTCATGCGTCAGTCCGCTACAGTTAAAGAACGCAGAGTATCCAATTGTTGTCACCGAGTTGGGCAACGTCAGGCTTGTCAGGCTACGGCAATCAATAAAAGCATTGACTCCAATTGTGGTCAACGAATTGGATAATGTGATGCTGGATAGCTTATTGCAATTCGCAAAAGCACAGTTCGCGATTGTCGTTACTGAATTGGGAAGTGTAATCTCTTTCAGTCCGCTGCAGTTATAAAATGCATAGGTTCCTATTGTCGTCACCGAATTGGGAAGCGTAATCTCTTTCAGTCCGCTGCAGTTATAGAACGCATTGTTTCCAAGTTCCGTCAGGGTGTATGGCTCATTTTCGTAATAAACGGTTTCAGGCAGAATCAGCGAACCCACTGCGGCGTTTCCTGTGGCTAAGGAGTCGCCGTCTTTGGTCTTGACGGTTTTGGCCGACTCGTCGATAACGGTGTAGGTCAGGGTCTGACCCTCGTAGGTGTAGGTAAAATCGCGGGCAATCGCGGGCAACGAGCCGAGAAACAACAACATTGCCGCGGAGGCGAGAACTTTGGTTTTCATAAATATAGACAGATAATGGTTTATTTCACGGCGATTTTGCGGGTGGTATTGCCTTGGCGCACAATGTAGATGCCGGGGGTGAGACCGTCGGTGCGGTCGGCAATCCATACGCCCCCGAGGTTGAACACCTCGCAGGCGCGTTCGGTGTCAAGGCCAGCCGCAACCTCCTCGATGCCCGATTCGTCGATGGGCAATATGGTAGTGAAGTTCTTCCAGGGCTCAATCTGCTTGTATTTTTCAATCGCCTTTCGGTTTGCATGAAGTACGGCGTTAGTATAGGTTGAGCGTTCAAAAATCATATGGTCAGCAGCAATCGGCTCTTCGGCATCATAGCTTACCGAAGTCAGCGCGCTGCAATTATAGAAAGCAAAATTGCCTATTGAAATGACGGATGAGGGTATATTTACCGACGTTAAACCGGCGCAATTGAAAAAGGCTTGTTCTCCGATTGAATTGACGGAGTTCGGAATATCAGCCGATGCCAGTTTGTCACAACGAGCAAATGCCATGTCGCCAATTGCGGTAACAGAATTGGGAATTGTTGCCGAAGTCAGATTGGTGCAATCCGAGAAAGCATAGTTGCCGATTAAAGTTAGTGATGAGGGAATATCAACCGACGTCAGACTGCTGCAATAGGCAAACGCGCCGACGCCGATTGAAGTAACGGAATCAGGAATCTTAATTGAAGTCAGGCCGCTGCAAAGAACAAAAACATAATCACTTATAGCTGTGATTGAATTTGGTAGTTCAACAGACGTCAAGCCACTGCAGCCGCGAAAAGCATA
>CAYUFQ010000153.1:0-4072 GCA_964444045.1 uncultured Bacteroides sp.
CCACGCCGCCTTTGCCGGAGCTGACGCCGATTATGTTCCTTACGCCCGGCAGCACCTCGGGGGCGCGTTTTGGCCCGGCGGCGGGCTTGAGGGTCTGCACGGCGATGTTGCCCTTGATTTCTACGTCGGGCGCCACGTGGGTGAGTATGGCGGCTTCAGCGCTTTTCACCACTGACTTGATGAACGGGTCGGTAGGCTTTTCGAATATGAGCGAGAACTGCACCTTGCGGCCGTCGATGCGCATATCGTCGGCCAGCATGCCGAGTTCAACGATGTTTTTGCCGTTGCCGGGATAGCGCACCGTGCGCAGTGCGTCAATTATCAGATTCGGGTAGAGTGTCTGCTGGGTCATTGTTGTTGGTGGTGGGTTCGTTGTAGTTTCGGCCATAGCTGCGATAGGAGTCGAATTCGATGTCGGAGGCATCGGGTTCGGTCAGTGGAGCGCCGTCGGGCGATGCGAGCGAGAACGACAGGAATTTGATTGTCAGACCGCGTGCCAGCCATTGCTTTTCGTAGTGGGTGCGGATGTTGAGAATCCGGTCAAGGCCTTCGGGGTGGGCATAGAGGTCGGCGGTCTGTTTGACCACCGGCAGGCGGTTGAGTGCCACGAGTCGCGACGTGTATTCATAGAGAAACGGGCTGTCGGTTTTCAGATTCACTATGCCGTCGGGGCGCAATATTCGGCGGTACATCTCGAGGAAGTTGGTGGCCGTTAGCCGTTTGCGCGTTTTCTTCATCTGCGGGTCGGGAAACGTAATCCATATCTCGGCCACTTCGTCAGGGGCGAAAAAGCGGTCGAGCAGCTCGATGTTGGTGCGCAGGAAGCCAACGTTGTCCATCTCGGCCAGATGGGCCTCTTTGGCTCCGGCCCACATGCGGGCTCCCTTGATGTCGATGCCGATGAAGTTGCGGTCGGGATATTCGCGGGCCAGGCCCACGGTGTATTCTCCCCGTCCGCATCCGAGTTCGAGCACTATGGGGTTGCCGTTGCGGAAGAAAGAGTCATGCCAGCGGCCTTTCAGGTCGAAGCCCTCGGCCTGCAGTTTGCCGAAGGGCACCTGAAGCACGCGCGGCAGCTGCTCCATTTCGGCGAATTTACGCAGTTTGTTCTTGCCCATTGTTGTATGTCAGATTGATATTTTGGCCACTCCAAGACTTGAAACCACCAGATATATGCCCTTGGTCCAGCTGGCTGCGTTGAAGCTGACGGTGGAGCCGGCCGAGGCGGCGGCGATGCGCGCACCGGCGGCGTTGAACACCGCTACGGAGCCGAGCGAGCCCGATTCGGCCGTCACCGTAATCACTCCGTGGGCCATGCCTACGTGCATGCCGGGGCTGCCCACGGCGGTGGCCACGTTGTTGGTCGAGCTTTTCCAGTCGTCGAGGGCCACTATGTTGAAGTCTTGCCATTGCGAGGCCTGTTTGTAGCTTTCGGTCTGGTCATTGGGGGTTACGAGAGTAATCTTGCTCTGGTCGAGGCGGCTCCACACGTTCTGCCCCAGTTCGGGCACTGATGCCACCTCCGATGCATTGAGGGTGGTGAGCATATCCATGGCCGACATGGCGTTGTCGCCGATGTAGGCGGTCGATTCGGGCAGAATCAGCGTGGATATGCCCGAATTGCCGTAGAGAGCGCCTTTATCGATCGCACCGGAGCTGGCGGGAAGCAGCAACACCTCGAGGCCGCCACATTCGGCTATGGCCCATTGGCCTATGGAGCGGCATTCGGTCAGGCGGGAAAGGTCGAGGGTGCTCAGGCCGCCGCACGCTTCGAAGAGGCCGTCGGGCACGGATTGCACGTTGGCGGCAATCTCCACGTCGGCCAGCACGGGGCAGTAGGCGAAGGCGCGCGTGCCGAGCCGGGCCACGCTTGCCGGGATTTCCACTCTTGCCAGCTGCTGGCAGCGCATCATGGCGTAGTCGCCAACGGAGGTGACTCCGTAAGGGATTGAGAGCGAGGTGATGCCGCTGCCGCTCAGGGCACCGCGCCCGATGCTTTTCAGCGAAGTCGGCAGGCGCAGGGTTTTAAGGGCGGTCAGGCCGGTGAGGCAGTAGTCGGGCAGAGTGTTGGCGGGCGACGATGTCAGGCCGGTATAGGGGAGTGCCGGCCCCTGATATGCGTCGATGGTCACTGCCGAGAGGTCGAGATTCTGCAGTGCGCTCAGATTGTCGAATATATAGAAAAAGTCAGATGCGTCCATGTGGCCGCTCACGTTGAGAGTTTGCTCGGCGGGGTCGATGCCGGCGTCTTTCAGGCATCCGGCCTTGAGGTTTGTCACGTCGGCGGCGCCGCAGGTCAGGGTGATGGCCAGCAGCCCCATGATAGTCAGGTATTTCGGTTTGCTATTCATGAAAAAAGATGGAAATGTCGGTTAGGTCAGGAAGAGGTTGTGAAATTGATTACGGCGTCGACCAGATAAAGGCCTATGATGCTGTCGCGGCTAATGTCGATGTCGTCGTAGTCGGGGTTTTCGCTGTGGAGAATCACTTTCGTCGGGTCGGCGTGGCGGCGCACTATCTTCACCATGCGGTAGTCTTCGAGAATAATAACGTAGACCTGGCCCCAGAATATTGTGTCGGCCTGCACCTCGCGGATGGCCACGTAGCTGCCGTTGAGAATCGACGGCTCCATGCTGTTGCCGCTCACTTTGACAATGCGCTCGTTGACGGGGTTGTTGAGCCCCGGCAGGTCGATGTAGCCGCTAATGCGGTCTTCGGTAAACATGCGCTCAAGGGGGCCGAAGCCGGCTGTGACGTCGATGTCGTAGACCGGCACTCCGCGACGCGCCATGTGGCCGTCGGCGCTTCTCACCTCGCCCTCGCTCTTGGCAAATGGGGTGTCGTGGCCGTAGAGCAGCCATTGGCGGGCCACTCCGTAGTCAAGACACACGCGGTTGACAAGGCCGAGCGTTATCGGCAGTTTGCCCGACAGGTGTTTCGACATGTTGGCCGCACTGATGCCCATGCCTTCGGCAAAGCGGGCTTGCGACAGCCCTTTGATGACCATGAGCTGACGCAGGCGCCGGCGAATCTCATTCTGAATGGTGTCTGAAATCTGAGCCATAGTGGAAGGGGAGGAGATGAGTGAATCAGAGGTCGTTGCCTACTATTACCTTCAGCGGCGCGGGTATGCCTTCGGCTGAAATCAGATAGATGCCCGGGGAGAGTTGGATTATGTCGTTATTGCTTACTTCGTCTATCGTGGCTACGCATTGGCCCGACGGACGGTAGATGCGCACGTTATGAAGCGTTGCGGAGCAGGTGGCCAGAAGGCCGCCGGGGTAGGGGCTGAAGCCGAACTTGGCCGGGGACTCTACTCCGGTTATCGACGTGGCGCTCACGCTGATGCTGTTGCTCTCGGGTGAGCTGATGCCGAGGCGCACGCTTTGCACCGTGTAGCTCTCCGAGCCCGAAAAGTCGTCGATTTCAAGGAAGTTCTCCTCGGCCGGCAGTTGCTCGGTAGTGGCGCCGCCATTAGAGTAGCGTGTGCGGTTCACTATCCAGTAGTCAACGGTTTCGCCCTCGGCCGGAGTCCAGTTGGCCGTGTAGCCCGTAGGGGTGATGTCGGTGGCGGCAGTGGCGGTGGGCGCTGTCAGCACGGGCACGGGCAGGCATTCGCCGCGAAGGCCTATGCCGACGCTTCCCGTGATTCCGCCGCCCGAAATCAGCAGGCGGGTGGTGTGTTCGCCGAGTTCTGCGGGAGTGTATTGTATGGTGACCCACACGCCGTTTTCGGCATTGGCGGCAGTGGCCGATACCGATGCACGGTTGTTGCCGTCGATGTTGAAGAATTCGGAGTCGTTGGTGCTGGAATTATCGTAGATGGTCAGCCTCAGGTTGCTCCCTGATGTCAGGTTTTCGCCGTGAATCAGCAGCTTGGCCGTGCCCGACATGCCCAGCGCCACTTCGCCGAAGTCGAGGCTCGTGCCCTGAGTGGGGTTGATGAGTACCGGAGTGCCCCCGGGTGTGTAGTCGCCCATATGTTCGCTCAGAATAAAGGCCTCGCCGGCCTTGTCGCCCCAGATGTATTCGGCCAGTTCCGGAAAGTCGATAAACGGGTTGCGGTTGTTCT
>CAYUFQ010000154.1:0-4060 GCA_964444045.1 uncultured Bacteroides sp.
GGTGGCGGTCGCCACAAGTGGCGACCCTACGTGTGCATCCCCATGTGCCCGCCCCTCCACTTGTGGCGACCGCGTCGCATCGCCATGATTGTCCGCCCGAAACCTCCTCCTCTCCTCCCCCGGTGGCGGTCGCCACAAGTGGCGACCCTACGTGTGCATCCCCATGTGCCCGCCCCCTTCCCTTGTGGCGACCGCGTCGCGTCCCAATGCAAAAAAGGCGCCGACCGCTGGGTGTGGTCGGCGCCTGATGTTGGGGAAATGGGGAATCAGAATATTACTTTGGTGCCGTGGTTGGTCACGTAGATGCCCTTGCGGGGGGTGGCCACGCGGCGGCCGCAGAGGTCGTAGTAAATGGTGTCGGCCTTGTTGGCGGCGGCGCTGTCGGCGTTGATTTCCTCAATAGAGCTGGTATCCTTCAGCGTGTAGGCCATCTGCGGGTTTTCTTCGTCTGATACTGCCAGGTGGGCGGCAAAGCCGGGAATGTAGTCGCCGGTGTGGGGCTCGAACGAGGTGCCGGCGTCGTTGAGCACATAGTAGTTCATGCCCTCTTGCTTGGCCTTGGCCAGGAAGTCTGACTTGAGGTGGTTAACATCCGGTGTGGCCTCGGTTTCTTCGTCGGCTGCATAGGGTGCGGCGGCCTGTTCTGCGGGGGTAGCTGCGGGATAAACCACTTCGGCATATACGTGGCCGTTGTTGCGGTTCTTCACCTGAAGCAGGGCGGGGGTGTTGGCCGGCAGATAGGTGCCGTTGTTGTTGGCAAGAGCCTTGTATTCAAAGTTGGTTGCGGCGATTTTGCCGATGTGGGCCACTGCGTGGATGTCGTCGCTATGGCTGAAGTTGAGGTCAACCGGGGCATGCACGGTGGTGAAGCCGGCATCGCCAACGGGGATGGGCAGCATATGCACGCGCTCGAGCATCCATGCATATCCGAGGTCGAGGTCTGCGTTTAGCTGATTGTCGTTCAGAGTGCCTGCGTTGATTTCGCTGGCGCCGCCGTAGATGTAGCGGGTTCTGTCGGTAGCGATAGTGTAGTGGCAGGTGTTAGGTGTGAATTCGGCGATTGATAGTGCGGGCGCTATTTTTGAGTCGGTGGAGAGCACGGTCTGCCATCCGTCGGTTACTTTGAATGAGCCGAGGCAGAGGCCGGTTGAGAACGATACCAGATGGTTGGCGTCGTCAACGTACCAAACGGTGTTTGCGCCATCGCCTTCGCTCACCATGTCGAGCTTTTTGTTGCTGTTGTTCACGTTAGAGGCGTAATGGACTGTGGTTCCGTCGGCGCTCACCCACTTCAGGCGAATCAGGTCGCCGGGGGCGGGCATATTGAGTGTGCAGGTCAGGTCAACGTCGTCGCCGGCAGCGGTATAAGCGTCGTAAGCTGCGCGATAGGCCTCGGTTGCCAGGCGGAAGTCGTTGGTGTCAGACTCTGTATCGGAAGCGAGGACTGTTGCAGAGTTATATGTTTCGGCAAGGTTCGGTGCGATATTGCTCGTGTAGGTGTACTGGCAGAGTTCGGTGCCTGCGGGCTTGGCTGCGATGGTGGCGGCTACTTCGGCGGCTGTTTCGGCGGCTACGTCGTTGATGCCGTTGAAGTGTTCGGTAGCGGCCTGATGGTTGCTGATTAAGCTCACGTAGAAGCTCGAATTATCCACATCGTCAGTCCAGCACTGCAGGTAATCTGTCGCATTTGAGTGGAGGCAGCTGAAGGAGGCGTTAATGCCTGGGTCGATGGTCTTGAAAATAAATGTGGGGAGTTCGGTGTTATATACCAGCAGATTGTAGACCGACGCTTCTGACTTTTCGCTTACAAAGCCCATGGCGGGGTTGTTGTTTGTGCCGAGGGAGGCATGTTTCATGTAGCGGTCGGAGTATTCATTGTAGATATAGAATCCGGTGCCGGCTTCGTTGCTTATGAGGGTCCATGCGCGCGATGTGACGTTGGTGGAGCGTTTGGGCTGCGTTGCGTCGTCGGCGCTTATATACAGCAGTTCGTTTTCGGCGTTGAACGGACGCATGTTGATGGACACGCCGCCAACACGGGCAGAGAGGCGATTGTAGGCCGTGGTTAGGTTAGCGATGTCTTGCGTGGTAACGGGGAGTTCCGTGTCGGCAATAACGCTCTGCCATGCCTCGGTTTCTTCGGCGGGAACGAAAGCTGTGAGCAAATCGCCTTTCATCTTGAGTTGCGACCATGTTACCTGATTGGCATCTATGCTTGCAGATACTGTTTCGGCGGCTGCTATGGCGGCAGTGAGGTCATCGACCAGCTGCTGGAGATCGTAGCGGCCGAAGCGGAAATTATTGCCTCTGTTTATGGCCGATTCAAGGTTTGCCTTGATGGTTTCCATGTCTTCATGACTCTTGTTTGAAAGGCCGCCGATGCGGTTCCAGAGTTCATGTGCTTCGGCAAGTTTGCCGCCTGTTTTGTCTGAGCCCCACAGGTCGGTCATTTGACTCAGCAGATGTGTATGGGCAGCTTCTCCTGCGCCTGATGCCGCATAGAAGAGTGCGGAGTTGGCAGCGAAAGCGTCGGCATCGTATACCATAAACCAGCTGCTGCCTTGGTCGAGGCCGTTCCATCCGGCTACGTGATTATCTCGGATATTCCATGCCACATTGGTGGTCCCTGTGTAATTGAATACTCGCTCTGTACCGTTTACTAACTGTACAAGGTGATATATCTGCGCTTCTTCGGCCGTTGTTTTCGGAGTCGGGTTTCCTGAGTTTGTAATCGCGCCGAAGTAGGTGTCGTTGGCTGCGCTGTAGATTTTGAAAAGGTTTTCGCCAACTGTCTCTTCAAGATACCATTCGCCGTTGCTGAATGAGCCGTTAACGGTGGTCAGGCCGTTGGTGTTAGTGGTGGCCCAGCGGCGATATCGTGCGCTCATTAGTTTGAAAGGAGTGAAGCCTTCAACGAACTCCAGGGGAATGTCTTCGCCTGATTCGAACTGCTCGGGAGTGACGGTCAGGTGCTTTTTGATGTAGAAAGGTAAATCGGCTATGAACTCCTCGCCGGGGGTTACGTCGTAAAAGGTTTGGCTGTAACATACGGTTCCGTCGGGGTAGGTCAGTTTAAAGGTTGCCTCATTGATGGTAATAATCATGTCGTCGGTAACCTCAAAGAACTGATACCAGTGCGAGCCGTCAAGGTCTGAGCCCGAACTCCATGTGCACATTTCGCGGTCAGCCTGCAGACCATCCCAATACTGATAGGTGGTTGTAGTTGTGCCATTGTCGTTTGTCGTGACGTTGGGGGTTGTGCTCTTAACGCGGAATGCCCCGTGAGTGGCATTGTAGTCCTCAAGTGTGTAGCTGCCGGGTTCATCGGTCACTTTCATGTGATTTACTACAGCCACTGCTCCCTGAATGTATTTATCGGAGCCAAGGTGGCGGAACTGCCATGCGTCGCCCGACTTAATGGCCTGCCATGCGAATTTGCTGTAGGCTAAGTCACCTGCGTCTTTTGACACTTCGAGGCCGGTGATGGCATCACTTCCTGGCTCGACCTTGCGGAATGCGCGACGGTCGGTGTCGGCCGCAGGGTTCTTGGTTATTTTCGAGGCGTCATATATCAGATATATGCCTCCGTCGGTGAGTTGCGACACTGGAGTGATGGTCTCATTCCACACTATGTGTTTGACCTCTCCGGTTGCGTGTGCGCCGCCCGTTCCCCCAAGCAGGGCAACGGCGGCCAACAATAGAAGTTTTTTCATTAGAAAAAAGAGGTTGGTTTATTAAAGATTATAGATTGATTTAATTATAGATTAAAGATTGATTGAGAGCTGAAATGGGCCGGCGCGGGCCGCCGGCTATGATTATAGATTGATTAAATGGAAGTGAAAACTATTCTTAACGCGCAAAATTACATATAATATATGAGCTGACAAAATTTTTTTTGCGGATAAAAATTTTTAGTGCAAAATTTCGGGGAAATGCTTGCACAATTCAAAAACTCTCGCTAACTTTGCAGCGCAATTGCGGGAGTGCCTGCGGTTGAGTAAACAAATCTTGCTTCAGTAGCTCAGTTGGTTAGAGCACCTGACTGTTAATCAGGGGGTCG
>CAYUFQ010000155.1:0-4047 GCA_964444045.1 uncultured Bacteroides sp.
AGGCGACATAGTGCGCGGAGGGGCCACCGTGATTCTCGCCATGGGCGACGGCCGCAGAGCCGCCGCAGCAATGGCCGGGCAACTGCTTAGCGGAAAATAATAAATAATATTGCAAAAACAAAATTTTTTCCGTATATTTGCCGTCGAATGAAGAGTGTCTGCCGAACTTTTTTACCTTAAAAGCGTTAGGTAGGTAGAAACCTTTTCTAAAAACAATTAACCAAAATTTTTAAGCAGTATACTCTATGAAGAATCTCAGCATCTTTCTCGCTGTGCTCGGTGGCGCAGCCGTAGGCGCGGCAGCCGGCCTGCTGTTCGCCCCCGAATCAGGAGCCAAGACCCGTGAAAACATCAAACGCTACCTCAGGGAAAAGGGCCTTTGCCCCAGCAGCGAAGACAAGCTCGACCAGCTCGTTGACGAAATAGCCTCCGAGTTGCAGAAAGGCAAATAAATTCCGGCGCTGAAAGTCACTTAACAACTCATTCACACTCACTCAAAGTTTTTCAAACACAAAAACATAGCCATGTCCGACAAAACTTCATCAGCAGGCTCCGTAGCCGCCTTTATCGGCGGAGCGTTAATGGGCTTCACCGCAGCCATTCTCTTTGCCCCCATGAAGGGCTCCGAACTGCGCCAACGCCTAAAGAAAAAACTCAGCGAGCACAGCATCATTCTGAGCGACACCGAAGTTGAGGAACTGATTGCCAGGCTGGACTATGACGACGATGAGATTGCATAAGCGGCTTTACTCACCTTACAACAACAAAACGCATTAACTTAATTCAAACCCATACAAATCCCCCCGGAGGGCGACGCCACAATAATCGGCGTCGCCACCGCTCTTAGGACGAATTTCATGTCAGAATCAGACAATTCATATCGCAAGATTTTCAACGAGGTCAAAAACCTGTGCAATCTTGAAATAGAAAACGCACGCCTGCTGCTCAGCGAAAAACTGACGCTGCTGGTGGGGAAGCTCGCGCTCACGGCGGTGGTGTTCATCATGTCGACCGCCGCCATGCTGTTTCTGTCGCTCGCCATTGCCCACCTGCTCATGCACACCATGACGCCGGCGGCCACCTACACCATAGTGGGTGCATTCTACGTGGTGATAGCGATAATCGCCGCCGCGTTCCGCCGCCAGCTGATAATCGACCCGCTCGCGCGCTACATATCGCGGGTGGTGCTCGATCCGCCATCGCAGGCGCAGGCAGAACATCATCCGATGCACTCCTCCCACACCCGTAAACACTCCGAATCGGACTCCCCGGAATGAAAAGCAAATACAACTTACATAAGCCCGAGTGCGAGTGGCCCGGACTGACACTCGACGAAATCAGATACGCACGCGCCCTGACGCAGACCCGTATACTCATAAGCCGCGAGGTGCTCGCCTCGCGCACCGACACAGTTATGAGCGGCAAGGCCATCAACTCCAACGCCCGCTCGCTCATGGGCAGGATGCTCGGCGCGCTGTCGTGGCTCGACTACGGCCTGATTGCCCTGCGCATGGGCTCGAAAATCACCGGAATGATCAAGCGCCACAAAAAATAACAGCAAATTACATATTCAAGTATTTTATTAACATATCTAACTATTATTTGTTATGACCGTAGAAGAAATCGGCACTTATGCCGGCGAAGTATGGAAAGCACTGGCCGAATGTAAATGCACCTCGCTTAAAGAGGTCAAGAAGGCCACCAAACTGAAAGAAAAAGAAATCTATGCAGCCATAGGCTGGCTGGCACGCGAGGGCAAGCTCCATCTGGCCGATGCCGCCGACGCCAAGGACCTCGCCATAGTTCTCATCGAAGAATAAGCGTATTCCCCCCGCTCTCCCCCCCTTGCAAGCGCAACGGCATCAGCCATTGCGCTTGCGGTTTTCATGAACCATTGCGCAGGTTGAGTTGTTAAACTATCATAAGACGATAAATTTCATTTAACAAAACCTCACCTACACCAACTATTATGAAACTGAAAAATCAGATCAAGCTTGCAGCTGCAGGCATCATAGCCATCACGGCCGCCATGCCGCAGCAGGCCGAAGGATGCACACGAGTGGTTTATGCCGGCGACAGCGTTGTGGCCACCGGACGCACGCTTGATTGGCGCACACCCATACCCACCGCCCTGCGCGTATTTCCGCGCGGCGAGTTCCACATGAGCTACGACGACCCCGCCGACAACATCACCTGGACGTCGCGCTACGGCTCGGTAACTGCCATCAGCTACGACATGGGCATTGCCGAAGGCTTGAACGAAAAGGGCCTTGCGGCCAACGTGCTCTACCTGCCCGGCTCGGTCTACTCCTATGGCCCGGGCAAGGAAACGCGCAAAAAAATGTCGACCAGCGTATGGCCCCAATATGTGCTCGACAATTTCGCCACGGTCGACGAAGCCGTCAAGGCCCTGAGCCGCGACGAATTCTACCTCTACGCCCCCGAAATGCCCGACGGCTCGGCCGCAACGCTCCACATGGCGCTTTCTGACGCCTCGGGCAACTGCGCCGTAATCGAATACCAGGACGGCAACCTTGAAATCACCACCGGCCCCGAATACAGAGTGCTGACAAACGCTCCATTCTTTGCCGAACAGCGCGCCATCAACTCCTACTGGGAGGGCGTTGGCGGCATGCACATGCTGCCGGGCACCAACCGCTCGTCCGACCGCTTTGCCCGCGCCTCGTTCTATAGCTCGCTGCTGCCCAAGACCCTCAACCACCGCGATGGCCTTGCCGGAGTGTTCGGAGTGATCCGCAACTGCGCCGTGCCCATGGGAATATCGATGCCCGACCAGCCCGAAATATCCACCACGCAATGGTTCTCGCTCTGCGACCAGACCAAAAAGGTCTACTACTTTCAGCTGACCCAGAGCCCCTCGGTAGTGTGGGTTGACCTCACCGGCCTCAACCTTGAAAAGGGCGCGCCGCAGCTCACCGTACAGCTCACCACCGACGGCTCCCAGCTCGGCAACCTCAACTCCGAGCTCACCCCCGCCCCCGCTTTCAAACCCTGCTTTCACCTTTAAACTATTTATTTCATGACACTCAAACAGACACTCCTTCCGGCAATCGCGCTCACAATGCTCGGCGCCGCAGCAACCTCATGCGGAAACTCAGCCAAAACGGAAACCGACGGCCGGCAGGCCGGTGAAACCGCCGCAAAAGACGTTATAGAATTTGCAACCTATACCGACTCCGTGGGCTACGTAGTGCCCGACTTCATCGAAGGCGAACCGGTATATGCCGCCGCCAAATATTCGATAGTATGGCCCGAAAAAATCGGCAACCAAGACTTCAAGGCCCTGCGCGACAGCCTCATCAGCCTCACCTTCGGCGCCACCCCCGCAACCTCATTTGCCGACGCCACCAAGGATTATCTGAAAAGCCCGCTGCAGAACTTCTATGCCGACATGAGCGGCAACCTGCCCGACTATCAGACCGTAAGCTACAACGAAGCCATCAGCGCCGCCGGCAATAACGAACAGACGCTATCGAGCGAAGTGACCCTGCTCACCCCCGACCTGCTGGTAGTCAAAGCCACCAACTACGTCTACTACTACCATGCCGCACACGGCATGACCACAGTGGCCTACCTCAACTACAGCATCAAAGACCACAAGGTGCTCGACTCAGCCAACTTTTTCAAACCCGGCAACGACACCGCCATACTCGACCTGATCAATCATGCCGCCAAGGAAAAATACAGCGAGGAGGGCGAACTGTTTGAAGACCCGATAGCCACCTATGCCAACTTCAAGGTGAGCGGCAACGACGTGGTGTTCGTTTACCAGCCCTACGAAGTAGCCCCCTACTCCACCGGCGTCGTTGAAGTGCCCGTAAGCCAATACGACCTCTACCGCTTCATGACCCCTGCCGCACAGAACGCACTGGGCCTCACCGACTAAACCATCCAGCAAAGACACACTGCAGGCCGGCGCTGAACGCCGGCCTGCCGCATTTTAAACCGGAGCCACAACGGGGGCTCGAACCCCGGACCTTTTCGTTACGAATGAAATGACATTGCATTATAATACTTTGATTCACA
>CAYUFQ010000156.1:0-3797 GCA_964444045.1 uncultured Bacteroides sp.
GCCGGTTGCCGCAAAAAAAGGAGAGCGGAAAATTTTTTCCGCTCTCCTGATTGCCTATTGATAATCGGGGGGCTTACTTCACCAGCACCTTGCGGCCGTTGATGATGTTGATGCCCTTGACCGGGGCGCTCAGGCGGCGACCCTGCAGGTCGTAGATGCCTTCGCGTACGAACGATGCCGGAGCGGTGGCCTCAACCACGTTGATGCCGGTAGTGTTCACGTTGCCGTCTTGGTCAACTGTCAGGGTGAACTGAGCCGGAGCCGTAACCTTGCCGTTTTCGGTCTTGAATGCATGGGCCGGAACGGTAACGTCATAGGTGCCCTCTTCGAGTTCGCCATCGTAGGTAACGGCATATGTGCCGTCGGTGCCGGGAGCTACGTGGGCGTCATTGCCGAGCTGGAACGATGCGGGCTCGGAGATGGAGCGGGTCATCTGGCGCTTGCTGACGGTGATTACGTGGTGGTCGCCATAAGCAGCGTGCTTCACGAGGTTATCGCCATCAACCGAGAAGGTGATGCCGTTTTTGTCGGCCGAGGCGCTGAGCTCAACGGCGAGGCCTTCTTCGGCCACGGTCGACAGCAACCAGCCTGAGGGCTTAATGCTTGCGTTAGGCATATTCCAGCACACGATAATGTTGCCGTATTGATCGCCAATCTGGTGCATGTAGGGGTGAGCGTGCTGTGAACCCACGGCTTTGAAGCCATATACGGTCTGACCGCTTATGGTGTACTTCTCAATTGCGTAGGGCTCTGCACCTGCTGCGGTTTCGCTGGTCGGGAACGCATGGTTCTCGGTGGTGTTGAAGCCTGCATAGCGGTTGTTGAGATAGTTCTTAATCAGATATTTGCCATCGCCACAGTGTTCAACGCTCCAATGTGAGGCAAGGTCGGCGGGGTCATCGCTTACGCCTAAAGCGTCGTGGACCGGAGTGTAGTCTTGTCTGTGTTCGGTGCTTTCCTCTAAATAAGCCAGATAGTCGTTGTATTGAAGGTTTTTGGCGATAAATAGCTTGCCGTTGGCAGCGTCGTAGAGGCTATAGGCGGCAGCCATTACCTCGCTGCTGGTGGCATCTTCGGCAAGGGCGTTGACGGCATCTTTGGCTGCCTGTGCGTCATCTTCGCTGTAGAATATGGGGAGGTTAGCGCAGAGAATGGGTATCATATTGTTAATCCATGAGATACCTTCGGGACGGTGGTCAATCTTGCGGAACGTGTAGAGATTGAACTCGGCGCAGTTGGCGTGGTTGATGGCTGCGTTCTGGCCTACTGATGCTTTAACGAAGAAGATGCAATAGCGACCTTTGGCGGTTTCGTCAAAATGGACGCGGCGCTCTCTGGAAACGTTGCCGTTCTCCGTCGGGCATGCTATGTGTGAGTTGGAGTTCCCGTCGTCAACTCTGATGAAATCAAATGTGCCCTCAACGACGGGGGTAAGGCCTGCAAGGAAGCTCTCCATATTTGCATGCGAGTTGGGCTGGAGCTGTTGTTTCTGGCTTGCGGTGCATGAGCTGTTGAGTACGGTTTGGTCAATATGGTCGGTGATGTAAATGGCGTATTCGGTAATGTAGCCGTTGCCGGTAGTTCCCTGACGGGGAGTATAGCCGAAGCCGTCAGAGGCATGTTCGCCTTCGCCGAGGTCGAAAATGAGGTAGTGGGGGGCCTGGTTGTCGTTGGTGCTGTTTGCCCAGCTTGTATGCCAGTAAGTTCCGGTATTTCCGTCAATGGTGTCATTGAATCCGCCGTCGTCACCGGCATTATGTTGCGAGCAACCTTTCACAATCCAGCCTGTGCGGTCGAGGGCGCTCCAGGTGGAGGGGTCGGGGATGATTTCGGGTTCGGGTTCGGGTTCGGGAATGATGGTGGCGGGAGAGAAGCGCACGTCGATGTTGGAGAGGATGGCTTTCTTCCAGGCGTTTTCAGAGGGGGCGGCGGTGAAAGTGGCTGCAGTGCCCTCTTCAATCGGATCAATCCATGCGTATTTGGTGGTTCCATCGGTGGTGAACGGCTCCTTGCCGAAGTTGATTACTACGCCGTCGCCCATGTAGCCGGTAGCATCGAACACGTAGCCGCTAACGAAGTAGGCGGGGTCGGCCGAAGCAACGGTAAGGGTGGCGTGCTGGCTGGAGTTGTTACCGCAAACAAGAGCTAATGAGCTGCCGGCGGTTTCAAACTGGTGGTTGTTGCCTTCGTCGAAAGAGATGGTGAATGCGGGAGTGGTGTTCGAGGTCCACACTTTGCCGTTGGCTGAGAGGGTGCCGTCGGTGAGGGCCGGAACGTTGACCAGCTTGTCGCCTTCGCCTGCGGTGAGGGTATGGCGAGCAGGTTCGGGTTCGGGCTCGGCGGTGACGGGAGCGAGAATCACGTCGATGTCAGAGAATGTAATCTGGGTGCCGTTGGCGATGATGTAGACGGATGTGCCTTCTTCTATCCCCTCAGCAAAGCAATAGTCATATTCGTCGGGGCCACACAGTTCTCCTCCTTCGGCAACGGCTTCGACTGTGATTTCATTGCCGTCGGCGCTGAGGGCTCTGAACACGTAGCCGCTTACGTAGTAGGCAGGGTCGGCAGATGTGATGGTGATTGTGCCGTTGTTAGCTGCAATTACGGGGTCGCCGTTGCCTGACATAGTAAAGCTACAGTTGTTATCGAAGGCGAGGGCAAATGCGGGAGTGGTTTTTGATGTCCATCCAGTGCCGCCGGTAGTGATTGAGCCGGTGAGGTGGTCGACATTATCGACGTGAACCAGCACTTCGCCCTTGTCAGCATCGGGAGTAATCTCCGGCCGCTCAACGGGATCCGGTTCGGGGTCCGGTTCGGGCTCAACGGTTGTCACCTCCTTGAACAGGGTAATAGGCTTTTGAACGGTTTTATAGCTGGCGAAACGTTCAACGCTGTTATTGCTATTGTACTGGATATAGCAGGGCCCGACAGTAGAGTGCTCTGGATTGATAAAGATTTTAAGTTTATTGTCGGCGTATTCAATTGTAGCTGTTTGTGCTGTTTCAGTCAACAGAATCTGATTGATTGCGGTTTGTGTGAGATATTGGTCGCCATATTTTATGGAATAGCCACCACTGACTTTTGTGATGTTTATGATAGCATAATCTTTGCTCGGAGTGATGGTGGTGGTATTAGCATCAAATCCTTCTAAATTAACTTTGGGGAAGTAGTTTGTTGGATTTTCAGGGTCAAGATTGCCCATAACCGTGCCAAATGCGGGGCAGGTAATGATGTAATTTCCGTCGGTAATCTCCTCAAGTGACACGGTCGGTGTGACCTTCTCGTAGACCGTCTCTGCCGAGAGCGATGCCGAGGAGAATCCCGCGAGGGCTGCGATTGCAGCTAAAAGTAGGGATTTTTTCATTGTGTTTTTGTGTGTGGTTTATTGATTTGAATTACTAATAATTGTAGGTGTGAAAAATGCGACAATGCACGAGGTAAAATTACAAAAAAATCCGCGCACTTGCAAAAAAAATCTCATTCCGCCCTTACCGCCCTTACCCGAAGGGTTATTTTTTTTATTAGCCGGTGGTTGCGCGCAGCGCTACCACCGGTATCTGTCGGCATCAATCAGGAATCTGAAAGATTCATCTCCAGCACAAAGGGGAATCTTATCAGATTCCATGTAAGCGGCACGTAGTCCCCGGGTAGCGCTGCGCGCAACCCGGGGCTAATAGACAGAGGCAACCCTCCGGATAGCGTGGGTTATCGACCAGCCGCCCTCCATTTACCCGAAGGGTTATTTTTTATTAGCCGGTGGTTGCGCGCAGCGCTACCACCGGTATCTGTCGGCATCA
>CAYUFQ010000156.1:3897-4023 GCA_964444045.1 uncultured Bacteroides sp.
ATCAGGAATCTGAAAGATTCATCTCCAGCACAAAGGGGGAATCTTATCAGATTCCATGTAAGCGGCCCGCAGTCCCCGGGTAGCGCTGTGCGCAACCCGGGGCTAATAGACAGAGGCAACCCTTCG
>CAYUFQ010000157.1:0-3984 GCA_964444045.1 uncultured Bacteroides sp.
GACCCCGAGATTACAAATCACGTGCTCTGGCCAACTGAGCTAAAGAGGCAGCTCTTTTGTCGCGGCTCTGACTCTTCAGCGCCTTAGCGAGTGCAAAGTTAAGGCAAGTTTTTGGATTGTGCAAATATTTCGACGATAAAAATAGCGTATTTTTGTTGAAAAATTTGTTTATGCATTGGTCGCTAAGGTGTTATGCCGTGAAAATCATTGCGAAAAAAAAACTTTGTGGCGGTTCACTCGGGGCCGGTGGCGGGGGTGAAGGCAAGGGCAAAGTGCACGCGGGGTTCGGTGGCCACGCGCAGGGTGGCTTCGGCGGTGAGGCCGCTTTGCTCGAGGGCGAGCGCGGCGTGTTCGCCGCATGTACATTCACGCATGAACGATACTTCGAGGCGCTTCACCCGGTGGGCGTCGTGGAACTCCATGGGCCACCGGTCGAGCAGCAGCTCTACGTAGCGCACGGTGTTGACATGGCGGTTTGCGTCGATGTCGCTGTAGCGGAAGGTATGGTTGGTCGTGGCGGCAGCTTCGTTGACCGGGCGGTGGCGTCCGCAGGGCCGGATGGGGCAGCCGGGGCCGTCGGTGACGGCTTGGCTGAGCAATGCGAGGCGCGACAGGTCGCCGAGCGTGCGCTTTTCGATGTCGATGGTTACCCACGTTGAGCGTGAGTAGCCGCACACGTTGCCGCGGCAGTCGATGATGCGGAAGAAACGGTCGGAGAAGGCGCGGTTCAGGCTGTCAACCCAGGTTTCTACCGTGTACGTTTCGTTGACTTTCGGATAGTCGGTCATTTCGAGCGCTATGCGGCTCAGCACCCACGAGAGGCCGAGAGGCCGCAGGTGTTCATAGCCCGCGCCGAGCAGGTTGGCGTGGTCGGTAGCCACTTCGATGCAGCGCGCCACGGCGCGCCCCACCGGCAGCATCTGTTCGGGCGTGCCGTCGCCGGCGGCGAGATAGAACTCGCGTGAGTAGATTTCGGGCAATTCTTTCATCTCGGAGTGGTCGACGGCCCGGCAGGCGGCGTTCAGCCACCCCCGGGCCGTCGGGAGGGGATATCGGTTGGGGTTATTTTATGAATTTGCGGCCTGAGGCGGTTATATACAGGCGGCCCGGCAGGGTTTTCTCCGCTCTGCGGCCCATCAGGTCATAAACGGGGGCGTCGTCTGTGCTTGCGGCGGTGATTTCGTCGATGCCGCTCTCCCATTCCTTGCCGGTCTCTACGCCGCGCAGTGCGCGGTTAAAGGCGATGTAGGCCTCGGGCGAGGGATTTTCGAGGAATGCCTTAGCGGCGGCGTTCATGGCCTCGGTCAGCTCGGGGTGGCCGGTGTGGAGGGTCTGGGCCGCGGCGGTTTTGCCTTCCACGAGTTCGCGGGTGAGGCGCAGGGCCGTCTGCATGTCGGCGTCGGCGTCGTAAGTGTAGGCTCCGTGGGTAATCTGGTCAACCGTGAGCCGGCGATACACCTCGGTGTAGTCGCGTCCGTAGGTGGTTTCCTCGAAAATGAAGCCGAGGGTGCCGTCGGCAAGGAGTGTCAGCGATGAGTAGGCCGAGCCGAGGCGCGACACCTGATAGGTGCCGTCCCAGTCGGAGGCCACGGCCGATACCGTGCCGAAGTCGTCGTAGCCCTGGTTGAGCACTTTGTAGTTGATGCCGACGTTGACGCGCGACGATGGGTTGAGCGGAATGCTTTGCATGAGCAGGTAGGCTGTTGAGCCGTCGAGGTTGGAGCGGACGGGTATCACCATGGCGTCGCCGTCGCAGCCGGGGGCGCCGCTCACCATCGAGCCGAACTTATGGTTTTCGTCCCAGTGGCCCTGGCCGGTGGGATAGTCGGTGTAGGTGAATATGTTGAAGTTGCGTCCGCCGTTGGTCCGGCCGCTGTAGAGCAGCGAGCCGTCGGGCAGCTCCTCGCATTTGGGTTCGGCTCCGCCGGTTGAGAGCGCCGGATTGTAGGGGTCGCCGAGAATGTGCCATGTGTCGCCGAGGTCGTCGGAGTAGAACACCCAGCACTGGGTGTCGCGGCTCGAGGCGTTGACCTGCACCACGCCGCCGCCAACGGCATATACTCTATAATGTGAGCCCGCCTTTATATAACGGCTCTGAATCAGGCGGCCGGCGGTGAAGAACAGGCCTTCGATGCGGCCGTATTTGCAGTTGTTGTCGAGCTGGCCGAGAATATCTTCGGTGATATCCTTCCAGGGGGTCCAGGTGTCGCCGCCGTCGGCGCTGCGCCAGATGGCGATGCCCTGGGGGATTTCGCGCGTGGTCTGGCCGATGGGCACTCTGCCGCTCACGCCGAGCATCAGCAGCTCGCCCGTTTCGCGGTCGGCCACTATCGACGGGTCGCCGAAGCCGCAGTCGCGGTTTTTGTTGGAGGTTGCCGGAGTGCCCTTGCCGTCGCCGTCGGCCACGTGGTTGCCGTCGGCATCGACGGGGTCGGCCGGGAAGGTCCAGTTATATCCGCCGTCGTTCGAAACCGAGGTGTGAAGGTCCACCTCGCCGTAGCCTATATCCATGCCGCAGGGGCGGAAGTCGTTAACGGCCAGTATGCGGCCCTTTTTCGGACCGGCGGGAATGTAGGCCAGGGTGGGGATGCGGTAGCAGGTGGAGTAGGGGTGATAACCGTTGTAGACAAACACGTGCACGCCGCTCTTGTCGGGGCTCATCGGGGTTACGTGCACCTTGAAGTCGGTGATGGTCACTCCGCCGTTTGAGCCGCTGAAGTTCACTTTGGCCACTTCGCCGTAGCCGAGGTTGCTGACGGCGATGGTCTGCGGGGTGTCGGTGCTCGATGTGGCCGTCTGGCCGTTGGATGAAACGGTTACGGGCTTATCGGCGGTGTTGCCTATGAAGGTCATTTCAAATCCGCTCACTCGCCATGCGCCGGCCGAGCTTATTATCAGGTCGTTGGAGTGGGCCGCGCCTTCGCGCACCACTATGCCGGTGCCCCCTTCCTGGGCGCCGAGGTTGCTGGCCGAGGTGCTCGTTGAATTGGTGCAGCTGAGGAAAATCTGGCGTCCGTTTTCGTCGGGGGTCATGCTCCAGAGTTTGCGCCAGAGGCTTGAGCCGCCCGACAGGGTGCCGGTGGTGAGGTCGACGGTCACTACGTCGAACGGTTCGGGCTCGACGGGTATCAGCGTCACCTTGAAGTCGGTGGCGTATATGCCCATGTTGTTGCCGGTGAGGGTAAACGAGGCGTTCTCGCCCTCTTCGATGCCGGTAACGGCAAACGTCTGGTTCGTGGAGGCGTCAGACGTCATGGTCAGTCCGGGGGCGGTGATGGTGGTGGGGTTGTCGGCGCTGCTTCCTTTGAAGGTGAAGGTGTAGCCGCCCACGCGCCATGCCCCTGAGGTGGATATGGTGTAGGTAGAGCTGTGGGCGGTGCCCTCGTTCATGTCGATGCCTATGCCGTCGGGGTCGGCCTTCATGTCCTTGCGGCTGGCCGTGAGCACCACTCTCGGCGAGGTTGACGCGGAGGTCCAGCTCTGGCTCCATCCCGAAGTTTCGGAGAAGGTGCCTGTCGACGGACTGATTTCTACTGTCACGTTATCGGCCAGTGCCGGTGAGAGGCCCAGCAGCAGCGCGCCAATCAAAAAGCAATTTCTTTTCATTAAATAATAATAAGGAGGTGGGAGATTAGTTGATTATGTCGAATCCGGTGTATTTGCGCAGACATTCGGGCACTACGATGCCTTCGGGCGTCTGGTTGTTTTCGAGCAGCGCGGCCATGATGCGCGGCAGGGCCAGGGCCGAGCCGTTGAGCGTGTGGCATAGCGCGGTCTTTTTGTCGGCGGTGCGGTAGCGGCATTTCAGACGGTTGGCCTGATAGGTTTCGAAGTTCGACACCGACGATACTTCCAGCCAGCGCTTCTGCGCGCCGCTCCACACCTCGAAGTCGAAGGTGATGGCCGAGGTGAAGCTCATGTCGCCGCCGCAGAGGCGCAGAATGTGCCAGGGCAGGCCGAGTTTTTCGAGCAGGCCCTGAACGT
>CAYUFQ010000158.1:0-3959 GCA_964444045.1 uncultured Bacteroides sp.
GTCTTGCGCGTTCCATTTCAGCAGCAGGTCGCGGCTCCAGGCGTTGAGGGTGGGGTAGGAGCCGTTGATCAGCATGTAGAGGGTGGTGAACTGCATGTTTTGATAACAGGTGACCATATAGAAGTATGTGCGGGCGAAGTCGCCTTTGTATTCGTCGGCGGGCTCGAACACGAAGGCGGCGCCGCCACCCTGGCCGCTGACGGGGGTGCCCACTGTGGTGATGCCGTTTGAGAATTTCGGGGTTTTTGTGCGGTCAACCATGCCGAGCGGATAGTTGCTCTTGGCCGAGTTGGCTTTCATCTCCGATGGATATAGATGGTTGAGGTCGATATAAGCCGGCACGTTGGTAAGTCCGCCCCACCAGCTCTTCGGAAACGAGTGCTCGCGGTTGAGGCCCGAGAAGCTGGGAGCATAGAAAGGAATGTCGCTATACATATCCCACCAGCGGTTGCTGTTGGGATATACGTCGGTGTGCTCGAAATAGCGCGGCAGGTTTGAGTAACTGCTTATCTCCGTGTGGGGGTAGATGATGTTGTGTAGCGCCGTTTTGAGCGCCGACTGCGATTTGCCGTTGATGGCGTTGTAGTAGCCGGCCGGTATGAGCCTGTCGGTGGCAAAGCAGGTGGCCGCTATCGATAATGCTATGTATATGAAAGCGTTGCGTAATCTCATATGTGTTGTTTCTTGTGGCTTATGTGTTTGCAAAATTACAACTTTTCTCCGACAATGGCAATAATCTTCATGCGGCAAAAAAAATGCGATTTGTAACTTGTGGTCGGTCAGTGATTTGTGATTTTTTTTGAAAAATGTGGTAAAAAAATTTGGTCAGTTCGCAAAAAGTACCTAACTTTGCAATCGCAAAACCGAAAGGAACGATGCGAAAATAGCTCAGTTGGTAGAGCACGACCTTGCCAAGGTCGGGGTCGCGGGTTCGAGTCCCGTTTTTCGCTCCAATCTATTGTCCGGATGGCGGAATTGGTAGACGCGCTACTTTGAGGGGGTAGTGGCCATTAGGCCGTGTGAGTTCGAGTCTCATTTCGGACACTCTGAAAATCTGCAGGTTATTGTTTTTTCAATGCTTGCGGATTTTCTTTTTATTTACCTATGGACTTCTTGACGAATATGCGGATAATCAATATTATAGCTGCCGGAGGCCGCGGCACTCGCTTTGGCTCCGACCTGCCCAAGCAGTTTTGTCTGCTCAGGGGGGTGCCGGTGGTCCATCATGCCGCCAGGCGGCTTGCCGAAGCGCTTCCCGAGGCACTTACAGTGATGGTTATCGACCCCGACCGGGCGCATATGGCGCCTCCGGGAGCCATAATAGCCGCGCCGGGGGCCACGCGCTGGCAGTCGGTGAAAAATGCTTTGCGGGCGTGTGCTGCCGAGCCGGCCGACGTTATTCTGGTTCACGATGGCGCCAGGCCATTGCCGTCGGCTGCGATGATTCGCCGGGTGGTGGATGCGTGCGCAAGCCATCACGGGGCCATACCCGTGGTGCCCGTAACCGACTCGCTCAGGCGGGTTGATGGCAGTCCGGTCAACAGGGCGGAATTCCGCGCCGTGCAGACTCCGCAGGGCTTTCGCGCCGATATGCTGCGCCGTGCCTATGAGCTTCCGGAGCGCGACGGATTCACGGATGATGCTTCGGTAATGTCGGCCGCCGGATTCACTGACATAGCGCTGGTCGACGGCGACCCGTGCAACCTGAAAATCACCTTGCCGCTTGATTTGAAAATAGCCGAGCTCTACTGTGACGCCTCAGATTGACATAATGTATCTGAAGGGCATCGGCCCGCAGCGTGCCGCCCTGTTGCGCAAGGAACTGGGCGTCACTACTGTTGGCGAGCTGCTCGAGCATTATCCCACGGGCTATGTTGACCGGTCGCAGGTCTACGGGATTTCCGACCTGCGGGGTGCCGACTTGCCTATGGTGCAGGTGAAGGGGCGGTTTGTCACTTCGTCTGTGCAGGGCGAGGGCGCGAAGGCGCGCCTTGTGGCGCTGTTTACCGACGGCACCGGAGTGATGGAGGTGGTGTGGTTCCGTCAGGTCAAGTCGATTGCCAAGGCGCTCAACCCCGACACCACCTACGTGCTCTTCGGTAAGCCTACCATATATAATAACCGTTGGCAGCTCGTACATCCCGAGCTCGACACCGAAGTCACCGCCGAGGCTCATAAGGGCCTGCGCGGAGTTTATCCGCTTACCGAGGGGCTGCGTTCGCACGGCGTCACTTCGCGTCAGATGCACACCTGGATGCTCACTGCCCTGCAGGCGGGCGTTTCCATGCCTGAGATTCTGCCCGGGGAGGTTGTGCGCGAGCGTCGTCTGATGGGCCGCTCTGAGGCGGTGAATGTCATTCACCGGCCGAAAAATATGCTTGAACTCGAGCGTGCCCGTTATCGTATCAAGTTTGAGGAGCTGTTTTTTCTGGAACTGAACATACTCCGTTACGGCATGAACCGTAAGGCGGCTTTGCGGGGGCATTGCTTCACCAAGGTGGGCGATTTTTTCAATCGCTTCTATTCCGAATGTATGCCTTTCGAACTGACGGGCGCTCAGAAGCGAGTAATCAAGGAAATAAGAGGCGACATGAACACCGGCCGGCAGATGAATCGCCTGCTTCAGGGCGACGTCGGTTCGGGAAAGACTCTCGTGGCGCTCCTTACCATGCTGATTGCGCTCGACAACGGTTGCCAGGCCTGCATGATGGCTCCGACCGAAATATTGGCTACTCAGCATTATGAATCGATTTCGCAGCTGGCCGGGCAGGTGGGCGTGAACGTGAAGCTGCTCACCGGGTCTACCCCTAAGCGCGAGCGCGACGAGATTCATCGCCAGCTCCTCGACGGCTCGCTCAATATTCTCATAGGCACCCATGCCGTTATTGAAGATAATGTGCAGTTTGCCCGGTTGGGCTATGTGGTTATTGATGAGCAGCACCGGTTTGGCGTGGCCCAGCGTGCCCGTCTGTGGCAAAAGGCTGAAATCGCGCCTCATGTGCTTGTCATGACCGCTACTCCCATTCCGCGCACTCTGGCCATGACCGTTTATGGCGACCTTGATGTGAGCATTATCGATGAGTTGCCTCCCGGCCGCAAGCCGGTGACGACTCTGCTGCGCTTCGACGACGGTCGGCAGAAGGTCTACGACGGTATTCATCGCCAGTTGCTTATGGGGCGCCAGGCCTATATTGTCTATCCGCTTATCGACGAAAACGAGACGCTCGACCTCAAGTCGCTGCAAAATGGATATGACTTCATTTCGCATCTGTTCGAGGGATTTCGGGTGGCCATGGTGCATGGCCGCATGAAGCCGGCCGAAAAAGATCGCCAGATGGAGCTCTTTGCCTCCGGTCAGGCTCATATCCTCGTGGCCACCACGGTGATAGAGGTGGGGGTTAACGTGCCCAATGCTTCGGTTATGCTTATTGAAAATGCCGAGCGCTTTGGTCTGAGCCAGCTTCATCAGTTGCGCGGCAGGGTGGGGCGTGGTGCCGACCAGAGCTACTGCATACTGATGTCGAAACACAATATAGGCCGCGACACCCGGCATCGGCTCGAGGTGATGACATCTACCACCGATGGGTTCGTGGTTGCCGAGGAGGATATGAAGCTTCGCGGTCCGGGCGACATTGAGGGCACCATGCAGAGCGGACTGCCTATTGACCTGAAAATGGCCTCGCTGGTAAGCGACACCGTAATTCTCGAGCAGGCGCGTGCCTCGGCCATGGCGCTCCTTGAAGCTGACCCGACGTTGGCCGCACATCCTTCGGTGCGCATCACCCTGTCGCGCCTCTACGACCGCACCATGGATTGGGCCCGCATCAGCTGACCCGTAATGCGTGATTTTTCATCGGAGGAACATGTGTGGCCGCAGAATCTGATGTTAAAATATGTTAAAGTAAAAAATTGCAAAGGGCTGAGGGGTAGGGGGTTGATGAAAATATGTTGTATAGCAT
>CAYUFQ010000159.1:0-3953 GCA_964444045.1 uncultured Bacteroides sp.
ATGCGCTCGACCCGTCTGCTCAAGGTGAAATGCTCGGAAAGCGCCGCCCGCGAAATAGCCCTGCGCAGCCGCGGCACTCCGCGTATAGCCAACTCCCTGCTGCGCCGCGTGCGCGATTTCGCCCAGGTGAAAGGCTCGGGCGAAATCACCACCGAAATTGCCCGCTATGCCCTCGAGGCGCTCAACATTGACCGCTACGGCCTCGACGAAATTGACAACAAGCTGCTGCGCACCGTCATCGACAAATTCGGCGGCGGCCCGGTGGGCCTCACCACCATAGCCACCGCCATAGGCGAAGAGCCGGGCACGGTGGAAGAGGTCTACGAGCCTTTCCTCATCAAGGAGGGCTTCATTGCCCGCACTCCGAGAGGCCGGCAGGTCACCCCGCTGGCCTACACCCACCTCGGCGCCACCCCACCCGCCGCCGGCGAGTCACCCACCCTGTTCTGACCCGACAAACCAACATTTCCCCAACCTCACCCATCCACATGAACAAATCATCAATCATAGGCGCTGCCCTGATAAGCGCAGGGCTATGCATTCTGGGCCTCTTCATCAAAGGGGGCATCGACAACTTCGCGTTCCGCGACAGAGTGGTGTCGGTGCGCGGCCTGGCCGAACGCACCGTCGAGGCCAACTACGTTACCTGGCCCATGAGCTACTCCATTGCCGGCAACGACCTCACCGCACTCTACAATCATATGACCGAAAACAATGCCATAGTGGTCAAATTCCTGACCGACAACGGCATTGACCGCAAGGAAATCACCGTGAACCCGCCTGACCTCTACAATGCCGACGGCAACTACTACGGCGGCGACCGCGCCAAATATCAATATAACCTGAGCGTCAGCATCACCGTGTCGTCAAACAAGGTGGACAAGGTGCGCGAGCTGCTTGACCGCACGAGCGAACTCTTCACCAAGGGAGTGGCAGTCAACAGCAACTACGTAAGCTATCAGTTTACCGACCTCAACAGCATCAAGCCCGAAATGATTGCCGAGGCGACCAAAAACGCCCGCGCCGCCGCCGACCAGTTCGCCAATGACAGCGACAGCAAGGTGGGCAAAATCAACACGGCCTATCAGGGTCAGTTCTCAATCGAGTCAACCGACGAATCCACGCCGCAAATAAAGAAGGTGCGGGTGGTGTCGACCATAGTCTACTACCTCGAAGACTGACCCCACACCGCACTCACACCCCGGGAGCCGACCGCGCGATTACAGATTGCCGCAGCCGGCTCCCTCGACGTTTTCGGCCCACCGGGGCAATAAACCCGGGGGAGGTTGCGTTGATTTAGTGTGAAAAACCGTTGCGTAATATTGTTCGCGGTGATGCTGTGCGGCCTCATAGGTCATGGCAAGCAGTTCAACGACAAGCTGCTCAACCGCCCGTATGCCGACCTCAAGGCCTGGCATCTGGGCTTCAGCGTGGGCATGCACATGCAGAATCTGCAATTCACCAACAACGCCATAGCCACGGCCGACGGCGAAGTGTGGTTTGCCGAGCAGCCAGGGCTCAGCCCGGGCTTCTGCGTCAACGGCCTGATTGACTTCCGGCTGGGCACGCACTTCAACGTGCGCCTGTCGCCCGGCATATGGTTCGGCAACAAAGTGGTTGACTTCCTCGACGCTACCAATGGCGCCACCGAGCGCCAGAACATCAAGTCGACGCTGCTCGTGCTGCCCATTGACCTGAAATTCTCGGCCCTGCGCTACCGCAACATACGCCCGTATCTGACAGTTGGCGCCATGCCCACGCTCGACGTAGGCAAGCGGCGCTCGTCGGAGCTGCTGCACCTGAAGAAGTTCGACACGTTCCTCACCGTGGGATTCGGCCTCGACACCTACTTCCCCTACTTCAAGTTCATACCCGAAGTGAAATTCTGCATCGGCCTGGCCGACGTGCTCCGCCACGACCGCCCCGACCTCGACGACGACCCCATTACGATGAAATATACCAACGCGCTCGACCGCGTATCGTCAAAAATGATAGTGCTTACCTTCTATTTTGAATAACACGATCCGACACCTGTACGTATTGCTCGCGCTCGTGGCGGGCATCTGTTTCGGAGCGAAGGGCCAGACCGACCCCTCGCTGACCCAGTATTTTCAGGCGCCGTCGCTTATCAACCCTGCCGCCGCAGGCGCCACCGACCTGCTCCGCATCAGAGTGGGCTCGCGCATGCAGTGGGTAGGCATTGACAACGCGCCGCGCAACTTCATGGCGTCGGGCGACATTCCGTTCAAGGTGTTCAACCGCCGCTGGGGTGCGGGCGTCACCATGCTCCAGGGCTCCGAGGGCCTTTATTCCACCCTGGGCATCAACCTGCAGCTATCGGCCAGGCAGAAGCTCGGCAAAGGCTACCTGACGGCAGGCCTGCAGGCGGGGTATCTCACTCAGACGTTTAAAGGCTCCAAGGTGTTCATTCCCGACGATGACGACTATCACGAAGGCACCGACGAAGCCATTCCCACCTACGACATAACGGGCAATCATCTCGACCTGGCCGTAGGCCTCGGCTACACCCACAAATGGTTCGACCTCGGCCTGGCATGCTCCCACCTGCTCTCTCCGGCCATCACCATGAGACGCGAAGGCAGCCAGGGCACGTCGGGCGAAGAAGAGCAAAACTTCGAGTTTCAGTTCCGCCGCAACCTTTATTTTACGGCCGAGAGCAATATTCCGATTAAAAACACGTTATTAGAAGTGTTACCCTCTCTGATGGTGCGCACCGACTTCGCCACGGCACAGGCCGACGTAACCGCCAGGCTTAGGTGGAAGAAATTCCTCACCGCAGGCATCGGCTACCGCACGGGCGACGCCGTTTCGCTGCTGCTGGAGGCTCAGCTCAAGGGCTTTACCCTCGGCTACAGCTATGACTACGCAACGTCGGCCATCATGCGCGCGTCGTCGGGCAGTCACGAAGTGTGGGTGGGCTACAGCCTGAAACTCAACTTCGGCGAGAAGAACCGCAACAAGCACAAAAGCATCAGGGTGATGTGACACGCATACGAGAAAAACAACCAGTCAGACAAAAAGAAAACACAGCATAAGGATACATGAAAAAAGCAACCTCATTGATTCTGGCAGCAGTGACCGCAGGCACTCTTGCGGGTGCTCTCAGCTCATGTGCGGGATCGGCCTCCGGACGCGCCGGCGGCGAAGTGACCGGAGTGGGCGCCACCTCATGGAGCGAGCCCACGCCCTACGGCATGGTGCTGGTTGAGCGCGGCTCGATTCAGAGCGGCGTGTCGAAACCCGACTCGCTGCGCGGCATCAAGGCCGACTCGCGCGGCATCTCCGTAGAGTCGTTCTGGATGGACGAGACCGAAATCACCAACGCGAAATACAAACAGTTCGTATTCTGGGTGCGCGACTCGATTATCCGCGAACGCCTGGCCGACCCGGCCTATGGCGGCAACGAAGAATTCCGCATCGAAGAAGATAAAGAAGGCAACCCCATCGGCCCCTATCTGAACTGGAGCAAACCGATTCCGTGGCGCAACCCCAACGAGGATGAACTGCGCGCCATCGAAAGCGTGTATCGCGTGAACCCGATTACCGGAGTGAAAGAGCTCGACGACACCCAGATGAACTATCGCTACGAGACCTTTAACCACACCGAGGCCGCCAAGCGCCGCAACCGCCTGGACGCATCGCGCCGCGACTACAACACCGACCGCCCGGTCGACAACACCCGCCCGATGATAAGCAAAGACACCGCCTACGTTAACGACGAAGGCGAAATCGTGCGCCAGACCATCACCCGCGAGCTCACCGGCGACTATGACTTCCTCAACACCTACATAGTCAACGTGTATCCCGACACCACCGCCTGGATCAACGACTTCGAAAACGCCTACAACGAACCTTATACCCGCCTTTACTTCTCAAACGGCCTCTATAACGACCACCCCGTGGTGGGCGTTAGCTGGGAGCAGGCCACTGCC
>CAYUFQ010000160.1:0-3938 GCA_964444045.1 uncultured Bacteroides sp.
CGGCCTCACCTCGGCCCGCCATGATGTGTTTGCCCGGTATCTGGCCGGCAAATATCCCGAGAGCTTCGATGCAGCCACTCCCTCCGAGCTGGTTTATAGCGGAAGTGTGCGTCTGACCGACCCCACCGAAGTGGCCGGCGTAGATGCCGGCAAGCTGGTGCTGTCGCCCACACGCACCTATGCCCCGGTGGTCAAGGCGTTGCTCGACCAGATGCGTCCGCGCATCAAGGGGATGATTCACTGCTCGGGCGGCGCGCAGACCAAGATTCTCCATTTCCTTGCTCCCGGTCTGCGTGTGGGTAAGGATAATCTGCTGCCGATTCCGCCGCTGTTCAACCTCATTCAGAAGGAGAGCGGCACCGACTGGGCCGAGATGTACAAGGTGTTCAACATGGGCACCCGCCTCGAAATCTATGTTGCCCCCGAAGATGCGCAGACGGTTATCGACACCGCCGCCCGCTTCGGCATTCCGGCTCAGATTATAGGCCGGGTGGAAAAAGCCGCCGAAGGCATGCCGCGCCTCACCGTGGCCGGTCCGCACGGCACTTTTACTTATTGATTATCTTTTTCAGTGGAAATAAAAGAAATAATTGCAAACGCGCGTGAGCGGCTCCATATCGAGTCGCTCACTCCGTTACAGAGCAAAATGGCCGCCCTGCCGGCCGCGCTCAGGTCGGTGACGGCGGTGGCTCCCACCGGCTCGGGCAAGACTCTGGCCTTTGCCCTGCCGCTGCTCAAAAGGGTTAAGGGGGGCACTGACCGGGTGGAGGCCCTGGTTATATCGCCAACGCGCGAACTGACGCTGCAAACTGCCAAGGTGCTGTCGGCGCTGGCTCCGAAACTGCGCGTCACGGCGCTCTACGGCGGCCATAGCGTGCTCGACGAAACCCGCTCGCTCGAGGGTGCCACGCCCGACGTGGTTGTGGGCACCCCCGGCCGCATACTCGACCATATTGCCCGCGGCCGGCTCGACCTTTTTGCGGTGAAGGTGATTGTGGTCGATGAATACGACAAATCGCTCGAACTCGGATTTCAGGACGAGATGCGCCGCATTGTGCGCAAGGTGCGACGTCCGCAGCTCGTGGTGCTCACTTCGGCAACCAGGCTCGACGACCTGCCCGATTGGCTTGGCGCCGACGAGCCGCTCATGCTCGATTTTTCGGCCGACGGTGCGGCTGCGCCTCAAATCAGTGAATATTCCGTGCAGTCGCCCGAGGCTGATAAGTTGCAGACTTTGAAGTCGCTGCTGTTGCGGCTTCCGCAGGAGCGTGCAATCGTGTTCGTGAACCATCGGGAAAGCGCCGAACGGGTGTTTGACTTCCTGAAAAAGGCCGGATTTCCGGTGGTGCTTTATCATGGCGCGCTCGACCAGCACGACCGCGAGACGGCCGTTGACCTTTTCACCAACGGCACCTCGCCGATAATGGTGGCCACCGACCTCGCAGCCCGCGGTCTTGACATACCGCAGGTGCGTTCGGTGGTGCATTACCATATGCCGCCGTCGCCCGAAACCCGGGTGCATCGCAACGGCCGCGCCGCCCGCATGGGTGCCGCCGGTGAGGCATATTTCATTCTTGCTCCCGGAGAGGAGGGACCTGAACAGGAGTTTGAGGCCGGAGTGGAGCCGAGCGGTTGGCCCCGTCGGTCGGCAACACTTTATTTCCATGCCGGCAGGCGCGAAAAACTGTCGAAGGGCGACATTGTCGGCGCTCTGACAGGCCCCGGCGGGCTCTCGGCCAATCAAATCGGCCTGATTGCCTTGCATGACCATCGCGCCCTCGTTGCCGTTCCGGCCGACGAGGCTGCACAGGTGGCTGCCGCCCTCTGCGCCGCCAAGGTGAAAAACCGCAAAATCCGCGTCACCGTCATCAAATAAATCAGGTCTAATCCACTCTCCACTTTTCACACCTGATTGCTGTCGCTTCGCGGATTGTTGTTCAGGCTGCGGGTGTATTGCTTTTCGAGGCGCCGGTCTTGCTCCTGGTCTCTTCCCATGGTGTAGCCTGCGCCGGGGTGCTGCTGTTGGTTGGCCACTGTGGCCGCGTTCTGTTTGTGTTTCATAATAGTATACAATAAAGGTGTTTCGGTTATATGTCAGTATATAACTGAAACACCTTTACGGTTGATTTAGTTCTCTTAGCGGGCGTCGTTTCCCCGGGCGTCGATAACGGCGATGGCCACCACGTTGATTATGTCGCGCACGGCGGCATCGACGCTGATGAAGTGAACGGGCTTCTTCAGGCCAATCTGAATCGGGCCGATGGCGTCGCCCACGCCCATTTCAAGCAGCAGGCGATAGGCCGAGTTGGCTGCCGTGAGGTTGGGGAAGATGAGGGTGTTCACCTCATGGCCTTTCAGCTTGGAGAAGGGGTAGTTGGAGTCGCGCAGGCGCGAATTGAACGCATTCTGAATCTGCATCTCGCCGTCAACCAGCATATCCGGTTCATCCTGGTGCAGCCGCTCTACCACTCGCGCAATCATCTTGGCCTCAGGCTCGCTGCTTGAGCCGAAGTTGCTGCAGCTTATCATGGCCATGACGGGGTTGTGGGCAAAATATTCAACGGAATGGCGGGCCAGACGGGCCACGTCGTAGAGCCTGTCTTCGGTCATGTGAGAGTTGATGCCGGTATCGGCCAGAAAGTAAGTGCCGCGGCGGGTGTTGATGATGTGCATTGATGCGAAAGTGCCGAACTGCTCGCGCACGCCGATTACTTCGCGGGCCACGTCGCGGTTTTGCAGCGACGATGAATATGTGCCTGATATAAAGGCATCGGCATCGCCTGCCTCAACCATCATCATGCCGAAATAGTCGCGGGTAAACATCTTCTCCATAGCCATGGCGTGGGTCATGCCCTGGCGTTGCAGTTTAGCGGTGAGCTCGGCGGCATAGCGTTCGCGGCGCGGAGCCTCGCGGTCGTGGCGCAGGTTCACTATCTCCAGGCCCGCAAGGTCGAGGCCGAGGCGTCGGGCTCTCTTTTGAATCATCTCCTCGTTGCCGAGCAGAATCGGTTGGCAAAGCCCCTCGGCATAGGCGGCCGCGGCGGCCCGGAGCATATTGTCGGTGTTGGCCTCGCCAAACACCACCCGCTTCTTGCCGCCCGATGCACGCGCTTCTTCGTGGATGCGGCGCAGCATCTTGTTGTCCACACCCATCAGGTGCCTCAGCCGCTCGGCATACTCGTCGTAGTCGGCGATGGGGCGGCGGGCCACTCCGCTGTCGGCCGCCGCACGGGCCACTGCGGGGGCCACGGTTGTGAGCAGGCGCGGATCGAGCGGTTTGGGCAGGATGTAGTCGCGGCCAAACTCCAGCTTGCTTATGTTGTAGGCGGCATTGACCACCGGCGGCACGGCCTCCTTGGCCAGCGATGCGATGGCGTGGACGGCGCCCAGCTTCATGGCCTCGTTGATTTCCGAGGCGCCGCAGTCAAGCGCTCCGCGGAATATGTAGGGGAAGCCGAGCACATTGTTGATCTGATTGGGATAGTCGCTGCGGCCGGTGGCGAAAATGAGGTCGGGGCGGGTGGCCACGGCCACGTTGTAGTCGATTTCGGGGTCGGGATTGGCCAGTGCGAAGACGATGGGTCGCGGAGCCATGCTGAGCACCATTTCGGGGGTGACCACATCTTTGACCGACAGGCCCAGAAACACGTCGGCATCCTTCATTGCCTCGGCCAGGGTGGATATGGGGCGGGTGGTGGCAAACTCGCGCTTCTCGGCCGTGAGATTGGTGCGCGAGGCGGAGATGACCCCCTTGCTGTCGCACATCACCACGTTTTCCCGCCTGATGCCCAGTGCGATGTATAGCCTTGTGCAGCTCACTGCCGCCGCGCCGGCGCCGTTAACCACCAGGCGCACGTCTTCAATCCGCTTGCCTTGCAGCTCAAGGGCGTTGAGCAGGGCGGCGGCCGAGATGATGGCGGTGCCGTGCTGGTCGTCGT
>CAYUFQ010000161.1:0-3928 GCA_964444045.1 uncultured Bacteroides sp.
GGAGGAGTGGAGGAGTGGAGCAGTGGAGGAGTGGAGAGAAGTCAGATTTTTGCAATTTTTTTAGCTTGGTTTGTGATGAATAGAATTGTTCAGTTGCTGGTGGTTTTGTTTGTTGCGTTTGCGGCAAAGGGTGAAACCGTGTTTCTGTATAGCGACAACGGCGAGGGCGGTATCCATCAGTCGGTGGGCCGTCTGGTAGTTGACGAAGGGCAGTATTATGTTGACCTGCCTGTAGCCACCTATGGCGGACGGACAAAGACGGAGCATTTGAAGGTCTACCGGGTCATGGATTCGGCGCGACGGTTGTATGACCAGCCCAAGTGGACAGAGAAGTATGCCTACGTGGTGGAGCGTGGAGGCGGATATTATGGCAATCCGTGTTATTTCAATATGAAATCGGAGTGGAGACCCTCATTGACCGACGACCCCGATGATCCGGGCCGCGTAGTGCCCGTGAGGAAGCTGCTGGTGTATGAAACGGACTTCAATGGCGGGCAGACGGCGATTAAGGTTGTGCTGATAAAGACGCAGGGAAAATATATGCTCTACTTTGGAGATGATTTCTTCGCTGCCCTCATCGAGTCAAACGCGCGTCCGCTCGACTACGCGCCGGACTGGTCGCGCAAGTATAAATACCGGGCCCAAATCTCCGGCTTCGACGTCTACTTCGACCTCTGACAACAGTTACAATCCACGTAATAAATGGCAGAATGGAGTTCCCTCCAATTGGTTTGGGGACGGGTTAGAGGCGGTTGAGTTCGGAGGCGGCGGCGTCGCGGCCTTTGTAGGTGCTTTTGCGGGGTTGGAAGCTGTAGGTGACGGCGAGTGAGATGCCGCGAAGGTCGTAGGTCTGGCGCTTGTCGACGCTGATGCCGAAGGTGTGCATGGTCCAGTCGTTATTGCGGGTGTTGAATATGTCGGTGGCGGTCAGTTTCAGCTGCAGCGATTTGTTGAGGAAGGTTTTGGTTGCGGAGGCGTCGAGGGTGAACCATGTGGCGCCGAAACGGTTGGTGTGGAGGTCTCCCCGGGTGTGGCCGCTTGCGTTGAGGGTGATGAGGAGGTCTTTGGGCAGGGAAATGGTGTTTTCGAGGGAGTAGGAGAGCATGGGGCGGTTGCAGGCGGTGCCGGCGACGGTGAGCCACTGCTTGTGGAGTCCGAGGGTGACCGTGGGGGTCCATGCCGCTATCGGGCGCGTCCATATGAGGTATGCGTCGAGCGCCGATACGTTGATGTTGACCGGGAGCATGATGAGCTGCAGGGAGTTTGCCGGGTAGATGCGTTTGACGAATGCGTAGCTGTCGATGCTCCGCGTGAAGTCGGCCTGCAGCATGAAGTCGCGCCACATGCCGAATAGCTGCAGGTCGTGAAGCCGCTCGTCTTTCAGGGCGGGGTTTCCGCCCTCGAGTTCGTGGATGCCAGTGTAGGTGATGCTCCCGGTCAGGCTGGCATATGGCGGCTTTACGGGGGTCATACGGTAGCTCAGGCTCACCTGCGCGGCGTCGTTGCCGCTGCATGAGTAACTGAGGGCGATGTCGGGCGAAAGGTCGCCGCCGGTTTTGCTCATGTCGGGCCGGGCAGTCTGGTCTTCGGCGAAGCGATAGCGGGTATATTCATATCTCATCCCGGTGCGGAGGCTGAAGTTTCCGAACGTGCGGCTGAATGAGGCGAAGGCAGCGGCCTTGGCCTGTTTCGCTTCGGTTGACAGCGAGGGGACGTAGGCGCCGACCTCGGGGTTGAGCATGGTGAAGCCGATGGCCGAGCGGGTGTGTGACCCCGCGGCGCCAACGGTGAGCGCGCCCTTGGCGAGCGGCAGCGACAGATAGAGCTGAGCCGCCCATAGCGACGACTTGCGTATGGTGGACGATGCGACGTCGGCCCGGGAGTTGGCGGGGTACGACGTCAGGGCATTGTCGGTTGAGCGTGAGGCGGTGAAGTCGCCGTCGAAGTGCAGCGTGTGCTGCGGGGCAAAGGAGACGTCGTAGTAGACGGAGGCGCGATGGCTGCGGGCGCGTATGCCGGTGCGTATTTCGCGGCGGATGCGGGGTGCGTCGTCGAGCCATTCCTCGCCGGCGTTGCTGAAGTCTGCCCGCTCGGGATTATATCGGTAGTATCCGCCGAATGACCGGCCGGGGGCCGAGTGGTTGAAGCCGGCCTTGACTACGGCGTTGACCGACGGGTAGCTTTTGCGCTGGGAGCTGCCCACCACGGTCCCCTTGCCGGGGCCGGCGGTGAGGGTGTTGACGGTGGTGCCTTTAATCAGGCTGTTGTTGCGGGCAATAATGCCGGAGGCAAAGAAGTCCCATGCCCGGGAGCGGTAGTTGATGTCGAGCATATCGTTTGCCGACCATTTTCTGCGTGCGGTGATTTCGCCGCGGTCGGTGACCGACAGCCCGCTGATGAAGTTATGGCGCGTGGTGATTTTCAATACGGCTTTTACATCGCTTGCATACATGGCGCCGGGGGCCAGTTCGAGCTCGACGCGCCCTACGTTGCCGGACCGGAGCGTTTTCAGCTCATCGTCGGAGCGTACGGGCCGGCCGTCGATGTAGATTTCGGGAGTGCCCTTGCCGGTTACGCTGACGGCGCCGTCGGCGGCCACGCTTATCATCGGCAGCTGCCCGAGCAGGTCGAGCGCCGTGCCGATGTGTTCGAGCGCGGAGCCGGCGATGGTGGATATCAGGGCGGTGCCGGCGAGTGTGGTGGCCGGCTGCCTGGCGGTCACAACTATTTCCTGGAGTTCACGGGCGAGAGAGTCGGCCGGTGCATCAGGCCCGGAGATGGCCTGCAGGGGCATGGCCGACGCGATAATGATGATTAGCTTTTTCATGCTGCTGAAAATAAATTTTTTGCAAAGCAAGCGAAAAAGCTTCAATCAGAACGAGAAATTTGTCTGACATTTGTCTGACAAATTCTGACACGGCTGGAGGTCAGCCGTTTATGCGCAGCCCGTAAGAGTCGCCGCGATTGCAGACAATTTCGATGCCCGTGTGGGCAAGGGCGGCCTTGGTGCGGCGCACAAGGGTGTAGAGCGACTCTTCGGCGTTGGTTTTGTTGCCCCAGAGGGCGGTGCATATGGTCGCTTTGTCGACCCTCATGCCCGGAGCCTCGAGGAGCATCAGGGTGAACTGACGTTGCATCGGGGTGAGTCTGGCCCCGTCGATGGCCAGGCCGGGACGCGCCTCGGCCGGCAGGCGTTTCCTTTTCAGGGCTAAGAGGGTTGCCGACGATAGGACGGAGAGGGTAAGGAGAATTCCGGGCAACGTGCGGTCGGCGGCCGCGAACACCGATGCCACGGAGCAGTCGGCAAAGCCTTGAATGCGTATGGCAAGTCCGTCGGCCGACGTTTCGGGCACAATCACGATTGAGTCAGAGGTTATGGAGTGGCCTCTCAGCGGCGGCAATGCGTCGGCCCCGCCAACCAGGGCGATGGTGAAATACGCGTTGTTTTTCAGCGAGGCGTTACGGAACTCCACGTCCTTTGCCTGATAAATCATCGGCATGCTGGTGGTTGCCTGCATCTGGCGCAGGGCGGCGATGGTATCCTGCCGGGTCCATAGCTCGCGGTTTTCGTCGGCCAGCGCAATCATCGCGTCGTTCAGGTCGTCGGCAATGGCGCGCTTAGCATCGGAATATGAGAGGGCGCTTGCCGCTATTGCGGCAATCATCAGAATCAGTGGGAGAAACATCGCGTAGCCGGGTGATGCTTTGCGGCTTTCAGAACGGCCTGCGGGGAGGATATTTGATGGGGTCATGACTCAAAGAGAATATCGGGTGGGATGAACCGGTTTCAGAACGCAAAGATACGACAAAAAGCGATGGAGATGAAATTTTAGTTGCAAATGTCGCGAAAAACGCCTAAATTTGCAGTGTGAAAACGCCCGGATGGCGGAATCGGTAGACGCGACGGTCTCAAACACCGTTGGGGCAA
>CAYUFQ010000162.1:0-3890 GCA_964444045.1 uncultured Bacteroides sp.
CGCCGACTATGGTGTGAAGCTCGTCGATAAACAGAATGATATCTTTGTTCTTACTCAGCTCGGTGAGGATGGCCTTGACGCGCTCCTCAAACTGGCCGCGATATTTGGTGCCGGCCACGAGCGAAGCCATGTCGAGAGCGATTACGCGCTTGTCGAACAACACGCGCGACACGTTTCTCTGCACTATGCGCAGGGCCAGGCCCTCCACTATGGCGCTCTTGCCCACTCCGGGCTCGCCGATGAGCACGGGATTGTTCTTTTTGCGGCGGCTCAGAATCTGCGCCACGCGCTCGATTTCAACCTCGCGGCCCACCACGGGGTCGAGTTTCCCTTCGGCGGCCTGACGGGTCATGTCGATGCCGAACTTGTCGAGCATCGGCGTATCCTTGCCTTTCTTGGCCCCGGACGAAGCCTGCTTTGAAGCGCCGGCCGAGGATGATGAGGAGGAGTCGGAGTCCTGAGCCTCCGAAGGCATTTCGTCGTCATCGTCGTCATCGCCGGTAAATCCGGCACCCATCTGCGGCCCGTCGTTGCCGCTGACTATGCCGAACAGGTTCTCGTAAGTAACGCCTGCCTGACGCAGCGGCGCCATGAAACTCATTATGCCCACCTCGGAATTGTGGAATATGGCCAGCAGCAGGTGAGTGGGGTCGACGTAGCTGCTGCGGAGCATGCGGGCCTCGAGAGCCGACAGCTTTACAAGGCGCTCGCTTATGGCGGCGGCCACCGGGGTATCGGTCAGTTCTACCGCGGGATTATAGCCCTCGGTCATCAGGCGCTCGGCATAGCTATGTGCAAAGCCGGATATGCCGGCAGCCTTGTCGACGGCCGCGGCACAAGAGCCGTCGGGCGACGAAAGCAGGGCCACGAGCAGGTGTTCGGGCATGATGCGCCTGCTGCGGCAGCGCGACGCGATATTCACAGATTCCTGCAGTATGTTTTTCAGTTCTTCAGTAAGTTTTATTTCCATGCTAATATAACAATCATATGCGTTAACATGTTTAGAACAGCAAATAGCGTGCCAAATCATCGCAGCCCGCGCATGAAGTCTTCGCCGCTCATGCGCTTCTTGCCGGCAGGCTGCACTTCGGTCAGCTCCAGGGCGCCGTCGGCAAAGTCCATGTAGAGATGGCCGGGCTTTCGGTCGGCCGCATGTTTTGCGGCAAACACCTTCATTGTCAGTCCGTGGAGTTCATCGGTCCAGGCCGCGGGATATGGCGACAGGCCTCTGATATGATTCCTTGCCTGTTCGGCCGTCATGGTCCGGTCAAGCCGGCAATCTTCCTTGAATATCTTGGGCGCGGCACTGGCCTCGCAGTCATCTTGCCGGCGGGGTTTTGCAGTGCCGGCCTCAAGGTCGGCCAGGGTGTCGACGGTTACGCGCGCGCCGAGGTGCATCAGCCTGTCGTGGACCGAACCGACGTTTTCGTCAGGGCCGATTTCAATGGCCTCCTGACGCAGAATGTCGCCCGTGTCAATTTCATGCTTGAGCAGGAAGGTGGTGACTCCGGTGCGGGTCTCGCCCTGCATCACGGCCCGGTTTATCGGCGCGGCGCCGCGAAAACGCGGCAACAGCGAGGCATGCAGGTTGAAGGTGCCCATCGGAGGCATGGCCCACACCTGCTCGGGCATCATGCGGAACGCAATGACCACGAATATGTCGGCGCCGATTTCGCGCAGACGGGCCAGGAAATCGGGATCCTTGAGCCGCTCGGGCTGGAGCACCTCCAGGCCCCTTGCAACGGCATATTCCTTCACCGCCGACGGCAGCAGCCTGTGGCCACGGCCGGCCGGCTTGTCGGTTGCAGTAACCACGGCGGCCACCTCATGGCCCGCCTTTATTATCGCGTCAAGGCTCTCGACGGCAAATTCCGGAGTGCCGAAAAAAACAATCTTCATATCTCCTTTCAATCAATCAATTTCACTCTTCACTCTCCACTCTCCACTCTCCACTCTGAACTCTCCACTCTTCACTCTTCACTCTTCACTCTCCACTCTCCACTTTCTCCTCCAACGCCCTCCACAGGGCGTCGGCGGCAGGCACCGGCGCCGTGACCTCAACCGGCTTTCCGCTCACCGGGTGAACGAACTCTACGCGCCGGGCCATCAACGATATGCCGCCGTCGGGGTTGCTTCGTTTGTCGCCATACTTCAGGTCGCCCCTGACCGGACACCCTATCGCCGCCAGCTGCGCCCTTATCTGATGCTTGCGACCGGTTTCGAGAGCAACCTCCAGCAGATAGTAGCGGTCGCTCCGGCCAATCAGCCGGTAGCTCAGGCGCGCCTCTTTGGCTCCGGCCACCGGTGCGGCATGCGCCGTGCTCTTGTTGGTCCGCTCAACGGTGGTGATCCAATGCGTCAGATGCCCCTGAGGCTGCGGCGGCTCGTTGCGGGTAATGGCCCAATAGGTCTTTTTCACTCCGCCGAGCCTGAAGAGCTCGCACATGCGCGACAGCGCCTTCGACGTCTTGGCAAACACCACCGCCCCGGCCACAGGCCGGTCGAGCCGGTGGACCAGTCCGCAAAACACGTTGCCCGGCTTGGCATACTTTTCCTTTATATACTGCCTGACGCGCTCAAGCAGAGGCTCGTCGCCCGACTTGTCGCCCTGCACTATCTCGCCGGCCTGTTTATTGACTATTATAAGATGATTATCTTCGTAAAGTATCTCCATAGCTTATCTTCTTCACCACAAAGTTACGGAATTTTTCGGAAGCTCAGCCTACGGCCCGCAAAAAAAGTTTGCAGATTTCGTCGGATTTAGGTAACTTTGTGGGGATATTTGTAATCATAATACGGTCATTTTTCGCAATTAAACTGAGCTAATGGGAGAAAAAAATATCTCTGTGGTGTTCGCGCTGCCCGAACATGCCACCCACGCCGAACGGATATGCAACCTCATATATGAGTCCGCCCTTCAGCGCGGCACCGGCATTGCCCGCCGCAGCAACGAATACATATCGGCAAAGATTACGGGAGGCAAGGCAGTAGTGGCTCTCGACGGCGACAAGCTCGTGGGATTCAGCTACATAGAGTGTTGGGGCCATGGCGACTACGTGGCCACCTCGGGTCTGATTGTCGACCCCGACTACCGGCACCTCGGCCTGGCGGCACGCATCAAGGAAAAAACCTTCGAGCTGGCGCGCCAGCGCTTTCCCTACGCCAAGATTTTCAGCATCACCACGTCGCTGCCGGTGATGAAACTCAACTCGCGCATGGGCTACAAGCCCGTCACCTTTTCCGAACTGACCGACGACGATGAGTTCTGGAAGGGCTGCGAAGGCTGCGTCAACTACGACATTCTGCAGCGCAACAACCGCCGGATGTGTCTGTGCACCGGCATGCTCTACGACCCCAGGCAGCCCATGCCAAAGGAGGGGCGCTTCAACCCCTACTGGATGCACTTCAAACACAAATTAGCAAAACTATTTAACTTGAAATAATGGAAGAGAAAAAGAAAGTATTGCTGGCATTCAGCGGCGGCCTCGACACTTCGTTCGCCGTCAAATACCTGTCGGACGAACTCGGATATGAAGTCCACACCGCCATCGCCAACACCGGCGGCTTCACGGCCGAGGAGCTGGCCGCGGTCGAGAAGCGCGCCTATGCCCTCGGCGCCAAGAGCCATGCCACGCTCGACATAACCCAAGAGTATTACGACAAGAGCATACGCTACATGGTGTATGGCAACGTGCTCCGCAATGGCACCTACCCCATTTCCGTCAGCTCCGAGCGCATGTTTCAGGCCCTCGGCATAATCCGTTATGCCAAGGAAATCGGCGCCCACTGCGTGGCCCACGGATCTACCGGAGCCGGCAATGACCAGGTGCGCTTCGACCTCACATTCCAGATTCTCGCCCCCGGCATTGAAATCATCACCCCCACCCGCG
>CAYUFQ010000163.1:0-3822 GCA_964444045.1 uncultured Bacteroides sp.
CAGGAAGGCATCAACGCCCTCGCAGGCTATGCCGAAATCTTCCAGCGCAACATCCTCGCGTCGGGCGTGATTCCCCAGATTTCGGCCATCCTCGGCCCCTGCGCCGGCGGCGCGGTCTACTCCCCCGCCCTCACCGACTTCACCATCATGGCTAAGAGCATAAGCTACATGTTCCTCACCGGCCCGAAGGTTGTGAAAACCGTCACCGGCGAAGACGTAAGCCAGGAGGACCTCGGCGGCGCCACCGTGCACTCGCAGAAGAGCGGCGTTTGCCACTTCGCTGCCGAGGACGGCGAGCACGCCATCCAGATCATCCGCAAGCTCATGACCTACATCCCCCAGAACAACCTGGAGGACGCTCCGCTTGTTGAGTGCAACGACCCCATCGACCGCGCTGAGGACATGCTCAACGAAATCGTGCCCGAAAGCCCCAACCGCCCCTACGACATGTACCAGGTGATCGGCGCCATCGTCGACAACGGCGAGTTCCTCGAAATCCAGCGCGAGTATGCCAAGAACATCATCATCGGCTTCGCCCGCTTCAACGGCCGCTCGGTGGGCATCGTGGCCAACCAGCCCAAGTTCCTTGCCGGCGTGCTCGACAGCAACGCTTCGCGCAAGGCAGCCCGCTTCGTGCGCTTCTGCGACGCCTTCAACATCCCCATCGTTTCGCTCGTCGACGTTCCGGGCTTCCTCCCCGGCACCGGCCAGGAATACAACGGCGTAATTCTCCATGGCGCTAAACTGCTTTACGCCTACGGCGAAGCCACCGTGCCCAAAGTGACTGTGACCCTGCGCAAGAGCTATGGCGGCTCGCACATCGTGATGAGCTGCAAGCAGCTCCGCGGCGACATGAACTACGCATGGCCCTCGGCTGAAATCGCCGTTATGGGCGGCGACGGCGCTGTCGAAGTGCTCTACGCCAAGGAAGCAAAGGCCGCTGAAGACCCCAAGGCATTCCTCGCCGAAAAGAAAAAGGAATACGAGGACCTCTTCTGCAACCCCTACAACGCCGCCAAGTTCGGCTACATCGACGATGTCATCGAACCGCGCAACACCCGCTTCCGCATCATCCGCGCGCTGCAGCAGCTGGCCACCAAACGAGTTACCAACCCCGCCAAGAAGCACGGCAACATTCCCCTGTAATCGCCGGGAGAACCTTACCGCAGCATCATAAAAGGCGTTTAACCACATCAACGTAACTCACAGATGATTCGAAAACTAACATTCATAGCCCTGGCGTTGCTCTTCTGCGGCGCCACGGGTTTTGCCCAAGCCCGAAAAGGCCTTAAAATCAATGAGGTGATGGTTGTCAACGACAACAACTTCATTGACGACTATGGCCGTCACTCGGCTTGGATAGAGCTGTTCAACTCGAACTTCGCTCCGATGGAAATCTCCAGCGTGTATCTGACAACCGACCCCTCGGTGCCCAAGATGTACCCCGTGCCCCTGGGCGACGTCAACACCAAGATTCCCAAGCGCCAGCATGTATTGTTCTTCGCCGACGGCCTACCCACCAACGGCACCTTCCACACCAGCTTCGTGCTCAACCCGGGCCAGGACAACTGGATCGGCATCTACGACGCCGACGGCCTGACGCTGATTGACTCAATCACCGTTCCCGCCGCCCTCCCCGCGAATGCCTCGTACGCCCGCAAACTCGACGGCGTTGGCGAAGGCCCCGATGCATGGGAAATCCGCATTGGCGAAGGCGACCTCTACATCACCCCTTCGAGCAACAACAAAATCAAGGACACCAACAACAAGGTTGAGAAGTTCAGCGAAATCGACGCCAACGGCTTCGGCATGACCATCACCGCCATGGGCATCGTGTTCAGCGCCCTGCTGCTGCTGAGCATCTGCTTCTACATCATCTCGCGCATCGGCGCTACCCGCTTCCAGCTGCGCAAGATGGCAGTGCATGGCGCCAAGGCCGATGAAGTGAAGGCCGAGGCCCGCGCCGAAGGCGACTCCGGCGAGGAAATCGCAGCCATTGTCATGGCGCTCTACGAGCATCTCAACGCCCACGACAAGGAGTCGGCCGTGCTCACCATCAACAAGGTGCGCAAAGCCTACTCTCCCTGGAACTCACACATCTACTCAATGCGCCAGCTTCCCCGCAAATGACGTTAGCGCCAGTCTGAAACATAATTTTATTACCTGACCAATCATGAAATACAAGGAATATAAATACAAAATCAACGGCACAGTCTACAAGGTAGGCATCGGCGACATTGACCACGGCCAAGTAGAAGTGCTTGTCAACGGTACCCCCTACCATGTTGAACTCGAGCAGAAAGCTGCCGTTTCGACCGTCTCAGCTCCCAAACCCGCTGCCGCGCCCCGCACAGCCTCGGGCGAGAAGGTGATCGCGGCCCCCTCGGCCAAGCCCGCGGGCGCTGGCAAGGCCGTAGTGGCTCCGCTGCCCGGCACCGTGCTCGACATCAACGTAACCGTCGGCCAGGAAGTGAAGGCCGCCGACACCGTTATGGTGCTCGAAGCCATGAAGATGGAAAACACCATCCGCGCCGGCATCGACGGCAAAGTTCTCTCAATCAATGTTGCCAAGGGCGACGCAGTTGCCGACGGCGCAACCCTCCTCACAATCGGTTAAGCCATCGGCACTAAAATCCGCTGACAACAATGAATGAATTCAGTAGTTTCTTAGCAGACAACGTCGCGCAGTTCTGGCACCTCACCGGATTCTACAACGCGACCTGGGAGCACCTCGTGATGCTTGTCGTCGGCCTCTTCTTCATCTGGCTGGCTATCAAGAAGAATTTCGAACCGATGCTGCTCGTGCCCATCGGCTTCGGTATCCTCATCGGCAACATCCCCTTCAACCCCGATGCCGGCCTCGAAATCGGCATCTACGAAGAAGGCTCGGTGCTCAACATCCTCTATAACGGCGTTTCGGCCGGATGGTATCCCCCGCTGATTTTCCTCGGCATCGGTGCCATGACCGACTTCACCGCCCTCATCGCCAACCCGAAGCTGATGCTCGTGGGCGCCGCTGCCCAGTTTGGCATCTTCGGCGCCTACATGGTTGCCCTGCTGCTCGGCTTCATGCCTGACCAGGCCGGTGCCATCGCCATCATCGGCGGCGCCGACGGCCCGACGGCTATCTTCCTTTCGTCGAAGCTCGCGCCCAACCTGATGGGAGCAATCGCCGTTTCGGCCTACTCCTACATGGCTCTCGTGCCGGTGATCCAGCCCCCCATCATGCGCCTGCTCACCACCAAGAAGGAGCGCGTGATTCGCATGAAGCCCGCCCGCGCCGTGTCGCAGAACGAGAAGATTATCTTCCCGATCGTAGGCCTGCTGCTCACCTGCTTCGTGGTTCCCTCTGGCATCCCCCTGCTTGGCATGCTCTTCTTCGGCAACCTGCTCCGCGAATGCGGCGTGACAAACCGCCTTGCCAAGACGGCTTCCAACGCCCTGACCGACATCGTCACCATCCTGCTCGGCATGACTGTCGGCGCCTCCACCCAGGCATCGACCTTCCTTACCAAGCAGACCATCTTCATCTTTGCCCTCGGTTTCATGGCCTTCATCATCGCGTCGGCATCCGGCGTGATGTTCGTGAAGCTCTTTAACCTCGTGCTGCCGAAGAACAAGAAGCTCAACCCGCTCATCGGCAACGCCGGCGTTTCGGCAGTGCCCATGTCGGCCCGCATCTCCAACAACCTCGGTCTGGAATACGATCCGTCCAACTACCTGCTCATGCACGCTATGGGCCCGAACGTTGCCGGCGTAATCGGTTCAGCCGTCGCAGCCGGTGTCCTCCTCGGATTCCTGGCTTAACCCCCGCCAATTCGA
>CAYUFQ010000164.1:0-3809 GCA_964444045.1 uncultured Bacteroides sp.
AATATTGCCGTTTCAAACGCAGCGGCATCAAGTATATCGACTACAAGGATCCCGAATTCCTCAAGAAATTCCTCAACGAACAGGGCAAACTCCTTCCCCGCCGCATCACCGGCACCTCGCTGAAGTTCCAGCGCCGCGTGGCCCAGGCCGTTAAGCGCGCCCGCCACCTGGCCCTGCTCCCCTTCGTAACCGACCTTATGAAATAACCCCGTAGAGATTAGGAGACAATAAAGCTATGAAACTGATTCTTATTGAAGATGTCCCCAATCTGGGATATAAAGACGACGTTGTTGAGGTGAAGTCAGGCTATGGCCGCAACTACCTCATTCCCCAGCGCAAGGCCGTTATCGCCACCGAAAGCGCACTGAAGGTTCTGGCCGAAAACCAGCGCCAGCGCGCCCACAAGCTCGCCCAGATCAAGGCCGAAGCCGAAGCCGCTGCAGCCGCTCTCGAGGGCGTGAGCCTGACCATCGCCGCCAAGGTGGCCGAAACCGGCACCATCTATGGCGCAGTCAATGCAGCCACTGTGGCTGAAGCTCTGGCTAAACTCGGCCACGAGGTTGACCGCAAGATTATCTCGCTCAACTCCACCATCAAGGAGCTCGGCAACTACACCGCCACCATCCGCTTCCACAAGGAAGTGGCCTGTCAGGTACCCGTAGAGGTCGTGGCCGAAGTTGTTGAAGAGGCTTAATCCGCCCGTCATACACACGAATAATAAAAGCTGAATCGCGAACCTCTCCGAGTCCCTACTGCGGGCTTGGCGAGGTTCGCCCGTTTTTTCAAAGCAAGAATCTCTCAACATGAGCATTCCGGCACGCATCGTCAGCTTCTATGCGCAAGCCTGGCGCCATTCCGTGGCATCGCCCACGGGGAGGCGCCTATGGCTCATTCTGCTCATAAAGGTCGGCATACTGCTGTTGCTGTTCAAGCTGCTCTTCTTTCCCGACCGCCTGCAGACCGACTACTCCACCGACTCAGCCCGAGCCGAAGCGGTGCGCGCGGCGCTGACAGGAAAAGCGGAGAGTGGAAAAGTGGAGAAGTTATGAGGTTGTGAGGTTGTGAGGTTGAAAGAGTGGAGAGAAAAAAATTGATAATTGATAATTCATAATTCATAATTGATAATTTCACCGCAATGCCTGATTTGATTTCCGTAGTAGAGTGGTCGAGGTGGCAGTTCGCACTGACCGCAATGTATCACTGGCTGTTCGTGCCCCTGACGCTCGGCCTGTCGATAATAGTGGCCGTTATGGAAACTATTTATCTGCGCACCGGCTCGGAGCAGATGCTTCGCACCGCCAAATTCTGGTCAAAACTCTTTGCCATCAACTTCGTTTGCGGCGTGGCCACCGGCATCATCCTTGAGTTTGAGTTCGGCACCAACTGGAGCAACTATTCCTGGTTTGTGGGCGACATTTTCGGCGCGCCGCTGGCCATCGAGGGCATCTTTGCCTTCTTCATGGAGGCCACGTTCGTGGTGGTGATGCTATTCGGCTGGAACCGGGTGGGCAAGCGATTCCATCTGGCCGCCACATGGCTCACCGCAATCGGCGCCATGATTTCGGCCCTGTGGATTCTCGTGGCCAACGCCTGGATGCAATATCCCGTCGGCATGACCTTCAACCCCGACACCATGCGCAACGAAATGACCGACTTCTGGTCAGTGGCCCTATCGCCAGTGGCGCTCAACAAGCTGCTCCATGCCGTCACCTCGTCGTGGGCCCTGGGCGGAGTGTTCGTAATCGGGGTCAGCGCCTACATGTCGTGGCGCCGGCGCAACGCAGCCGCATGGATTCCCTCGATAAAGATTGCCGGCATCACCGGCATGGCAGGCATACTGCTCACCCTCTTTTCGGGCCATAGCTCGGCCGTCGACGTAGGGCGCACGCAGCCCATGAAGCTCGCCGCCATGGAGGGCCTGTGGCGCGGCGGCGAAAGCACCGAGCTCGTGGCCTTCGGCATACTCAATCCGGCAAAAACATTCGACAACGACGCCGACCCCTACCTATTCAAAATCGGCATGCCTGGCATGCTGTCGTGGATAGCGCGAGGCGACGCCGACGCGTTCATTCCGGGGATATACGACATAGTGGAGGGGCGCGACGTGGTCGACGGCCGTGAGGTCAACACCGTGGGCTACTCCGAGCGCATTGCCCGCGGCGCGGCCGCCCGCGAGGCCCTGGCCGAATATGGCGCCACCCGCTCGCCCGAAACCCTGGCCGACTTCCGCCAGGACTATCCCTACTTCGGCTACGGCTACTACACCCAACCCTCCGAACTCGTGCCCCCCGTGGCCATGACCTTCTATGCCTTCCACATCATGGTGATGGTGGGCGGCTACCTGCTGCTGTTTTTCGCCGCAGCGCTCTTTGCCGCCTGCAAGCGCCCGGCATGGCTGTCGGGGCGCGTGGCCGCATGGATAGGCCTGCTCAGCATCGTGGCCGTGTGGGTCGGCTCGCAGGCCGGCTGGGTGTGTGCCGAAGTGGGCCGCCAGCCCTGGGTCATTCAGGACCTGATGCCCACCCGGGCCGCCATCTCGGCGCTGTCGGCCTCGAGCGTCCGCCTCACCTTCTGGCTCTTCGCGGCCGTGTTCACCATGCTGCTGGCCGCCGAAATGTCGATAATGATCAATAAAATCCGTAAAGCATAATCCGATATGACTGCTTCATTCCTGCAAAACTACTGGTGGTTTATCATCTCGCTGCTCGGCGCCCTGCTCGTGTTTCTGCTCTTCGTGCAGGGCGGGCAGACCATGCTGCTGCGCACCCGCCGCGAAATCGACCGCCAGCTGATGGTCAACGTGCTCGGCCGCAAGTGGGAACTGACGTTCACCACCCTGGTGGTGTTCGGCGGAGCCTTCTTCGCCTCGTTCCCGCTGTTTTACTCCACGAGCTTCGGCGGAGCCTACTGGCTGTGGATGCTCATACTGTTCTCCTTCATCGTGCAGGCCTTCAGCTATGAGTTCAGGCGTAAGCGCGGCAACCTCTACGGCCGCCCGACCTACGACGCCCTGCTCTTTCTCAACGGCTGCCTGGGGTGCGTGATGCTCGGAGTGGCCGTGGGCACCATGATTTTCGGCGCCGACTTCAGCATTGACCGCAGCAACCTGCTGTCGCCGCAGGCACCGGTTATCTCCACGTGGGATAATCCGCTCCACGGCCTTGAGGCGATTGCCGACATAAGGTGCCTCACCCTCGGCATTGCCATACTGCTGCTGGCACGCACCACCGGAGCCATATTCATGCTCGACAACATAGCGGCCGACCACACCCTGCGGCGGCGCCTCACGCGCCAGGTGCTGGTCAACGGCGCCCTGTTCGTGCCCGTGTTTCTCGTGTTCCTGGCCATGATGCTCCAGGCGCCCGCCTATGTGGCCGATGCCTCAGGCATAATAAAACCGGTTGAATACGGTTATCTGAAAAACTACTGCGGCATGTGGTGGACCTCAGTGATGCTCCTGGCGGGAGTAATTCTGGTGCTGTGGGGCATCATCGGCGTGATTGTGCGCTCCACCTTCCGCCACGCCACCTGGTTCGTGGGCGGCGGCACGGTGCTGGTGGTGATGAGCCTCTTTTGGGTCATAGGCTATCAATCTACCGCCTACTACCCCTCGCTCACCGACATGCAATCGTCGCTCACGCTGGTCAACAGCTCCTCCTCCCCCTTCACCCTCACGGTGATGAGCTGGGTGAGCCTGCTTATACCCTTCGTCGCCGCCTACATAGCCTACGTATGGCGCTCGATGGGCCGCACCCCCCTCACCCCCGACGACCTCTCCCGCGAAAACCAATACTGACTCAACATCAAAA
>CAYUFQ010000165.1:0-3794 GCA_964444045.1 uncultured Bacteroides sp.
AGTGCCCGTTAACCACCTCTTCCAGCAGTACACCATGGTGAACAACGCCATCCGAGAAATGGGCGATTACGAAGCCGACGAACAAATCGACTAATCAAAGAGCCTACATAATTTAATGTAGCGCCCCGGGAGATTATTTCCCGGGGCGCTGTTTGTCGGTTCTTACCGTCTGATTAAGCGACCTACGGCCGCGACCACCCGCTCGGGCGGCAAATCGGCAAGGCAGGCGCAGGTGCCGAGCGGACACTCAGGCAGGCCGGCCACCGAACAGGGCTGACACGGCAAATCGAGCCACACGGCCCGTTCCGTACTTTGGCCATAGCCCATGAATCCGCACTGAGGAATCGTCGACCCCCACACCGACACCACCGGAGTGCCGGCAAGCGACGCAAGGTGCATATTGGCCGAATCCATCGTCAGCATAACTTCAAGGCGGCTCATGGCGCGCAGTTCGTCTTCAATTGAGAGTTTGCCGGCCAGCGAGGTGAGCACCGGATTGCGGCTCACCCACTGCTCGAGAATCAGCTGCTCTTCTCCACGCGCGCCAAACAGCGTCACTCCGACGCCGGAGTCGGTGAGCATCCGGGCCACCTGCTCCATCAGCCCGGGCGGATAGGTCTTGGTCAGATACCTGGCAAACGGCGCGATGCCCACCCCCGAACGGGGAGCGACGACGCCGAACAGACCGTCGAAGCTGACCTCGACCGGATATCCGAGCCGCGCGAACACGTCGGCATAGCGGTCAACGTAGTTGCGCTGAAATTCGCGGCTTTTATCCCGCGTCAGCTTTTTGCGCCCCTGACGGTCTTTATCCACGCTGACAACCGGCACCCCATGCAGGCGCATGGCATAGCGCATCACCCGCGTGCGCACCACATCGTGCAGGTCGGCCACGGCGGTGAAGCCACCGGAGCGCAGCTTGCCGACGAAGCGCATCAGCCCCCTGACGCCGCGATATTCCGTCGGGTTGAAATCCACAAACCCGATATTCGACGGGCAGTCAACGAATAACCGGCGGAAAAACGGCCGGGTGACCACAGTGAGCCGCAGCCCGGGATATTGCCGCGCCACGCTATACAGCACCGGAACGGTCATGGCGACGTCGCCCAGGGCCGAAAACCTCAGAACAAGGATATTATCCACGTCGGCCGCCACGTCAGGCCATGTTTTTCTCGCGGAAGTAGCGCTCAACTCCCTCGATATCCTTGCGGTTGTCGACGCTCAGCGACTTGCAGTGGCAATTGAAATAATAGATGGGCACGTGATTTTCGATGAAGCGGAACGAATCGTTCTCCTCAACCTTCTCGATAGGCCCGCGAGGAGTATTGTGATAAAATTCCAGAGCCTTGCGGGTGAACGCACCTACGCCCACGAACTTATGGTAAATCACATCGAGCGAGCCCTTGGGATAGGGAATCGGGCTGCGCGAAATGAACAGGCAGCGGTTATCGGCCGCAGTAACAATCTTCAGGTTTGTGGAATCCACCACCTCCACAGGGTTGGAAAAGTCGGTCATCAGATTCGACACATACATCTCGTCGGTGTTGAGATTATCGGGAATGCACTGCACTATGGCCTCCTCGGTGAGCAGCGGCTCGTCGCCATTGACCATCACGTAGAGGTCGGCATCTACCTTGGTCGACACCTCATACAGGCGCTCGGTGGCCGTTTCGTGAGTGGAGGCGGTCATGATAACCGGCGCGCCAAACGTCTTGCAGCAGTCGGCAATCTTGTCGGAATCGGTGGCCACATACACTTCGTCGAAGCATTTCACCTCCTTGCAGTGAGTGTACACCCACTGAATCATCGGCTTGCCCAGAATCAGCGCCAGCGGCTTTTCAAAGAACCTGCTGGACTCGGCCCTGGCAGGAATAACACATATAATTTTCATAACGGTTAACTAAAAAACGGGGTTGAACTCCTACAAAAGTAAGATAAAAAAATCACCTGTGCAAGTTTCAGTCAAAACAAATGGGCAACCTCGCGGCCGCCCAAGAGCTACAAATACACAATTACCTATAAAACAACTATTTCTTCATATTTCATTGAATCAAATGCTGAATGAAGACTGACAAATGTAGATAACATTTTTAAGAAATGCCAGCAAAATTGGTTAAAGTCTGTTAACACAACCGATATAACTGATTTTTTGCTTAATTTTGCGTAACATAAACGATAAACAGAAGCAATGATCGAGTCAGTGTCGCTGCGACAGATGCAGCACCTATATGAAATAGCAAAATATGACGTTTCGCGCGACGGCATCGACTACGTTTACGTACACGTCACCCCCGACAGCGACGTGGCTCCCGCCCTGCAGAATGCCATCCGCTTCAACGGCATGATAATCTTCGTGGTGCGCTCAGGGCGGATTTCATTTGCGGTAGACATGGAGCACTTTCATCTGTCGGCCAACCATCTGCTCGTCACCGGAGCCAACTCAATCATCACCATCGACCCCGATTCAATCCGCGAATTAGATGCCTACGCGCTGTTCATATCGACGGAATTCATCCACGACCTCAACTTCGAGATAATAATCCTCAACAACCTGCCCATCGCCTCAAACCGCTCCCCGCTGACGCGGCTAAGGGCTGAAGACGTTGACCACCTGACCGGCTACATGGAGCTGCTCGACATGAACGTGAGGCGCAACAATGCCGACGGCAACGAACTGTTCTCGAAAAGCATATCGCGCTCGCTGCTCACCGCCACCCTATATCAGATGATGATACTGGCCTCGCGCCACCACAGTCCGGCGGCCGACAACGATGACGAACCGGTGTCGACCACCAAACCGCGCTCGCGCCGCATGCTCTACACCCACGAGTTCGTGCGCCTGGTGCGCAAGCACTTCAGGCTCGAACACTCCGTGAGATTCTATGCCAACAAGCTCTGCATCTCGTCGAAATACCTCTCGCTCGTGGTCAAGGAGAGCACCGGGCGCTCAGCCGCCGAAATCATCGACGAGCACCTGCTGCTCGAAGCAAAAAACCTGCTGCGCTTCTCGGGAAAGAACATCCAGCAGGTGGCCTACGAACTCAACTTCTCCAACCAGTCATCCTTCGGCAAATACTTCAAGCACCTCACCGGAATGAGCCCCTCAGAGTTCCAGAACTCATAACCTCCCTACTGATATGCCTCACTGGATTGTACCCAGCCCCGACGACCAGACACATTGCTCGCATTGCGGAAAACCGCTCATCGACTACCCCAGATATATCTCCATAGAATCCTTATATAAACCTTTACGCATAAAACGCCTTGCCGGCACCGCCGTGAAGCTCGACATTGCGATTCCAGTTTGCAAGAAATGCCACCGCATTATCGGTTGCGGGTCATTTTTTATCACCGTTATTAAAGCCATACTGGTAATTACAGGCATCATTATTTGCGCATGGTCACGAACCTCTGCTGATTTCGGAGGTTCACTTGCCTTGACCCTGGTCAATTTTACTCTCGGCGGGTTAATAATTACGGGTGCCATTAAAATACCGCGAATCAACAAACGAAAACTCAAAAGCAAATACCCGACGGTGCGCTCTGCAATACATCAGCTGCAGGAGCTCGGTTGGAGTAGCACCCTATACGAAAGCGACTTCGATAATTGCAGCCTTAACGTCAACGAATTTGCCGACAACATCAAAGCCGTCTTAACCGCAAACAACTGCTGCCTGATTGACAAAGCCACACACCTGGAGGTGCGGCTCAACAAGACTGATGCCGACACCATCATGAATGACAACCTCTCGAAATGGGATTTCAGCGACTGACCCCACCGCACGCACACCCGC
>CAYUFQ010000166.1:0-3776 GCA_964444045.1 uncultured Bacteroides sp.
CGCCGGCATGAAGCACGGTCAGCACCACCTCAAGGGCGCTCTTCTTCTCCTTCTCATGCATGTCGACGGGGATGCCGCGACCATTATCAACAACGGTGATTGAATTGTCTTCGTTGATAACTACGTCTATATTGTCGGCATATCCTGCAAGAGCCTCGTCGATAGAGTTATCCACCACCTCATACACCAGATGATGCAGACCTTTGGCCGAAATGTCGCCTATATACATTGCCGGGCGCTTTCTGACTGCCTCGAGGCCTTCGAGCACCTGGATGGAACTTGCGCCATATTCCGCGCCGGTTTTTTCTTCTGCTTCTTCTATCATAAAAGAAATAGTTTGATAATATTTTCTCGTGGTTTAGCACGCAAAGTTACGAATTTTTTCGCAAATTTCCTTAAAAAAATTTGGTGGGGATTCATTATTTGTCTACCTTTGCGGTGTAGATGTGTACACCACTACACCGCAAAGCAATTCCCAACACAAACTAACCCACTCATCAACAATGAAAAAACTGATTTGTCTGGCGGTAGCATCCGCCGCTACTCTATCTGCCGGCGCCCAGCTGCTATGGAAAGTTTCCGGTAACGGAGCCAAGGGCGACAGCTACCTGTTCGGCACCCACCACATTGCCCCGGTGACGCTGATTGACGAAATCAAGGGCCTGAACGAAGCCATCTGCTCGGTCGATGCAGTTGCCGGCGAGGTTGACATGTCGGTGATGGCCGACCCGGCCAAGGCCCAGGCCGCAGTGATGAAATTCGGCATGGCGCCGGCCGACAGCACCCTCACCGCCGTGTTGACCCCCGAACAGACCGATTCGCTCAACACCGTACTGGCCAAATACACCGGCGGACAGCTCACCGCCCGCTTGCTCGACCCTCTAAAGCCCGCCATGGTCAACACCCAGCTGGCTCTGTTTCAGAACATGGAGGCATTTCCCGACTTCGACGCCTCGCAGCAGCTCGACACCGAGGTGCAGAACCGCGCCCGAAAGTGCAGCCGCGAAATCATCGGATTTGAAACTCTCGAGGAGCAGACTTCGATGCTTTTCGGCAGCCCTATCGCATCGCAGGCCGGCGACCTGATGCAAACCGTGCGCACCGACCTTGAAGGCAAGGCGATTAACAAGGCGAAAAAATTGGCCGAGGCCTACGTGACAGGCAATCTCGATGCCATGACCGCCATTATTTTCGATAAAGACAGTGGCATAAGCAGCGAAGACATTGACCGCCTCATAGTTGGCCGCAACAACAGCTGGATAGCGCGGCTCACGTCGATTCTGCCGGAAAAGAGCGTGCTCGTGAGCGTAGGGTGCGGCCATCTCGTCGGTGCCGACGGCCTGATAGAGCAACTGCGTAAACTCGGCTACGAAGTAACCCCCGTGAACTGACAATGACAATCAAGCTAAAGGACCTCACGTTCAGCTATAGCAGAAAAGGCGCTCCGGCAATCGACGGCATTTCGTGCGAAATCAATCCGGGGCTCCATCTGCTCATGGGCGAGAACGGTGCGGGCAAGACCACCCTTCTCCACCTCATCGCCGGCCTGCAATCACCAACGTCGGGAGTGTGTGAAATCAACGGGTGCCCTACCCGGCTGCGTCTGCCGTCGGTCAACTCCGAAATATTCTTCACAGGAGTGAATCTTGAGTTGCCCGCAGTAACCGTCGGCGAGATGGCCCGCATACACGGGCAATTCTACCCGCGGTTCTCGCCCGATGACCTCAAGCGCAATCTCGATGCTTTCGGCCTTGACGCCAACATGAAGCTGCGCTCGCTGTCGACCGGCAGCTATCAGAAAGCCAAAATTGCCTACGCCCTTGCGCTCCACACCGGCATACTGCTGCTCGACGAGCCGGCCAACGGCCTCGACATCGAAGCCAAACGCACATTCAACAGCCTTATCGCTTCGCAGGTCGATTCCGGGCAGACCGTCATAGTGTCGACCCACAATGTGGTTGAACTCGAGCGGATGTTCGACGGGGTTATCGACATGTCGCACGGCCGCCTGCTCTATGCAGGCACGATTGACGAAATCACCTCGCGCGTGTGCTTCAGCCAATGCACGGTGCCCCCCTCCGACGCCATCTATGCCGAACCGGCCATTGACCGCTTCAAGTGTATTCTCCACAATACCGACGGCTCATATTCCGAGCCCGACTATCAGATGCTCTACATGGCCTCGCGCAATCCGCGCAGCGCCGCCGCAATAATTGACCTGCTCAACATGCCCTATTATGAAAAGCGTTGACATCCTTTCAAAAACCGACCGCACGAGCTGGAGCCGCATAGTCATGGCCTCGCGCTTCTATCTTGCTCCGGCCAAATGGCAGCTATGGGCCTATCCGCTTCTGTCGCTGTTTGTTTTCGCCTGCGTCAAATGGATTGGTGCAAGTGCATATCCTACCATGTGCGCACTCCTTTCATCCTTGCTCAGCCTCGCGATAACGTTCGCTCCCCTGGCCTTCGGCGCTCGCCATGGCCGCGAGGTGGAGGCTATGCTTCCGGTGCTCGGGTGGGAAAAGTGCACGGTGATTCTCGGCTACTGCCTGATAGCCGTGCCCCTGATGATTTATGCCCCCTACGAACTGTGCAGCTTCATTTTCGACGGCGGCAGCAGCTACTCCGTGGCCATGCGCAATCTGCCCGGCAACATGCCCGACTACAAGGCCATGGTCAGCACTCCGGTGCTCTGGATTATTGGCCTTACAACCTCGGGATGCTTCATAACCACATGTCTTACCGGAGTGTTCAGGGCGCGCCGCAAGCGGGTTATGTGGGGCTTCCTTGCCGTGTTGATTTTTTACTTCGCCTTTGTAATCACCTTTTTTATAATTGGTTTCGTCATCGGAGTCCATGCCGCGTGGTCCGAACCCGACGTTGCCGACACAATCGACTCGCAGCAGCAGGGCCTCGAGTTTGCAATGAAAATAATGCCCGGTATAATGCGCGCTTATGCGATTATGTGCGGAATTTATTTTATCTTTGCACTCACAATGTGTTGTCGAGCCATTGCCCGACGCAGACTTTAGATGGAATATTCTGACAGCAAACCCATATTCCGCCAGGTTGCCGATTATTGCCTGGCGCATATAGGCTCAGGCGATTGGAAACCGGGCGAACGGATTCCGTCAACCAAGGAACTGGCCGCCAGGCTGCAGGTCAATAACCGCACGATTATCAAGGCTTACGAGGAACTTGAATCGGCGGAGTTGATTTTCCAGCAACGTGGGCAGGGCTTTTTCTGCGCCCCCGACGCCACCCAACGGCTGCTGAGGCAAAGAAGACGCAACTTCCGCGAAGTGACCGTGCCTGAATTCCTGCGCGACATGAGGCTATGCGACATCACATTGAATGAAGCGATAAACCTCTTGACCAATGGCAATAACACCCTATCTGCAAATTGAGAATCTCACTAAAAGTTACGGCGACAGACTTTTGTTTGGCGACGTAACTTTCGGTATTAACCGTGGCGACAAAATAGGCCTGATAGCCAAGAACGGCACTGGCAAAACCACCATGCTGCGCATAATCGCCGGGCTGGAAGACGCCGACTCGGGCAGCGTGACCCGCCGCAGCGGCCTGAAAGTGGCCATGGTGGAGCAGAAACCGCATTTCGGCGGTGCAGATGCCACGCCGCTGACGGCCTGCTCTGACTTTAACCCCGACGAGGCCACGCGTATGCTCACGCAGCTGGGCATCGACGACGTCAATGCTCCGGTAGCCACCATGTCGGGCGGCCAGCAGAAGCGCATAGCTATTGCCCGCGCCCTGCT
>CAYUFQ010000167.1:0-3752 GCA_964444045.1 uncultured Bacteroides sp.
AACCATCATCTGGGGCACATATAAGAACTGGATCCACTCGTGGCGCGACCTGCCCGTGCTGTGCAACCAGTGGGCCAACGTGATGCGCTGGGAAATGCGCACTCGCATGTTCCTGCGCACCTCGGAATTCCTGTGGCAGGAAGGCCACTGCGCCCACGCCACGGCCGAGGAATCGGAGGCACGCACCGTGCAGATGATACGCCTCTATGCCGAATTTGCCGAGAAGTACATGGCCATGCCCGTGAAAATCGGCGTCAAGACAGCCAACGAGCGTTTTGCCGGCGCACTCAACACCTACACCATCGAGGCCATGATGCAGGACGGCAAGGCCCTGCAGGCCGGCACATCGCATAACCTGGGCCAGAATTTCGCCAAGGCCTTCGACGTGACCTTCGCCAACCGCGACAACCAGACAGAATATGTGTGGGCCAACTCGTGGGGCGTGTCGACCCGCCTGATGGGCGCGCTGATCATGACCCACTCCGACGACAACGGCCTGGTGCTCCCGCCGCATCTGGCGCCTATCCAGGTGGTGATTGTGCCCATCTACAAGAACGCCGAGCAGCTGGCCGCCATAACCGACAAGGTAATGCCTATAGTAGAGCGCCTGCGCGAGCTGGGAATCTCGGTGAAGTATGACGACGCCGACAACAAGCGCCCCGGATTCAAGTTTGCCGACTATGAGCTCAAGGGCGTGCCCGTGCGCCTGGCCATCGGCGCGCGCGATATCGAGAACGGCACTGTGGAGGTGATGCGCCGCGACACTCTCGAAAAAGAAATCGACCGGCTCGACACCATCACCGACCGCATTCCCCGCCTGCTCGAGGAGATTCAGGAGAATATCTATCAGAAGGCCCTCAGGCACCGCGAGGAGATGACAGTGAAGGTAGACACTTACGAAGACTTCAAGGCTCAGCTCGAAAAGGGCGGCTTCATCCTGGCTCACTGGGACGGCACCCCCGAAACCGAGGAGCGCATCAAGGAAGAAACCAAGGCTACCATCCGCTGCATTCCGCTCGACGCTCCTGACGAGGAGGGTGTGGATATGCTCACCGGCAAGCCTTCGCACCGCCGCGTTATCTTTGCCCGCAACTATTAAAGGAAAAACTATCGGGAACCGCCGGACGGTCCGTCGCGCGTCGGCCTTGAGCCGGCGTGAGGAAAGTCCGGGCAACGCAGAGCGCCATACTGCCTAACGGGCAGCTGTCGGAAATCATAACGGCAGAGCAGCGTGACAGAAAACAACCGCCCGGCCGGGTTAACCGCCCGGCCGGGTAAGGGTGAAAAGGTGAGGTAAGAGCTCACCGGGGCCGATGGCAACATTGGCTGCCGCACGTCTTATGGGTTGCAAGGTCAAGTATACCGGCAAATAAGGGTTGCTCGCCCGCTGCCGGGGGGTAGACTGCTCAGATAAATGACGGACCGGCGCTTCGGTTCGCCGCGAGGCGATAACCGCTGCCGCCGACATAACCCGGCTTACAGTCCCGGCAGTTCCCGATTTTTATGCCGCCAATTCGTATAGTTACACATCATTATCATATATTTTACACATTTAAAAACAGGGATTACAGTATGAAGAAAATTCTACGCTATGTTATGTCAGGCATTGTACTGGCCGGTTCGTTCGCTCCATCGGGCGCACAGGGTGTGGAGTCTGACCCGTTGACTCTTTATGGCGTGAAGCGCTATAATATCAGCGGCGCCAACAGCGGCCTGTATTCGATTGAGGTTACCCCCGGTGCACAGCCGCAGCTCGTGTGGGCCGACGGCGACATGATTGGCAACGCAGGCTCAGTCTATGCCGACGGCACGCTCTATGTGCTTTCCTACCTCGAGTTTATGGGAATCACGGCCTGGGGCTACCAGGTATGTGACGTCGAGGCGCAGACCTACGACTTCTCGGCCTCCGACGACCTTGTGCTTCGTCGCGACGTGGCCGGATGCCTTACGTATGATCCGTCGACCAACGTAATCTATGCCGTGTGTCTTGCCGATGAAACGGGCGCTAACTTCGACCTTTGCGCCATGGATAAGGCCACCGGCATCAAGACTCATCTCTACCGGCTGCCCCGCCGTGTGTTCACCCTGGCCGCTACTGCCGATGGCGAAATCTATGGCGTGGCCGACGACGGCGTGCTCTATCAAATCAGCAAGTACAACGGCGATATGAGCCCGATAGGCTCAACCGGCCTGATACCGACGGCCGACCAGTGCGCCGTAATCGACTATGAAACCAACGTGATGTACTGGTGTGCCTACACAGAGGCCGGCGGCGGTCTGTACACCACCGATATCACCACAGGCACCACCGTGGAGGTGACGCATTTCGACGACGGATGGCAGTTCTCTGGCATCTTCCTGAAGCAGGTGGCTCAGGCAGCGTCGGCTCCTCAAGGAGTTGATGAACTCACTGCGATATTTGAGGGCGCCTCGTTGAGCGGCAATCTCGAATTCGTGCTCCCTACGAAGGATATTCAGGGCCAGGACCTCAAGTCTGATGTGAGCTACTCCATCACCCTCTCAGGCAGCGAGCTCGCCTCGGGCAGCGGTGCCCCCGGTGAGAAGATAACGGCCTCGGTAACCGTTCCGGCTGCAGGGTCGCATTGCTTTGTGGTCACTGCCTTGAGCAACGGCATGGCCGGCCTTGCCGCCAACACCGAACTGTGGGTAGGCATGGACACCCCGAAGGCTGTGACTGACTGCAAGCTCACCCTCGACGGAGAGGTCGTTACCACTACCTGGGAACTCCCCGAGCGTGGCGTAAACGGCGGCTATGTCGACCATTCCAAGGTGCGCTACGTAATCGAACGCGGCCCCGAGGAACTCATCGTGTCAACCGATTGTCAGGGCACCACCTTTGTCGAGACTGTGCATCGCAATGGTGTATATCCCGTAATGTATCGCATTACCCCCTATATCGACGAGCTCAAGGGCGAAGGCGTCATAACTGACTGGATTCGTGTCGGCGGCCATTTCGAACCGCCGTTCACGATAGACTTCAACGACCCCTTTAACTCGCTGGTGGTCGACGTGATTGACGCCAACGGCGACCGTTGCACCTGGCGCTACGATCGCGACTATGAATGTATGCTGTGTGAATGGCCGATAAGCAGTGACTTCAAACGCGACGACTGGATGATTACCGTGCCTGTGAGCCTGACCGAAGGTCTGTGGTATGAAATCGGTGCCAATGTGGCCTCGCAAGGCAAGTGGGATTATGAGGCGCAGCAGTATGTCGACACATATGCCGGTGAACTCGCCTTATACGTTGGCCGCGAACCGTCTGTTGGCGCCATGACGGATAAGGTGGTTGACTACGAGATAGTGGAAAGCATGGAATTTATGAACCGCAGCGCGGCGTTCATGGCCCCGGAAACGGGTATGTACTACATAGGTGTGCATCTGCGTGGCGGCATTGACCGCGGCAATATCTACGATGCTCTGGTGCGCTCCATCTCCGTTTCGTCAGGCAGCGGCATAGAATCCGTTGAGGCTGACTCCGCCCAGTTCAGTGCCGTTGCCGTCGGCGGTGGCATCTCTATTGCCAATCCCACGGGCGCAGCCGTGAGAGTAGTTTCGATTGCCGGACAAGTCGTGGCTGCCACTTCCGAGCCTCAGGCCATGGTGTCGCTCCGCCCCGGCATCTACGTAGTCACTTCCGGCTCACACACCGTCAAGATAGTAGTGAGATAACCTTCTATCTGCAACGATTAAAGCAATCAGCCATTTAGCCCGCCGCTAAATGGCTGATT
>CAYUFQ010000168.1:0-3742 GCA_964444045.1 uncultured Bacteroides sp.
CCTGATTCTGGCGCAAGGTCGCTTCATCGATGAGTTTGCGCTCCTGGCTTTTCATGGAAGGGTCGCCAATCATGCCCGTGGCGCCGCCTATGAGCGCCAGCGGCTTATGGCCCGAGCGCTGGAAGTGCTTGAGCATCATCACGCCAACGAGGTGGCCGATATGCAGTGAGTCGGCCGTGGGGTCAATGCCGAGATAAGCAGTGGCCATGCCCTTTTTGAGTTCTTGGTCCGTGCCGGGCATGACGGTGTGGATCATGCCGCGCCAGGTAAGTTCTTCAATGAAGTCCATCTCTGTCAATTGTCAATTATATGTGTTATCGATTATATATTTTCGTGTTGGTCACCGATGAAGTAGTCGAACTCGGTGGTGATTACCAGCTGCATGCCGGTCTTTTTGCTGCGCAGGGTGAAGGTGAACGAGCGCTTGCCGTCGAAGTCGGCGTCGAAAGAGCCCGTCATGTTCGTAACCGTATATTCGTCGGCCGAACCGTCAACGCGCACGTCAACTTCGGGGGCATTGACGGTGAATCCGGTTGCGGTAAAAGTGGCCGGCATGTCGTTCCACTGAATCTGGCGGAATTCGAGCGACTTCGAGGGGTCGGTGTTGTCGACGGGATATTTCACTCCGGTGGCCTTGATGGTGACGGTAGATTTCTGCACGTTGAAGCTGAGGTCGTAGCGCGGAGAAATGGCCTTTTCCTCGTTGTTGCCGTAGCTGCTCTTAATCAGGTTGCGGTTGCCATACATCTGCACCCGGCGGGGAAGGCTCCACACCTTATAGGGGCCGCTCTCGGAGGTGAAGCTGAGCCAATACACGGTCGAGAGCCAGCCGAGCTTCATGTCTTTCATCGGCATGTCGCCTTCTACTATGGTGTTTTCCTGCTGCTTGAAAAAATAGTAGTAGATATCATTTATATTGCCCTGATCGTCGGTTTCATCTTTCATGAACTGCATCAGGCGCGACACTTTGGCCGACGTGAGCGGGGCGCCTTCCGACAGCTTGAAGTCATCGAGGTCAACCTGATAGTAGAGGGTAACCATGTCGCCGGTGATTTTGATGCGTGCATAGTCAGACAGGCAGCCGGTGCCGGCGATAGTGTCGTGGGCATATACGACGCAATCGCTGTAGTCGTTGAGGTTCTGAGTGGTGTCAACTTCTGAACATGAGGCAAAAGCCAGAGCCATGGCGGCACAGATCGGAACGAGATATTTCTTCATTTTTCGCTTTTTCTAAATGGATTATATGGGAGTTGTCTTACATTACGTATCTCAGGGTCACGCCCAGACGCCTGCCGGCGCCGCGCTGCACGAACGAGCGGCCCATCGACTTGAAGTAAAACGAGTCATAATCTTGATTTAGTATATTTTCGGCCCAGAAATCAAACGACACTTTCTGCAGATTGAGCTTGACCGAGGCGCCGAGCAAGGCGTAGAAATCCTGTCGCTGCGTGTTGGCTTCGTCCCAGTAGATAGGGCCTACGCCGCGGCAGTCGAGCTGAAAGCTCAGGGCGTCAAACCACCACATAGGCAGCGGCTGGCGGTAGTTGACCATGGCGAATGCCGTGTGGGCCGGAGCATAGGGGATGGTCTTCCCTTTGTAGGAAACGTCGCCGTCGTTGTAGGTCAGGAAGCGGGCGTTGGTGTAACCGTAGCTGGCCCGCGCGAGCCAGCGGTCGGTAGGCTTTACCGTCACCGACACTTCGGCACCTGCCGAGCGCGTGCGGCCGGCGTTGGTCATCATCCGGCCGGTGGTCTGCCCCTTGGGGAAGACCGTAAGCTGCTGGTCACGTATATCTATGTAGAAGGCGGCCAGGTCGGTGTGGATGCGGCCTCCGGCGCACGAAATGTGGGCGCCGACCTCGTAGTTCCACGAGTATTCGGGCTTGTAGGAGGTTATTTCGTTCACGTCGTAGTCAACGCCGTTGGGCTGCGAACCCGGCATCTTGGCCATCAGCTGGGTCTGCATCTCTTCCTGCAGAATGTCGCTGAACATCTGAGTGTTGAAGCCGCCGGCCTTGTAGCCCTTTGAAATCGAGGCATAGACGGTTGATTTCGACGGCATCGGCAACCGGTAGCTGACGCTCACCTTCGGCAGGAGTTCGAGCCAGTGCTGCTTGAGGCGGTCGGAGCGGTGTATGTCGACCGGGAAACGGACTCCGCGCACGAACATGCCCGAAGAAACGTCGCTATGGTAGAACATGGCCGAGTGCTCATAGTCGAGCCGCAGGGCGCCCGTCAGGGTCCAGCGGCCGAGATTGACCTCGCTCTGATGATACGCGGCCAGGCCCCAGTTGGGCAACACGAAATCAGAGTTGAGCACAAAGTGACCGCTCTCCCACTGCGGAGAGAGAAATGCCGGAATCTGAGCCAGAATCAGCTGGTCTATGCCGTCGCTGAGCATATCCACCGGGGCCTCCATGTCCGAATGCTTCACGAAGCCGAACACTCCGCCCATCCAGTCGTAACACCCCTTGGTGCCCCTGAATATAAAGTCCTGGGTCAGCGAATATTCCTTTACCGACTGATTCAGGGTGAAGTAGCTGGCCGGAGTGAAGTCATTGTCGAGCATCAGGTCGTCGGCCAGATAGCGCAGGCCGGTAATCGAGCTGAAGGTAAATCCGGGAGCGCGCCACTGCACGGTCAGCCCTTCGCTCACCGATGTGCGGTTATAGTAGCACGTGTCGTTATAGTTCACCTGTCGGGTTTCGACCGGTGCATAGGGATAGCCGCCCTGGCGGTTGTAGGTGAACGCCACCACGTTGTCAACGCTCACGTTGCTCCGCGGAGTCCAGGCCAGCTTCAGCCGCGCGCCATATTGCTCGGCCTGGTCGGAGTTGCGGTGCTGCTGCGGAAAGATGCTGCGGGTGTGCAGGTTCACGTGCTCGCCCTCGGTGGTGTAGGCATTGAGGTCGAGGCCCAGGCCGAAGTTAGGGTTGAACTTGTGATACACGCCCATTGCCGTGCGCCACGTGCCGTGCGAGGCGGCTCCCATGAGCAGACGCAGCCCCTGGTAGCGCATGGGCGAGAGGGTGTAGACGTTGATGACGCCCCCCATGGTGTTGCGCCCGTAGAGGGTGCTCTGCGGGCCGCGCACCACCTCGATTCGCTCAAGGTCGAAGAGGTCGAAGTCATAGTCGTTCTTGTTGAGCACGGGTATGTTGTCGACGTTGAGCCCCATGGCCGGCTGGTCAATGCGGGCGCCGAGACCGCGCACGTAGATGCTCGAGGTCATGCGCGAGCCGTAGGCCGGAATGAAGAAGTTGGGCACTATCTCCGACACCTGGTTCATATCGTTGATATTCAGGGCCGAGATGGTGCTCTCCTCAAGGGTGGTGGCAGCGATGGGCTCGGTGGCCAGCGACGGTGCCTGCTTTATCGACGTGACCGTGACCTCGCGCAGGGGCGTCGAGACCGTGTCGGGCCGTTCGCCGGCAAAAGCCATGGCCGGCAGGAGCATTGCAAGTATCTTTAAGGTGGTGACTTTCATTTATGTGTGTTTGTTTTTCTCACTGAATCGTTTCGAGGTCGGCAAGCCAGCCGGCGGCTTCGGCATCGGAGGGTGCGCGCCAGTCGCCGCGAGGGCTCAGACACACATCGCCCACCTTCGGGCCGTCGGGCAGACACGAGCGCTTGAACTGCTGGGCAAAGAATCGCCTGATGAACGTGCGCAGCCAGCGGGCAATCACTTCGTCGGCAAACTTGCCCCGGAAGGCAATCCGCGCAAGGTCGTAGATAACCGACG
>CAYUFQ010000169.1:0-3717 GCA_964444045.1 uncultured Bacteroides sp.
GCATGCCGTGAGCCGTCTGGTCGGAGCGCCTCCGGGCTACGTTGGCTACGACGAGGGCGGTCAGCTCACCGAGGCAGTGCGCCGCAAGCCTTACAGCGTCGTGCTCTTCGATGAGATTGAGAAGGCTCACCCCGACGTGTTCAACATCTTGCTGCAGGTGCTCGACGATGGCCGTCTGACCGACAACAAGGGCCGTCTGGTGAACTTCAAGAACACTATCATCATCATGACGTCAAACATGGGTTCGAACGTGATTCGCGAGAACTTTTCGAAACTCACCGACGATAACCGCGAGGAAATCGTCGAGAAGACCAAGCAGGAGGTGCTCGACATGCTCAAGCAGACCATCCGCCCCGAGTTCCTGAACCGAATTGACGAGACGATTATGTTCACTCCTCTTAACGAAAAGGAGATTGAGGAAATCGTGGGCCTGCAGATCAAGGGCATACAGAAGATGCTCGCCACCAACGGCGTCACCTTGCGCATCACTCCCGAGGCCCTGCATTATCTGGCCGAGGAGGGCTATGACCCCGAGTTTGGCGCACGCCCCGTTAAGCGCGCAATTCACCGCCTGGTGCTCAATCAGCTGTCGAAGGATATTCTTGCCCAGAAGGTCAACAAAGATTATCCCATCACCATCGACCTGAAGGATGATCAGCTGATATTCACCAACGCCTGATTACGAAACGCAAGAGAAAACGATAAACGCTGCCGCCTCGCGTCATGAAAACTGACGCGGGGCGGTCAGTCTTTGCGGGGGCCTTTGGGAAACCACCCTTTGTTGACCCTCTCGCGCTGCTCGGCCACCTCCTTGATGCTCCAGAAGCAGCTGAAGGCCGTCACCCCGAGCAGAATGCTCACTATCAGGTTGCCTGCCAGCACAGAGCCGACACACAGCGCCACCCCGGCCGCCAGAAACCACCAGCGGCACTTCTGGCCGAAATAATATTCGCCCTTGATTACCAGCGGATGAAATATGCCGATAATCAGAAAGGAGCAAAGCCCCACTATCAGACCCCAGAACATACTCATCCTACTTTCACTTCAGAAACGTTAAGCAACCGGTGGATTATGGCGAAGATGGTCAGGCCGGCAGCGGAATGAATGTCGAGTTTCGCGCAGATGTTCTTGCGGTGGGTGGCCACGGTGTAGACCGACAGACATAGCTTTTCGGCTATCTCTTTGTTGCTCAGTCCGCGGGCCACGTTTCTGATTATCTCCTTTTCGCGCTCGGTGAGGTTATGCACTTCGGGGTCGTGGCGCGAGTCGGCGGTGGCCCTGGCCGTGCGCCCCGTTGAGTTACCCGACTTCACCTTTTGTTCCAGTTCGTGCACGGCAGGCACGAAAATCAGGTTCTCGACCTCGCAGTGGCTCATCAGGTCAAGCTCGCAGTTCATTATGTCGAACAGCACGGAGTTGAGCAGGTCGTTGTCGGCGGCAGCGCCATGATAGTGGCAGATGAAAATCTCCTTGAGTTCGCGCAGCCTGGTGGCGATAGGCTGATGGTTGGCGCGGAAGTCGGCCTCGATGCTGAAGTCGGTGCGGCGTTCGCCCGCCAGCAGCTCGTCTACGTAGGCAAACACGTATTCGTTTTCATACTCCATATGGCGCTTCACTTCGGCCACGTAGTCGTCGTAGAACTTAAGAATCACCAGCGTGACGTCCTCGCCTCCGGCATAGCTGATGGCGCTGATGAGCTTGCGCCTTATTTGCGGCAGATAGAAGTTGATGAAGTATTTGTGGGCGTTTTTCAGATAGTCCATCAGCGCCGGCAGCGCCACCTCGCCGCGCGGCACCACGCGGCGCCCTATGAACGAGGCCACGGCGAGAAAGGTGGGCAGGTCCACGCCGCTGCGTCCGCACACTTCGGCCACGGTGTCGTCGCCGAAGCCAAGCGGAATGCCGAAGCGGCTCAGCGCCATCAGCAATATGGGCGAGTCGGCCACTACCTCGCGCATCTTGTCGGCGCCGCTGTAAGCTCCCGAGCTAATCATTTGACTCAATCCGCTTGATTACGCGTGCGGGATTGCCGGCGCATACGCTGCCCGAAGGAACGTCGCGGGTCACTACGGAGCCGGCTCCGATCACGCAATTATCGCCGATGGTCACTCCGGGCAGTATGGTCACGTTGCCGCCGAGCCACACGCTGTTGCCTATGGTGACCGGCTCGGCCCATTCGGCGCCGGTGTTTCGCTCGGCCGGAGTGAGCGGGTGGCATGCCGTGTAGATGCTCACGTTGGGGCCTATGAAGCAGTTGCGTCCAATTGTCACTTTTGCCTCATCGAGAATGGTCAGGTTGAAGTTGGCGAAGAAATCCTCGCCCACGCTTATGTTGCAGCCGTAGTCGCATCTGAAGGGCTGGTTCACGTGTATGCGCTCGCCGGTTGAGCCGAGAATTTCGCGCAGCAGCCGGCGCTGGCCGTCAAGGTCCATGGGGTCGAGGTCGTTAAACCGGCGTATGCGGCAGCGACACTCCATCAGCCGCTGATGAAACTGCGGGTCGGCGGCGTCGTAGATTTCGCCGTCGAGCATCTTCTGCCATTCAATATCAAATTGTGTCATATATTTTGATTAGTCTGATTAGTGTGATTAGGTCTGACCGGGGTATAATCAGATGAAGATTAGCACGAGAATCTGGGCTATGACCACGCGGAGAAACATCGACACGGGGTAGACCGTGGCATAGGCCACGGCCGGATCGTCGTTGTCGCATACGTCGTCGGCATAGTCCAGGGCCATCGGGTTGGCCATGGCGCCGGCAAGCATTCCGCAGGTTTCGCCGAACCCGAGCCTGAATATTCTCATGGAGGGTATGGCCATGAGCATTACGGGCACCACGGTGATGATGAAGCCGAGCAGAATCCACAGGGGGCCGTCGCCGCTCATCACCGTTTCAAGAAAGTTGGCTCCGGAGCTCAGGCCGAGGCAGGCCAGGAAGAGGCTGAGGCCGATGCCGCGCAGCATCAGGTTGGCCGAGCGGGTGGTGTAGGTGACCATGTGGAAGCGCGGGCCGAAGCAGCCTATCAGTATGCCCACTATTATCGGGCCGCCGGCCAGGCCGAGGCGCACGGGAGTGTCTATGCCCGGCACGAAGAAGGGCACCGAGCCGAGAATCAGGCCGAGCACCATGCCTACGAATATGGCGGCAAGATTCGGTTCGCGCAGGTCGGTGGCAACGTTGCCGAGCACCCGCTCCACGTTGTCGATGGCATTGGCTTCGCCTACGCATGTGAGTCTGTCGCCCAGCTGTAGCACCAGCTCGGGGGTGGCCAGCAGCTGCACTCCCGAGCGGAGCACCCGGGTGATGTTTATGCCGTAAGAGTTGCGCAGGCGCAACGAACCGAGCCGCTTGCCGTTGATTTCGGGCTTGGTCACGACTATATGCTTTGATATCAGCGATGAGTCGATGGCATCCCAGTCGATGTTGTCGGTGTTCCAGTCGGTCTGTTCCTGCTCGCCAAACAGCACTTTAAGCCCCGGGGCGTCGGCGTCGGTGGTGATTACGAGCAGCCGGTCGCCTTCGCGCAGCAGGGTGTCGGATGTGGGTATGCACACTTTGCCGTCGTGCCACAGGCGGGAGATTACGAACTTGTGGGGGGCGAATACCGCTACCTCGCGCACCCGCTTGCCGAACACTCCCGGATTGAGCACCTGAAAGGCGGCGATATACGTCTGGTTGGTTTCTTCATGTATGTGGCACTCCATGTCGGCCGGCCG
>CAYUFQ010000170.1:0-3668 GCA_964444045.1 uncultured Bacteroides sp.
GTGCCCGATTTTTTTTGGCGTGCCAGCATGCGGCGGGTGTTGTCGTCAAGGCCGTCGTCGTCGGCGGCCGATGCCGCTTTCTTTTCCTGCGCCGCCTTGGCCACCTGATAGGCGGCGCGATAGTTGGCTTCGGTGGTTTTGCAGGCGGCGGCGATAAATGCCAGCGCTATAAGCGGAATGATGAGTCGCTTCATGATATATGGCTAAAGTCATTCAGGTGTGGGCGCACTGCTGCACAACACCTGAATGACGACGTGGTTGCGGTGTTTTCTTACAGATTGAGTTTCTTCTTGACCTCCTTGGGCAGGGCGTCTTTATGAACCATGAAGCTCAGGGTTTTGGCCAGGAAGTAGGGCTCTGACACGTAGAAGTAGCCGCCATATACGTGGTCGGTATCCCATGAGTTTTTCACTTTGTAGTATTTGTTGCCGAGCTGGTCAACTGCGGTACCCACGATTACCATGCCGTGGTCGTCGGTGGTCTGATGGCGGTCGAACATCTCCTGACGCACCTCGGGGGTTACCGTCAGTTCAACGAGGTCTTTCGGGCCTTCGAAGTTGTAGGCCTCTTTTTCGCGCTCGGAGTCGCTGAGGGCCACCCAGCGGCTCAGTTCGGTGCCTTCAAGATTGGCGGAGTCTTTAACGGTGGGGAGCACGGCGTAGCCCTTGGCCCATTTGAAGCCTTTCTCCGACACGTCGGCGGCCCAGTTGACGGTGTAGCCCTTGGCCAGCGCTTCGTCAACAATCTGCTTCATCACGTCCATGGGCACGTTGTGATACTGTTCCCACAGCCAGTTGTCGGGCACCTCGATGGCAAAGGTCTCCCAGTAGGGATGGTGAGTATAGGAGGTGAACGGAATGAAGTCCTTGAAGTTCAGGCCGAGCGATTCGGCGTATGACTTGGGGGTGTAGACCTTGCCTTGATATTCAAAGGTTTCGGGTACCTTGCCGAGATAGGCGTCGAGAATGCCGGTGAGCCCTTCTTCCCATGCGGTGGTGGGCACGGCGCTGCGGTTGACGGCCCCCATGTATGCCTCGATTACGCGCGACAGTTCGGCGTGGTCGTGTTTCTTCTCGCCATAGTTGAGCCCTGAGTAGATTTCTTCGGGCATAGCGCCATATTTATCCATCACGTAGGCCACGTCGACTATGCTGCCTCCCTGGCTCACGTTGCCCTTGCCCTGCAGGCGCACGTCGCGGCGGGCCTTGTCGAGATAGCACATGCGCACGGTAAACATTTCCGACAGGTCGAGCGAGTCGCCCTTGGCCTTGCGCACGGCGTCTTCAATGAAGCCTGTGCCGGCAAAGCTCCAGCATGTGCCTGATTTATTCTGATTCTTTACCGACGTTGAGGGGATGGTTATCACGTCGGTGAACACGAAGCCTTTCACCTCTTCCTTGACGGAGTCGGCGGCTTCTTGCGCTGAGGCGCCAAGCGCTACGGCCATGGCGGCCAGCATGTAGACTGATTTATTCATTGCTGCTAATACTATAATGTGATGAGGTTTGTTTTATCGTTTGGCTTTGTGGGGAGCGTTGTAGAGCACCTGAATCTTGCCTATTGTCAGTTCGCCTACCAGCTTGATGGGAATACGGTCGGGTTCGGTGCTTATCCAGGCCGTCATCGGGGCGGAGGTGTTCTGCAGCCGTTCGGAGCTGAACGAGAAGCCGATTTTGTAGCACTCGTATTTCTGCCCGTCGAGCTTCACCGTCTCCTTGCCCTCATAGCGCACGGCGAGGTCTTCGATTTTCTTGCCCGAAAAGATTTTTGCGTAAGCAACTGTGCCGGGCTTCATGGTGTCGAACGGCAGCCGGCGCACCAGATAATACACGCTGAGCATGTCAGTGCCCGGCGCCGGTGCGGTCAGAATGGTGTCGGCCGTTTCCACGTGCCCCTTCTTGTTGCGCTTGAAGCGATGGCAGGTGGCGGTGATGGTGTTGTCGGGGTGGTAGGCATACGATATGGTATCCTTGCGATACACGCGCCCCTCGTCAGTGGCCTTGACGTAGGTCAGTGGAGCCATGTCGGATAGGCGCATGGTGCCGCTCAGGGTGTCGCGCACGCGGAATATGCGGTCGGCCCAGGGTTGGGTGCGGGCCACGAGATATCCCGTGAAGCAGTCGTTGTGTTTGCGTAAGATGAACTCCGCCTCGCCGGCCTGCTTTTGAATCAGGCCCCACTTGTAGGTGACGCGATACGACAGGTTTTCGTCCGTATATGATGAAACCGGTTCGGCCCATAAGGCCATGGCGCATATCGCCGCCAGCAGTGTAAAGAGAATATGCTTCATACGTCAAAGGGCAAAGAGTTGCGTTGGGCCTGCTCGATGCGGCGGTTGCGCCAGCAGTTGCGACACACGGCTATATAGCGGTCGTCGCCGCCTATTTCCACCTGAGCGCCTTCCTCCACCATGTCGCCGTTGGCGTCGATGCGGGCATTGACAATAGTTTTGCGCCCGCAGCTGCAGGTGCTTTTGATTTCATCAATAGTGTCGGCGATTTCGAAAAGACGGCGCGAACCGTCGAACAGGCGCGTGCGGAAGTCGGTGCGCAATCCGTAGCAAATCACGTTGCAGCCGAAGTCGTCGACCAGCCGGGCCAGCTGGTCAACCTGGTCGGCCGTCAGAAACTGACATTCATCGACCAGAAACCAGTCGATAAGGCATCCGGCCTCCTCGCAGAGCTTCGTGGCCATCAGATACATATCCGTGTCGGCCATAATCCAGTGACATTCGCGCTCAATGCCAATGCGCGAGTGAATCACGTTGCGCTCCTCGCGGGTGTCGATAATCGGTTTCAGACACACGTAGCGCATGCCGCGTTCCTCGAAGTTATATGCGGTGGTCAGCAGCAAGGCGGTTTTGGCCGAGCCCATTGTGCCGTAGCGGAAATAAAGTTTGCCTTTGCGGTCCATGTCAGTTCAATTCTGAATAAATTCTTTCTTTCCGCAAAGTTACGCAAAAAATCGCGATTATGTAAGTGCGCAGCCGGAAATTTAACATATTTTACTCGGTAGGGCATACGGCCGGGCTGACGGTCACGGCAGGCCCGGTTTATTTTCGGTAGGGTGGGTGATTAACATTTCTAAACCTTTGGCACGGTTTTTGCGTTATTAAAGTAAAAATAAAAAAACTTACATTTTACTTTGATATGAATTTCAATAATTTCACGATTAAATCTCAGGAGGCCATTCAGAAGGCCGTGGAGATTACCCGGTCCGAGGGGCAGCAGTCAATCGAGCCGGTGCATATCCTGAAAGCCGTGATTGAGGAGGGTGATTCGCTCGTAAAGTTCATCTTCCAGAAAATCGGGGCGAATCTGGCGTCCGTTACGTCGAATATCGAACGCGAAATCGCGGCGTTGCCCAAGGTGAGCGGTTCGGAGCCGTATTTGTCGCGACAGAGCAACGACGTGTTGCAGCGCGCGCTCGACGTTGCCAAGAAGCAGGGCGATGAGTACGTTACTCTCGAGGCGTTGCTCGTGGCGCTTTTTGCCGTTGATTCTCCGGCCTCGCGTCTGCTCAAGGATGCCGGACTGACCGAAAAGGATCTGCAGGCGGCTATCGATGAGCTGCGCAAGGGCAAGAAGGCCACCGACCAGGGGGCTGAAGATACGTATAACGCCCTGTCGAAATATGCCATCAACCTCAATGAGCGTGCCCGTTCGGGC
>CAYUFQ010000171.1:0-3658 GCA_964444045.1 uncultured Bacteroides sp.
GCCATCCGATTGACGGCCGGAGTGACTTCATAATCTTCATGAGCTCGTCGACGATGCGCTCGCGCGAGATAATCTCCAGTCGGTAGGCATTGCGCTTGATTGCCTCAAATGTCACGGGCTCGATGGTGAAATCGAGCTGCGTGGCGAAGCGCACGGCGCGCATCATGCGCAGGGGGTCGTCGCTGAATGTGATGTCGGGGTCGAGGGGCGTGCGCAGTATGCGGCGCTCCATGTCGGCCAGGCCGCCGAACATATCGGTTATTTCGCCGAAGCGGGCTTCGTTGACGCACATGGCCAGGGCGTTGACCGTGAAGTCGCGGCGCGAAATGTCGTCCTCGAGCGTGCCGTCTTCAACCACCGGCTTGCGCGAGTCGTGGGAGTAGCTCTCCTTGCGCGCTCCGACGAATTCAAGCTCAATGTCGCCGCGCGTCACTCTGGCCGTGCCGAAATTTTTGAATACCGCCAGATGCGCTCCCTTGCCGAGGCTGCGGGCCACAGCGCGGGCCAGGTCGATGCCGGAGCCCACGGTGACGAAGTCGATGTCTTTGCTCGGACGGTGAAGAATGGCATCGCGCACATATCCGCCGACGGCATAGGCCTCGAGCCCGAGGCGGTCGGCCTGACGGCCCACGAGGCGGAGCGTGTCGGTGTCTTGCGTCGGAATCTCTATCATATCAGCGAAATAATTTCTTCAGGAGCCGGAGTGATGCGTTCCAGGCCGCCGGGGGTGCATACGTAGGTGTTTTCTATGCCTATGGCCCCGAAGTCGGGCAGAACGAATTTCGGCTCGATTGCTATTACGTTGCCCTCCTGGAGCGTGTGTTTGCTCCTGGGGGCCAGCACCGGCAGCTCGTTTACCTGAATGCCCACTCCATGGCCCACGAAGCCGGCGTGTTGCCTATGGCCCATGAAGTATTCTTCCAGACCGTGGCCGCGGGCAATCTCCACTGCTTTATCATACAGTTTTTTAGCCTCGGCTCCGGGGCGGCCCATGGCGGCCAGGGTGTGGCATATCTCTACCGAGCAGTCGAATGCCTTGATGGCCTGAGGGGGCAGAGGGCCGTTGGCATACATGCGGGTCATGTCGGTCATGTAGCCGTTGAAGCAGCCGTTCATGTCGACCATCACGGCCCGGCCGGGCTTGATTTCCTCGCCGCAGGCGCCTACGGGCAGCGCCGGGCCGAGCCCTTCGCCGCCCATGGCGAAGTCGTAGGGCGACGGGGCGTCGGAGTTCCTTCCGGTGAGCACGCTGCCCATGTGGATTTCCATGCTCGACCCGTGTATCCTGAATATGCCCAGACACCCTTCGAGGCGCGAGGCGTATTCGATTGCCGCCTGCAGCTCAATGTCGGTCATGCCCCGGCGGAAGAGGTGCGGAATCTTGGCGTAGACGGCCGATTGCTTTATGCCGTCTTCCTTGAGCATGGCTATCTCCATTGGGGTCTTAACCGCACGTGCGGCCATCACGTTGCCGCTTATGTCGGTGATTTCGCCGGCATTGAGCGCTTTTTGCAGGCGCATGGCGTCGGCAAACGGCAGCGAGCCCAGTTCGAGGCCGAGGGTGGGGCGCGGCCCTCCGGCTATTTCTTCGGGCTTGCGGATTGGTGTGATAGAGTCGCCGGTTAGTATCGTGGGGCGCTTGACGTAGTAGCGGGGCTTCCCGTCGGGCTCCAGATAGATGTAGCCGTCGAAAATCCGGCCTGTCAGATAGAATATCGTGGCAATGTCGGTTATCAACGCCGGGACGGTGAGTCCGAGCCGCTCGGTTCGCAGCAGCTGCTCTTCGGCGGGCAGCAGGCATATGTCGGTGCACATGATTAGTCCTCCTCAAATATGATGCCTATCTGTTCGAGTCCGCCCACGGGATCGGGCCGCATTATGTGGCGCAGCCTCAGCGGGGCCTCGCGAATCATGGCGAAGTCGGATATTACGGTGTCTGTGAGCTGAAAAGAGGTGCCCGAGCCCGAGCCGTACCAGTTGCCGTAGATGTCGGCCATCTCGATGCAGAAGGTGTCGCGCCTGAGCTCGACGTGGCCGCTGTCGGCCGGCTGATGGCTTTCGAGCTCCACCCACAGGTTACTGTAGGGATAGTCGTTGGTGTGGCGCACGAACAGGCTCAGCCTGCCCCGGGCAATCGAGTCGCGCATCGACGGCATGAACACGAAGGTCTGGTCGGCGCGCCAGCCTTCGGCATCAATTTCGGCGAAGCTGCTGTAATCGTTGGGATTATAGCTGCATGAGCCGGCCGCTGCGGCTGCAGCGGCGGCAAGCAGGGTGTGTTGGAGCGTTTTATTCAGCGTCATTGCCGGGTTTCTCTTTGGCCTCGCCGCTTTGTGGTGCGGGCTTCTTCTTTTTCTTCTTCTTTTTCTTCTTCTTGTCGAAGCGGTTTATGTTGTCCTGGTCAAGCAGGTCGACTTTACGGTTTTCGCGGGCCTCGGCCTCAACCTCCTCATCGCGCTTGAGCTGCATGGGCTTGTCGCCCAGCTTGTTCATCTCGATTATCTCCCATGCGCGGTTGCGGTCGATGGTGGTTAGGTTCGCCGGTATGCGGCGGTCGGTCGAGTAGGTTATCTCGCCTTTGAATATGTCGGCCTTGAAGTAATACCAGGTCGAATCGGCCGTTTCGAGGTGAATGTCTTTGGGGGGCAGCTTGCGGCCGGCCTCCATATAGGCGTCTACCTCGAAGTTGAGGCAGCATTTCAGCTTGGCGCACTGCCCGGCGAGCTTCTGCGGATTGAGCGAGAGGTCCTGGAACCTGGCGGCGCCGGTGCTGACGCTCACGAAGTTGTTGATCCACGTGGAGCAGCAGAGCGGGCGTCCGCACGGGCCGATGCCGCCTATGCGGCCGGCCTCCTGGCGGGCGCCTATCTGGCGCATCTCGATTCGCACCTTGAAGGCGTCGGCCAGCACCTTGATTAGCTGACGGAAGTCTACGCGCTCGTCGGCAATGTAGTAGAATATGGCTTTGTTGCCGTCGCCCTGAAACTCCACGTCGCCTATCTTCATGTTCAGCCCGAGTTCTTCGGCTATTTTGCGTGCGCGAATCATCGTTTCGTCCTCTCTGGCGCGCGATTCCTCATATTTTTCCAGGTCGGCTGGCTTGGCCAGGCGGAACACCCGGCGCAGCTCGCTGTCGCGGCGCACTCCGGCGCGCTTCATCTGCAGGAGCACCAGCGGGCCGGTGAGGGTAACCTGCCCTATGTCGTGGCCCGGCATCGACTCCACGGCCACCATGTCGCCCCGGTTCAGCTCGAGGTTGAGCGAGTTCAGGAAGTAGCCCTTGCGGGTGTTCTTGAACTGCACCTCCACGATGTTGCACTGCTGCATCGCCCCGGGCACGTCGTCCATCCAGTTGAAGGCATGGAGCTTGCCCCGGGGGCAGCCGGCATCGCTGCGGTGGTGGCGCACCTCGCTGTCGGGGATGATGTTCAGGTCATCTATCTCTTCTTCCATAGATAGGTGCGGTTATTTATTTTGCGTAGGCCACCGAGCGGGTTTCGCGGATCACGGTGATCTTGACCTGGCCGGGATAGGTCATTTCGTCCTGAATCTTCTTGGCGATTTCGGCCGACAGCTGTTCGGTTTCGGCATCGTCAATCTTGTCGGCACCGACAATTACGCGCAATTCGCGGCCGGCCTGTATGGCGTAGGTCTTGAT
>CAYUFQ010000172.1:0-3605 GCA_964444045.1 uncultured Bacteroides sp.
CCAAAGGTGATTTCGACTTCATCAATGAGGTGGGTCTCGACGCCAAAAACGGCATTGCCCTATGGTAGAGCTGACAAGTATGCCGGAGGTGGCGCCCACGCAGAGCAGGTCGTCGATATTCATCACCAGAGCATCCTGGGCAATGCCCTTCCATACGGAAAGGTCGCCCGTTTCGCGCCAGTAAACGTAGGCCAGCGACGACTTTGTGCCGGCGCCGTCGGCGTGCATTATGTTGCAGTAGTCCGGGTCGCCGCCGAGAATGTCGGGAATGATTTTGCAGAAGGCGTTAGGGAACAGGCCTTTGTCGATATTCTTTATAGCCGAGTGCACATCTTCCTTTGAGGCCGACACTCCGCGAAGGTCATAGCGTTGATTTGCCATCTTTATTCTTATTATCAATTATTAGCGGCGACGGTTTTGCTTCTTGGCCTGCTCGCGCATCAGGGCCTGCTGCTTGCGCTGGGCTTCCTCCATGCGGGCCAGCCAGCCGTTCTTTTTGCGGGGCTTCTTGGCATTGGCCTCCATTTCGGCGCGCACCTTGTTCTCATCGATTACCCAGTGGCGGATCACGTAGGTCTGCACTATGGTGATGAGCAGCGACAGGAAGTAGTAGTAGCTCAGGCCGGCGGCATAATTGTTGAACCAGAAGAGGAACATCAGCGGCATGCCGTAGGTCATCAGCTTCATGCCGGGCATGCTTGCGCCGCCGGGCTGCGACTGCATCATAAGCTTGGAGTAGATGATGTTGGTCACCGTCATGAGCAGGCAGAAGAGGCTCAGATGATTATCAAACAGCCACGAGATTACGGGGATGTTGGCGCTCCAGGTGATTACGGCGTCGGGCGAGGCAAGGTCCTGCGCCCACAGGAACGACTGTCCGCGCAGCTCTATGCAGCTGGGGAAGAACGAGAACATAGCCACGAGAATAGGCATCTGCAGCAGCATGGGCAGACAGCCGCCCATCGGGTTCACTCCGGCCTTGGAATAGAGCGCCATGGTTTTCTGCTGCCGCACCATGGCATTTTCCTTGCCGGGATATTGCTCGTTGATTGCCTTGATTTCGGGGCCGAGAATTCGCATCTTGGCCTGCGAGCGATAGGTCTTGTAGGTGAAGGGGAAGAGTATCAGCTTGATGAGCAGGGTGAGCACCAGGATGATGATGCCGTAGTTGCTTATATACTTGCTCAGGAAGGTGAACACCGGAATGATGAAGCCGGTGTTGATCCAGCGGAAGAGCGACCAGCCCAGAGGGATTACGCGGGTAAGGTCAAGATGCCCCTCGGGGCTGACGCGGTCCATATCGCGCAGCACCGGATAGAGGTTCGGGCCGAGGAAGAAGTGGAATTTGGCCACTTCGTCTTGCGCCACCGAATAGTCAATGGTGGCCTTTGCCGATAGTTTCTTTATGTAATCGGAGTCATTGGCAAGTTCGGCCGATTCGAGGCGGGCGTTTGAGTTAAACACGCCGTCGGCAATCAGTATCGAGCTGAAAAACTGGTTTTTGAAGGCTATCCATTTGAGGGGCACGTCAACCGTTTCGTCATCAGACTTCATTTCGCTCAGGTTATCCACGTCGTCGCCCTCCTCCTTATAATACAGGGCGGAATTGCGCTGCTCCATGACGCGTCCGCGCTCGAGCTGCTTCATGCGCTGCTCCCAGGCGAACTCCATGCTGCTTACAACGTCGGGAATCACACCCGCTTCGGCCATGCCGTGCTGCACCACCTCCATATCCACGTAATAACCGTCGGCTTCGGGGAATGAATAGCGCAATCCCCACCAGGCGCCGCCGCCCAGATCGAGCTTCATCAGCACCGACGTGGAGTCGGCCGACACTTCGGGAGTGAAATAGAAGTCCGACGAGTTAAATCTGTGGCTTTCGTTGCGCAGGGTGAACGAATAGCTGTTTGACAGGCCGTCCCAAAGGTTGATATCAATCGTATCAGGGCTGAAACGATAGTCTTTATAGTCAAGGAGCGTGGCCGACGAAATCTGACCGCCCTTGGTCGACAGTTCGAGCGACAGCACGTTGTTTTTCAACCCCACAACCTCGTCAGCACCATCGAGATGCGAGGCAAAATGGCGATACGACGACATGTCGGCTATGGCTTCATGGAAGTGACGGCTGGCTTCGGCGCGCTGCAGCTGCGACATCTCTTCGGGATAATTGCCCTCAATCACGTCGTTCACCTTGATTTCGCCGCCGGCAGTGCGGATAACTCCCTCTATCACCGAGTCGTTGACCAGACGCAGGTCGTAGGCCTCGGCCTTGCTGAGCGAGCGGACGCTGTCGCACACCCGGGCGCCATACGTTGCCATGCCCTCGCGCAGCGCAAGCTGATTGGCTTCGGTGATTTCTCTGATGGTCAGGGCCTCCTGCTGAGCCTGCACGGCCTTGATGGAGTCCTGCCGGGCCTGCTGGGCGGCCTGTTCCTTTCTCGCTTGAATTTCTTCGGCGCTCGGTTGGTTGCAATACATGAAGCCGAACAAAACGGCCATCATGAGCACCACGCCTGTCAGAGTGTTCTTATCCATTATTGTGTTTATCGTTGTGATACTTGATTGCGTGACTGACGAAGTCCATGAATATCGGACTTGGCTCCACTACCGTGGATGAATATTCGGGGTGAAACTGAGTGCCTACATACCAGCGTTTTTCAGGAATCTCCACTATTTCCACCAGATGGGTGTCGGGATTCTCGCCCGTGCATTGCATACCCCCCTGCTCGAAAGCGCGGCGATACACGTTGTTGAACTCGAAGCGGTGGCGATGACGCTCGCTCACCATGGGGCGGTTGCCATAGGCCGCCGCCGCACGCGACTGCGGACGCAACTCGCAATCGTAGGCTCCGAGGCGCATGGTGCCACCTTTGTCGGTGACGCTCTTCTGCTCCGCCATCAGGTCAATGACCGGATGCTGAGTGCGGGCATCCATCTCGGTTGAGTTGGCATCGGTCAGGCCCAGCACGTTGCGCGCGAACTCAATGACCATGCACTGCATGCCGAGGCATATGCCGAAGGTAGGCACATCATGCTCCCTGCACCACCTTAAGGCCACAAACTTGCCCTCTATGCCCCTTGAGCCGAATCCGGGAGCCACGATAACGCCGTCCATCCCTCCCAGCAGCTCGTCGACATTGGCCGCATTGAGCTTCTCGGAATGCACGGATACGAGGTTAAGCCGGCAGTCGTTGTAGGTGGCGGCGATAAAGAGCGATTCGTTGATTGATTTATAGGCATCCTGCAGCTCCACGTATTTGCCCACCAGGGCAATGTTCACTTCGCCGGCGGGCGACGACAGTTTTTCCAGAAACGTGTGCCACGCCGCCAGGTCGGGCTCGGTTTTCGACTCCACGCGGCATGCCCGCAGCACTATGTCGTCGAGATGCTGCCGGTGCATCCTCATCGGCACTTCATATATGGTGGGCGCATCGGCGCTCTGCACCACCGCATCGGGCGCCACGTTGCAGAACTGCGCTATCTTGCGGCGCATATCCTGCGGAATGTCGTGTTCGGTGCGAAGCACCAGCACGTCGGGCTGAATGCCCAGCTGCTGCAGCTGCTTCACCGAGTGCTGGGTGGGCTTGGTCTTGAGCTCCTTGGCG
>CAYUFQ010000173.1:0-3483 GCA_964444045.1 uncultured Bacteroides sp.
GGCGCCCCGGGGTGGCCACTATTATCTGCACTCCCTGGCGCAGGGTGCGTATCTGGCTCATTATCGACGAGCCGCCGTAGACGGGGAGCACGCTCAGTCCGTCGATGTATTTTGAATAGTCGGCCAGGTCGGAGGCTATCTGCAGGCACAGTTCGCGCGTGGGCGAGAGGATGAGCGCCTGGGTGTGGTGGCTCGACGTGTCGATGCGCTGCAGCAGCGGCAGGCCGAAGGCGGCGGTTTTGCCCGTGCCGGTCTGTGCCAGGGCAATTACGTCGTTGTCTTTCGTGAGCAGATGGGGAATCACCTTTTCCTGAACGGGCATCGGCGTTTCAAAGCCCAGGTCGGATATGGCACGGAGCAGTTCGGGGCTTACCCCGAGGTCTTGGAAGTTGGTCATTTCTTTAGTGGAAAGTGGAATGTGGAGGGTGGAGAGTGGAGGATGGAAACTTTTGGTCTCTGAAAGATTGCGGGCAATCTTTCAGAGACCGGTTCTGTTCAGATTATTGTTTTTTCAGCGTAGGTCAGCGGACTATGGTTTTGGTGCCGTTGACGATGTAGATGCCGGGAATCAGCTTGCCGGCGAGCTTGCGCCCCTGCAGGTCGTAGATTCCTTCGGGGGCACCGGGGGTGAGTCCGATTTCGGTGATGCCCGATTCGGAGTCGACTATGACGGGGATGTCGTAGGCGCAGCCTTCCTTGACGTCCTGATGCTTGTAAGAGGGATATCCGCTCCAGGCGTTATCGTAGATTACGCGAATCATGGCCTCGCCCGGCTCGGCATCATCGGGCACGTCGACGGGCAGCGATATGTTCATGACGGTGCTGTAGTTGCCGGCAATATCGTGGGGCGGCGGATTGGTGCCGAATTTGGCATACGTCTCCATGGCCGAGCTCTGATACCAGTCGACGAACACCGAGGCATGATTGAAGCGCAGGTCCTGGTAGACTTTGGTGGTGGAGCGCGGGCCGGCTTCGTTGGCAACGAGGTTGAGCGTGAAGCGGGAGTTGCGTTTCACCTTTACTGGGTTGGGCAGCAGGGTGTAGAAGCCGGGCTGTTCGCTCCATGATTCATCTATGTCGGTGTCGGCGCCGGTGGTGAAGATTTGCTTGACGAAAGCCTGTCCGTCGGCATGAACCGTGCCGTTGGGCCGGCCGTAGTCAACGGTCGGTTCGGGCAGGGTGGTGAAGTCGAGGTCTTGCTGCTCGTTTGCGTTGATGTTGAGCAAAATGTCGTAGGCCACTCCTTCAAAGATGTTTTGCATGTCGGGGTTGAGCGAGTTGTTCTTCCAGGCGTTCTGATATATGATGCGTATGCGCGCCGGGCCGCTCTTTGCATCGGCGGGCACCCTGAACAGCTGGCTGATGTTCATCACCGCGTCGTAGTTGGCAAGAGTGCTGGCGCCGGAAATGTTGCGCCCGATTTCGTTGATTTTCTCGAATTCGCCGGTGTTGCGGTAGTCGGCGTAGACCCCGGCGTAGTTATATCGCAGGTCTTGATAAACGGTCGTTTCGCTGCGGGGGCCTGCTTCGTTGGCAATGAAGTTGATGGTGAACTGCTGGCCGGCTTCCACCTCTATTTCTCCGGGCACTATGGTGTAGACGTTGGCCGGAGTGCCTTCGGCTGTGAAGCTGATGTTGGTCAGCGCTCCCTCGGAGGTGATTTGCTTTACGTATGCCTTGCCGTCTTTGTGCATGGTGCCCGAGGGAACGGAATATTTGGCCGGTTCGCCGGTTTGGGCGTGGCCCACGCGCAGGGTGAAGTCATATACGGTGCCCGAGGCCACAGGGCCGTTGGCACGCGGAGCAGCCGATTCGTCTATCACCATGCGCATGCGGAAGTCGCCATGGTCAAGTGTGGCCGGAGCTGTTATGGTAAGGCCGTCGGTTTTTTCGGAGTCGGAGAAGGTGAGGTCGTTGTTGAAGTCAACCCATATGCTTATGTTGGCCTTTTTCGAGGTTTCAGCCTTGAGGTTGAGCGTCTGCCCCTTGCCGATGCTCACCGGGGTGGCTATGGCGTTATAGAGCTGAGCGGGTGCCTCGGCTGCGGCTATCACTTCATGTTCGTCGGCGGTGAGCTTGGTCAGATAGGCGCCTTTGGTGCCTTCGGGTACTGTGTAGCCCGCGCCGGCGCTGAGCAGCGGAGTGAAGCGCAGGGTGTGCGAGAGGTCTTGGTCTGTCGGGATGAGGTAGCGGCTCCACACCGTTGAACCGCACGAGCCGTTGCCGATGCCCTTCTGCTGGTAGTCGAGGTGCAGAATCACTTCGGGGCGCGCCTTCAGCTCGCTGTCGTGGGGCGCAGCGTAGTCTGACTCGATATAGTGCAGGGCCGAGAAGCTTGCGCGGCCGTCGGCTTCGATGAGCAGGCCGTATGAGGGGTCTTCGGGCGAGGTGAGTTTCAGGTAGCGCATGTCTTCATGATTGCTCATGCTCTGAGGGCGCACGAAGTGTTCGTGCTGGTCGGTGACTGTGGAGTTATACACTGCCGCAAAGCTGGCCGTCTTGCGGTCGGAGTAGTTGCTCCAGGGTCCGCGGGCAAAGTATTCGATGTTTTCGAGCGCGGGATTGAGCGAGATGCTGTGGCCCAGGCGTTCAATGTCGCCTTTGTGGTTATTGTATCTCGAGCGCACGTCCATCGTGCCGTCGGCATAGATGGTGTAGATGTTGCGGTAGGTGACGTTGCCGGGATTCTCGTAGTCGACGGTGAGTTTCACGGCCTTGGCTCCGCGGGCATCGCCTTCGGTGAAGCTGCACGCGATTTTGTTGGTGTTGACGTTGAGGCCCGTCATGTTGGCCGGCGGAAGGCCGCTGTAGGGGGCGTCGTTTTCAATCCAGCGGTAGGAGTCGAATTTAAGGCCCTGGCCGTTGTAGATGTAGTCGTGGCCGTTGAACACCATGCTCACCAGATTGCCGGCGGCGTCGAAGGTGTATTTGAAGCCTTCGCCCGAAATCTCAACGGGGCCGTTGCCGCGAGTCTGCAGTGTGGGCGCGAGTGCGGCAATGTTGACGGGGGCGAGTTTCGGACGCTCGTTGACGGCCATCTGCTCTTCGGCCACCACGTGGCCTGCCTCGGCCCATTCGCAGGCCTTGCGGGTTATGAATTTCACCGTCAGCAGGTATTCGGCGTCGGGGGTGATTTCGGTCTTATAGGGCACGGTAAGCGACTTGGTTTTCTCTGAGGCGAGGTTGAAGTCGTCGATGGCGCCGGTTTCTACTTCCGTGCCGTCGGCGCTGAGGCTCCACACGATGCTGAAGTCAGAGAGGTCGATGAAGTCGTAGGTGTTGTTGACCTTGAGCGATTTGGTGGCGGGGTTGAAGTCGGTCATCTTAATCCACTGATGCACTTTCTTTACCTCCACGAGTTTCTGCGACACTTCGCGTTCGGGGCCCACTATGCCGTTGCTCATGAAGTTGCCCTGATGCGGGCCGGGGTAGTCATAGCCGGTGCGGTAGTCGCCCTTCACGTATGTGCCGGCGATTACCTGC
>CAYUFQ010000174.1:0-3455 GCA_964444045.1 uncultured Bacteroides sp.
ACGGCGGCATACGCTACAGCGGCGACCTAGTGAAGGCCCTGTCCGCCGGCGCATACTCGGTGATGCTCGGCGGAATGCTGGCGGGCGTTGACGAGACCCCCGGCGACACCATAATCTACAACGGCCGAAAATACAAGGCCTACCGCGGCATGGGCTCGCTCGAAGCCATGGAGAAAGGCTCGAAAGACCGCTACTTCCAGGGCAACGTATCCGACGCCAAGAAGCTCGTGCCCGAAGGCATCGCAGCCCGCGTGCCCTACAAAGGCTCGCTCTACGAAGTAGTTTATCAGATGCTCGGCGGCCTGCGCTCAGGCATGGGCTACTGCGGCGCGCCCGACATCGAAACGCTCCACAAAGCCAAGTTCGCCCGAATCACCAATGCCGGCGTGGCCGAAAGCCATCCCCACGACGTAGCAATCACATCCGAAGCCCCCAACTACAGCGCTTCGCACCAATAACCGCTCAAAAACCACAACAGAACCCCCAAAAGCTCATGAAACTCATAGCTCCCATCCTCGCCTGCGCCGCTGCCCTGACCCTGTCGGCAAAAGCGCCGAAAGACCCGGTGCTCATGACCGTCGACGGCCAGCCGGTCACCATCAGCGAGTTTGAATACCTATTCCACAAAAACGCCGACCAACAGCTTGAGCAGGAGAGCAAAGACGATTACCTGCAGCGCTTCATCGACTACAAGCTGAAAGTGGCTCAGGCACGCCACGAGCAGGTCGACACCACGCCCGAGTTTATCAAAGACTTCAAGCAATATCGCCGCGAGCTTACGCTCCCCTACCTGCGCGACACGGAGGTAGAGCAACAGATTCTCAACGAATCGTATGCCCACACCCTCGAAAACGTGAACATCGACCACATCATGTTCCCGATTGGCCGCCCCGACCTGGCCGACTCCGTGCGTGCGCTCATAGTCGAAGGCAAGATTGACTTCCTCGAAGCCGCTACCAAATACAGCATCGACCCGTCGCTGCGCCAGAACGGCGGCAAGTACGGCTGGATAACTGCCGGAGTCTACCCCTATGAATTTGAAGAGGCAGTCTACAACACCCCCGTGGGCGAGGTGTCGGCCGTAACCGAAACCCCCTATGGCTACCACATCATGCGCATCAACGAGCGCCGGCCCGATGCCGGCGAGGTGCATGGCGCCCACATACTGATTCAAGCCGGCGAGAAGCGCGACTCGATTGCCGCCAAGGCGCTGATTGACTCGCTCTACGGTGCCCTCCGTGCCGGAGCCGACTTTGCCGAGCTGGCCCGCAACTTCAGCGACTGCCCCTCGAAAGCCGAAGGCGGAGACCTCGGCTGGTTTGGCCGCGGACGCATGGTGCCCGACTTCGAAGACGTGATTTTCGGGCTTAACCTCAACGAGTATTCCGAACCGTTCCAGACCCGCTTCGGCTGGCACATCGCCAAGAAAATCGACGCACGACGCGCATCGAAAAACGACGCCATGGGCGAAATCAAGGCCGCCATTGCCCGCGACATCCGCAGCGTGCGTCCGCGCCTGGCCCGCGGCGAGCAGCTGATGAAAGAATACAACACCCGGCTTAACGAGCCCGCCTTCGAAGCCCTGATTAAAAACGCCGAAACCTTCGGCTACGACTCCACCCGGGTATTGATGGCCGAAGACAAGACGCCCCTCATCTACGTGGCCGACAGCATCATCACCGTTTCCGACTTCTTCGACGGAGATTATCGCTTCAATCCGCGTCAACCCATCGACAGGCAGCTGCGCGACCGCATGAAGACGCGCCTCGTATCAACCACCCTCGTCTACGAAGACCATCGCCTCGAAGACAAATATCCCGACTTCCGCAACGTGGCCCGCGAATATCGCGAAGGCCTGATGCTCTTCGCCTCGATGGAGAAAAACGTGTGGAACCGTCCGACCGACGACCCCGAAGGCCTGCAGAAATACTTCGAGGCCAACCGCGACAAATACGCCTTCACATCTCCGCGCTGGAAAGGCTACATAATCTATGCCGCATCCGACTCGCTGCTCAACCAGATCAACGGATTCCTTGAGCAGGAACAGCCCGACGCAGCCGCCCTCGGCGACCTGCTCAAGGCCAGATTCCCGCGCAACGTGCGCATTGAGCGCGTAGTGCTGCCCCAGGGCGAGAACCAGATTGTGGACTACGTTGCCTTCGGCGGCCAGACCCCCAAGCTCAGCGGACGCTGGGCCAACTACACCACCTATCTCGGCCACATAATCAATGCGCCCGAAGAGGTGGCCGACGTGCGCGGCAAAGTCAGCAACGACTGGGTGGCCGAGCTCGAAGACGAGTGGGTCAAGACCCTTCGCGAACGCTATCCGGTGAAAGTCGATAAAAAAGTATTCAAGAAAGTGAAGTGACCTCACAGACAAAAACAAACTCAATCCGGGCGGCCATTGCGACGGGACTCATCATGACTCTCGCGGCAATGGCCGCCTGCAGCAAGCAGGCCGACACTCCGGGCCGCCCCGAAGCCGGAGCCGACGCCATTGCCCGGGTGGGCACCGCCATCCTTACCCGCGCCGACCTGCAGCGCGCCATGCCGGCCAACCTGAGCCCTACCGACTCGGCCGCATTTGCCGACGCATACGTGCGCACCTGGATTTCCGACAACCTTATAAGCGAAATAGCCGCACGCAACGTTGGCCCCACCGACGAAATCGACCGACTGACGGCCGACTACCGCAAGAACCTCATCATGTGGGAGTATCGCCGGCAAGTAGTCGAGTCCGACACCTCGATGCAGGTGACCGATGCCGACATCAGGGCATACTACGACTCCCACCTGGCCGACATGCGCCTGAGCCACCCGATGATACGCGGCATCTACATAAAAATCGAATCCGACGCTCCTGCCCTCAAAGACGTGAAGCGCTGGTATAAGTCGTCGAAACAAGACGACATCGACCAACTCGAAAAAGTGGGGCTGCACGGAGCCATTCACTACGACTACTTCCGCGACCTGTGGATTCCGTGGGAACGGATAATCACCAAAATTCCACACGAAATCTCAGAATCAGACCTCCGCAAGGGCTACACCCTCGACGTGCAGTCAAACGGCTTCACCTACCTGCTGTCGGTCAGCGACGTCCTGCCCGCCGGAGCCAGGATACCCTACGAAGCCGCCGCGCCCCGCATACGCGAAACGCTCGAAGCCGTCAGACTCACCGAAATCGACGAAGAATTGCGCCGCCGCCTCTACATTCAGGCCCAGGAAGCCGGCGAAATTGAAATTTTTTAAGAAAAAGTTGTGCAATTGGCGAATTTTTCGTTACTTTGCACCGCTGTTTCGAGTCACCCGTCCGGGAAAGCCGACGAAAAGTGATGCGTTCGCCGACGATATGAGCGAAGGACCGGGAACTCCAGACAATTACTCGAGATACAAAAGAATAAATATAACCAGTTAGAAGACAACACCGTACAGCCATGTCAAAGATGTGTCAAATC
>CAYUFQ010000175.1:0-3431 GCA_964444045.1 uncultured Bacteroides sp.
GCGGCGGGAAGAGGAACACCAGGGCCGAAAGTATGGTGCCGCCAACGGCCACTTTGTGCCAGCGTCTTTTCAGCCGCGAGAACATGTTTTCCATCATGTTCATGACCCGGGTGAAGTAGAGCGACGCGAACCCGCATATCACTCCGAGCAGAATCGCGAACGGTATGCGGTTGGTGACGAACGGCTCGCTCTGCACGAAGAAGAATTCAAAGTCGTAGCCCGAGAACGTGTAGGCCACGGTGGCAGCCGTGATCGACGATATGAGCAGGGGCATGACGGAGGCCGTCGTGAGGTCGAGCATCAGCACTTCGAGGGTGAAAAGCATACCGGCAATCGGCGCCTTGAATATGCCGGCGATGCCCGCGGCGGCGCCGCACCCCACGAGCATCATCAGTATGCGCGGCGACATGCGGAACAGGCTGCCCACCTGCGAGCCTATCGCCGCTCCGGTGTAGACTATCGGACCCTCGGCACCCACCGAGCCGCCGAAGCCGATGGTGATGGAGCTGGCCACGAGCGAGCTGTACATGTTGTGGGCCTTCAGCCTCGATTTGTTCTGCGAGATTGACTGCAGCACGCGCGTAACGCCGTGGCTTATGTTGTCGCGCACCAGATAGCGCACGTAGAGCCCGGCGATTATGATGCCGATAACGGGGTAGACGATATAGAGATAGTTGCCGCCGACCTCGCTGAAGTTGCCGGTGAGCATCCGCGAGATTACGTGAATCAGGCTTTTGAGCAGCATGGCCGCCAGGCCGCAGGCAATGCCTACGAAGAGGGCGAGAATCAACACGAAGTTTTTCTCTTTGATATGATGCTGGCGCCATCGCAGGAACTGCAGCATCAGCCGGTTGATGCGCTGCGAGCTGTAAGCCGGATGTTCGGTCGACGTTTCAGACATGATGTTCGGGAGGATTTATTTGCCGTGGCCGCCCACTACGGTGCGGACGGTGTGGAGCAGAATCTTCAGGTCAGTTAGTATGGAGATGTTTTCGATGTAGATGAGGTCGTAGCGCAGGCGCTCCACCATCTGGTCCACTGTCGAGGCATATCCGTATCTTACCATGCCCCAGGAGGTGATGCCGGGCCTGACCTGGTAAATGAACGGATACTGGGGCACGCGGGCCGCTATATGGTCGGCGAAATGGCGTCGCTCGGGGCGCGGACCCACCAGCGACATTTCGCCCCGCAGCACGTTCCAGAACTGAGGCAGCTCGTCGAGGCGATACTTGCGCAGTGTGCGCCCGAACCGGGTCACCCGGGGGTCATGGTCAACCGTCACCTGAATCCGTCCGTTGGCCTCGGCATTATCAATCATGCTGCGGAACTTGATGATTTTGAACGGCTTGCCGCCATAGCCCAGCCGCTCCTGACGGTAGAACACGGGGCCGGGTGAGTCGCGCTTCACCTTATAGGCCAGAAATGCCATTAGCGGACTCAGCAGAATCATGGCCAGAGCCGAGCCGAAAATGTCGGCCGCGCGCTTCATGTTGATTGTTGAGTCGGATATGTTGGGCGAGGTGATGCACACGAGCGGCTCGTCCATGATGTTGAACGACCGTTTCGACGATAGGGCAAGCGTGTTGAGGTCGGGTGCGACGAACACCGGGGTGTCTATCTCGGCCGCAAGCCTGATAATCCGTGCCAGCTCCTTGCCTGCCGACATCATCGTGGGGGTGAGAATGATGGCCGACACCGGGTGAATCCGGCAGTAGTCCTTGAGCTGGCTCAGGTCGATTATCTCGAATCCGGCGCATGCCGGGCCGGCCTCGTCGGCCAGGGGAGATGTGCGCACAAGGGTGGAGATGCTGAACCGGTCGGGCTGGCGGCTGCTGTTGATGCGTTCAACGAGGGTGAGCGCGTCGAGGTCGGTGCCGAGCATTATGGCCGGACGGATGCTGCCGGCCGCCCTGTGGCTGCGACGCGAGAAGCGGGTGACGGCATAGCGGCCGGCGTAGACGCAGATAAACAGCATGGCAAACGATGCCAGCATGTATTCAAACACCCGCGTGCGGCTCCATTGCGAGTCGTTGACCACTGCGAGGAAGAAGATGGCCAGAGTGCCCAGCGCGACGGAGCCGGCGGTGGTGACGGCCTCTTGCGCGCGCGAGCGTTTTTCAACCCGGTTGTAGTAGCCCGACAGCCAGTAGATGCCCAGCATAATCAGCGGGAAGATAAGCTGGCCCCACAGCACCCGCGGATAGCGGTAGAAGTCGGCGAACGATACGTCGTAGGACTGCATCGACCAACGGAAGATGTTGAACAGCATCATGCCGGTGTTGGTCGTGAGCAGGTCGGTGACCACGTAGGTCAGGCGCAGGCGCGTGCGTATCTTTTCGTTCAGACTCTGCATCTGTGGGTTTCTTTTCTATGGCCTGATAATGGATACTATGCCCGATTCGGTCAGTTTGATGATGGTAGACGGCCTGGCGGCCGGCAGGGGCGAGCGCCCCGAGGTGCACACGTAGTCAACGGCGCCAAGAATTTCGGGCGCTATCCGGGCGAACGAGGCAGCGGCCGGTTGGCCCGACACGTTGGCCGACGTGCTGACGAGCGGCCTGCGCAGCCGCCGGCACAGCTCGCGGCAGAAGGGGCTGGAGGTGATGCGTATGGCCAGTGACCCGTCGGCGGCCGGAAGGTTGGCGGCAAGCGGGGGCACGTAGGCGCCGTCGTAGATTACCGTCAGCGGATCAACGGCCGCTTCGAGCAGCTGGTAGGCCACCTCGGGCACTCCGCCCACCCATTGCTCCAGGCGGTCGGGGCTGTCGAGCAGACATATCATCGCCTTGCTGTCGGCCCGCTTCTTGATTTCGTATATGCGGCTCACCGCCTCGGCGCGGGTGGCGTCACACCCCAGCCCCCACACGGTGTCGGTGGGGTAGAGTATGACTCCGCCGCGCTTCAGGGCGGTCAGTGCGTTGTCGATGTCCTGGCGGTCGAGGGTGGTCATTTCACGGAATAGTCGCGCGAGTAGCGGAGCACCTGCGGCAGATAGTCTTCGGTGTAGTCAACCGTCACGTCGGTGATTTCGCCGTCGGCATCGACAACGGGAGTGTAAACGGGATTGACGAAGCCCTTGTAGGGGGCCAGGTCGAGCTTGGCATATCGGTCGAGCACCTCGCGGTGAAGCTCGGGGTCAACGCTTACGGCATAGGTCTCCACCAGAGTGCGTCCGGCTTCGTAGTCGCCTTCGCTCTTGATGCGCTGAATCTCGGCGAGCAACTGGCCGAACAGGCCGCGGAGCGCCTCATAGTCGTTGATTTTCACGTAGGTCTTGCCGTTTTGCTTCACCAGCTCCACCACGTTGTCGGCGGCACCCTTTTCGAGCGCCCATGCGGCTATGAGCTGGCGGTTGCGCATGTGGGCTTCTTCAATATCCTTGCCCGGTTCGATGCGCACCAGCTGGGTCATCAGGCCGTTCATCATATATT
>CAYUFQ010000176.1:0-3391 GCA_964444045.1 uncultured Bacteroides sp.
AGCACAGGTCGGTGGGAACATTTCCATACGCTATAAGATGGGGCAATGGAATCCATTACGTTTGCCGGCAGCAGCTTCTTGATGGTCTGGAAGGCATAGAATGCGCCGGCGGGCGAGGCTGCGGCGATGTCGATGCCGTCGGCCTTGATGGTCAGGGTGTAGCCTTCGGCCGGCAGGGTTTCGTCGGCGGTGACGGTGATGAAGCCTTTGCCGCCGGCCGTGGTGCTGCCGTTAAGGCCGGTTGCGAGGTTGATGGCGCTGACAAAGTCGGCGGCATCGGCGGCAAGCGGTTCGGGAGCCGCCACGGTGAATCCTTGCGGCAGGGTCAGCTCGCCTTGGGCGGGCGTGATTTCCTTGGGCATCGGAATCAGCGACGTGAAGTCGGCTGCCTGCAGCAGCGCGCCGCACATGAGTGCGGATGCTGCGGCTGTAAGTAATCTTTTCATTGCAATAAAAAAATCTGTGGATGTTGGTGATATTAGATATATTTGCCGTCAAAGTTACTGTTTTTTTTCGAAAGATGCAAATGGGCCGCGGGGGCTGGCGGATAATTCATGGCCGATAATTGATGTTTGATTTAAGAAATTTTGTAACTTTGCCGATGATTCAAACCTTATGTAACGATGAAAAGACAAGAACTAATCGCAAACATTGCCCGCAAAGGCTCGTTTCTGTGCGTGGGCCTCGACCCCGACATCAAGAAGATTCCGCAGCATCTGCTCAGCAGCGACAATCCGCTGCTCGAGTTCTGCAAGGCTATAGTTGACGCCACCGCGCCTCACTGCGTGGCCTATAAGCCCAACCTCGCCTTTTTCGAGAGTCAGGGCGTGAAGGGCTGGATTGCGCTCGAGGAAACCGTCAGATACATCCGCGCCAACCATCCCGACCAGTTCATCATCGCCGACGCCAAGCGCGGCGACATAGGCAACACCTCGGCCCTCTATGCCCGCGCGGCGTTCGAACACCTCGGGGTCGACGCCGTAACCGTGGCCCCCTACATGGGCAGCGACTCCGTGAAGCCGTTTCTGGGCTACGACGGCAAGTGGGTGGTGCTCCTGGCCCTCACCTCCAACCCCGGCAGCCACGACTTTCAGTTTTGCGACACCGGCAATGGCGAGCGCCTTTTCGAACGGGTAATCCGCACGTCGGCCGAATGGGCCGGCCCCGATGAGATGATGTATGTGGTAGGCGCCACCCAGGGCGAAATGTTTGCCGACATACGCCGCGTGGCTCCCAGGTCGTTCCTGCTCGTGCCGGGCGTAGGCGCCCAGGGCGGCTCGCTCGAGCAGGTGTGTGCCCACGGCATGCTGCCCGACGGCGAGTGCGGCCTGCTGGTCAACAGCTCGCGCGGCATCATCTACGCCTCGGCCGGAGTGGATTTTGCCGAGGCTGCCGGCGATGCCGCCGCCAAGCTTGCGTGCGAAATGCGCGAATTGCTGGGCCGGATGCGGTAAAAGCCGATAAAAAGCGGCCAAACAGTTGGCGAAATCAGAAAAAATGCGTATATTTGCGCGCTTATAATGCAAAAAATCAATTAACAACAATAATCAACACAACCAATCAGTATCATGAAGAAAAGTTTACTGACAAAGCTTTTTGCCGCGGTTGCGTTGGCCGTCGCTTCCCTTGGCGCTCAGGCAGCTATGCCCGAGGCCGGCAAGGTGTATCGGGTGGTCAACAACGGCTACGGCACAGCTCTCTCCGACCGCGGCCCGGCTGCGACGGTCGGCTGCTCCGCCATCAATAGCGAGAGCCTTTCGCAGCGCTGGATAATATCGGCCGGCCGCACCACGGGCACTTACGTGTTCCGCAGCCTCGGCACCGGCAAATACCTGCGCAGTTCCAACGCCATGTCGTCGCCCTGGAGCCTCGCTTCAGTGTCGACCGAGGCAACTGCCAATATGACCATCAGCGGCAGCGGCACCTCGTTCACCGTCCGCGCCAGCGGCGCCGCCGAGGCTCTGTCGATGCACTGCGACGGCTCGGGCAACGTGGTGTGCTGGAACGCCAGCAACGAAAACTCGAAGTGGAATTTCGTGGAGGTTGAGATGACCCAGGCCGAAATCGACGCCGCCCTCAACCGCTTCGCATCCACCGAACAGGAAATAGCCAAGGCCGCCGAATATCAGACCGCCCTCGAGGCCATCTTCTCCGACGCCGCATGCACCCAGCTCAAGAGCAACTACAAGAGCATGTCGGAGAGCGCCATCAAGGCCGACGCCAACTACAAGAAACTCTCGGCTCCCCTGCAGCAGATGGTGCTGAAGGTGAAGAGCGGCAACTGGTCGGAAACCTATGGCGACACCACCTGGGATAGCGACCACTCGGCAAAATACCGCGTGCAGCTCTACGAGCCCTTCTCCGAAGGCAGCAACGCTGCCCAGCTCGCCGGCATCCAGGCTTACACCAACATGAACAACCCCACCGGCATCGTGGCCAACTCGGGCGACATGCTCTACATCATGGTGGAAGGCGACATTAAGGAAGGCGCCACCCTCTATCTGGGCGACGTCACCGGCTACGGCATGTTTAACAACTGCACCGAGGGCACTCCCCTCCATAAGGGCCTGAACATCGTGCCGGCATATGCCGATATGTCTCACCAGTTCATCTACTACACCGTCAACACCGTCGACTGGTCAACCGGCAAGGCACTCCCCGGCCAGTACAAGGTAACCGACTTCGCTCCCCTGAAAATCCACATCGAGGGCGGTCAGCTCAACGGCTTCTTCAACTACGTTGGCGATGACCTCTACACCCCCGACACCAAGGACGACTTCTACTACACCTCTAATCGCGCCGTTCACCCCATGTTCGACCTGATGGGCAAGTACGTGATTCTCCACTTCTTCCTCTTCGACACCCCCTCAAAGGCCGGCGAAACAACGCTCTCTGCCGGTCTGAAAACCGTCATGGACCCCCAGAAGAGCCCCGCTCCCTCGGGCCGCAGATATTCGTTCGACATGACTCAGATCATGAACACCTGGGACGATATGTGCTTCCGCGAACGCACCCTCATGGGTATTCAGAGCGACGCCGAGCTGGCCAAGTACAACGAATCGCTGCTCAATAACTTCTACGAGCCCCTTACCGGCGACGCCATCGCCGTTCACCCCGAGGGCAACACCTGGAACACCGACCCCGGCTTCCTCTACTCCGACTATTTCAACAACCGCATGATGGGCATCACCATGCAGGGCGGCCTCTTCATGAACGCAACCTGGTGGCGCACCGCCTACAATATCTCAACCCTCACCGCCATCCTCAAGGAAATCTGCTACGACAGCGGCTCGATGTGGGGCCCCGCCCATGAATACGGCCACATGAACCAGACCCCGATGAAGATGGCCGGCACCACCGAGGAGTCAAACAACATCTTCTCCAACGTGGC
>CAYUFQ010000177.1:0-3386 GCA_964444045.1 uncultured Bacteroides sp.
TGCCTATGGTGCAGGCAGTGGCCGGAGCCACAACCATGGCGTCGGCCCATAGTCCGAGGTCAACGTGGCTGTGCCATTCGCCGGTGTTGGCGGTAAAAAATTCGGTTATCACCGGTTTTCCGGTGAGGGTCGACAGGGTCAGCGGCGTAATAAACTCGCGCGCCGACGGAGTCATGACAGTCTGCACCTCCGCGCCGGCCTTTACGAGCAGGCGGGCCAGCATCGCCGACTTATATGCCGCGATGCCGCCGGTGATGCCGAGAATTATATGCTTACCCTCAAGCATTTCTGCGGTTCTGAAGATAGCGGGTGTAGAGCCTGAGCACCACCTGCTTGGTGTTCATCGCAAAGTCGCTTTTCTGAATCCAGTCGCAATAGCCGGCATCTTTGGCAAACACCTCATCGACGGGCAGCCCGCGGTGCTTTCCGAAGTTAAACACCTCGCGCCCCTTATCGTCATAAACGATGCGGCCGGCCACATCGACATTCTTCCGCTGCGTGGAAAATTTGGCAAGGAAATCCATATCGTTCTGAAGCGACGGATAGCGGTCGAGCTGAGCCTTGAGCACCTCGTAGGTGGCGCGGGTGTCGGCATTGGCGCTGTGGGCCTCGGTCAGGTCCTTGCCGCAATAGAATTTATAGGCGGCAGTGAGGGTGCGCTGCTCCATCTTGTGGAAAATGGTCTGCACGTCGATCAGCCGGCAACGCGAGGGGTCGAAATCGTCGACTCCCGCGCGCAGAAACTCCTCCATGAGCAACGGCAGGTCGAACTTGTTGGAGTTGTAGCCGCCTATGTCGCAGCCGGTGAACGTGCGCGCGATTTCGCGGGCCACCTCCTTGAAGGGGCGTTCGTTCTTCACGTCGTCGTCGGTTATATGATGCACTGCGGTTGCCTCTGCAGGGATGGGGCGCTCGGGGTTGACGCGTATGGTGCGCGACTCTTCCGTGCCGTTGGGATACACCTTAATATACGACAGCTCAACGATGCGGTCGGTCTGGAAATTCACTCCCGTGGTTTCCAGGTCAAAGAAAATAATCGGTTTGGTCAGTTTCAGTTCCATATATCCGATTAAAATTCGGTCACGTTCATAGGCATCAGAATCATCAGCAGGTCACTGTTCTGGCCCTGCTCCGAGGGGCTGAACACTCCGGGGCGCGAAGGGTCGCTGAGCGCCACCACCACCTCCTGAGTGGGGATGGTGGAGAATATCTCCATTACGTAGGGCGAGCTGAAGCCGATCACCATCTCGTCCTTATCGAACGAGCAGGCCACGTTTTCAACGGCGCGGGTGCAGTAGTTATTGTCAACGGCCTTGACCGTAACCTCATTGGGCGTGATGCGGAGCTTCACCTGGTTCTGCCCCTGATCGCCGAACACCGACACGCGGCGCAGGGCGCTGAGGAACGAATTGCGGTCAACCGTCATCACATAAGGGTTGTTTTCGGGCACCACGCGGTTATAGTTGGGATAAACCCCCTTGATGAGCTGACACGAAAAGCTGATTTCCTCGGTTTCGAACAGTGCGCGCTGGGCGTTGACGTTCACGGTCACCGTAGAGCCTGACGAAAGCACCGTTTTCAGCACCTGCATCGGCTTTGTGGGCGCGATGAACGACGTGGTCACTCCGGGGGCTGATACGTTGTTGCGATAGCGCACGAGCTTGCGGGTGTCGGTGGCCACGAACGTGATGTCGTCGTCGGTCACATCCCAGAAAATACCCATCATCTGCGGGCGCAGGGTGTCGCTGCCCACGGCGAAAATCGTGTTCTCGATGCCGCTGAGCACCTGAGTGGCCGGAGCCGTGAACTTAACCGAATCAGGGGTTTCGGCAAAGAGCTGCGGGGCCGGATACTCATCGCCCGGAATGCCTATGAAATCAAATTTGCCGGCGCCGTTATTGTAGGTCACCTGAATGGCCAGCGATGAATCGTCGATTTCGAACGTAATGCCGATATCGGGCATCGACTTGAGCAAGTCGGTCAGACGGCGGGCATCCACGCAAAAGCGGCCTTCGCCCTCCGCCTCCATCACCGGCACTCGTGCCGTCAGCGTATTCTCGATATCGCTTGCCGTGACTGTCAGCACATTGCCCTTGAGTTCCAGCAAGAAGTTATTGAGAATCGGCATTGGGTTCTTTGAGTTAATCACTTTGCTCACCGACGAGGTGCTGCCGTATAGCACCTTGCTCTGCACGTTGAATTTCATACTGGCTGTATCTTTTTTATTATTGACTATTCTACTTTTGGTATTTCAACCTACAAATTTACACACATTTCCCCACCTTCGCAAATATTCCGCCCAAAATTCTTAAAAACTTTAAAAAAAACGCTATATTTGCAGAGGATTAACCAACATGATTACTACTTGATGAAAATGAATATCAGACTGTTTATGGCGGCATGCATGCTCGGCGCATGCATCTCGGGCATGGCCTGCACGAGCCTTATCGCCGCCAAGGGAGCCACGGCCGACGGGTCGGTGATGATTACTTATGCCGCCGACAGCCACACGCTCTACGGCGACATGCCATCGCTCGGGGCCGCCGACCATAAGCCCGGCGACATGCGCAAGATTTTCGACTGGGATTCCGGCCGATACCTCGGCGAGATTCCGCAGCCGGCCCACACTTACTCGCGCATAGGCCACGTTAACGAAAACGGAGTGGCCATGGCCGAGAGCACCTGGGGCGGACGCCCCGAACTGGCCGACAGCCTCGGCCTCATCGACTACGGCTCGCTCATCTACATCACCCTCGAGCGGGCCCGCACGGCGCGCGAGGCCGTTGACATAATGACCGGTCTGGTCGAGGAATACGGCTACGCCTCCGAAGGCGAATCATTTTCGATAGCCGACCCCGACGAGGCCTGGATAGTTGAGATGATAGGCAAAGGCCCCGGACGCAAAGGCGCAGTGTGGGTGGCCCGCCGAATTCCCGACGGCTGCATAAGCGGCCACGCCAACAATCCGCGCATACATCAGTTCCCGCTCAACGAACCGGAAACCACCCTTTATAGCCCCGACGTCATATCGTTTGCCCGCGAAAAAGGCTACTTCGACGGCAAAGACGAAGACTTTTCCTTCTCGAAGGCCTACGGCGTGTATGACTATCTGTCGCTCAGAGGCTGCGACGCCCGGGTGTGGAGCTTCTTCAACCGCTATGCCCCCGAAAAGGCCGCCGAGTCGCTCGGATGGGTCATGGAGGGCACGGGCGAGCCGATGCCCCTGTGGGTCAAGCCCGACAGTCCCGTTGACCTCACCGGCATGCAATGGATGATGCGCGACCACTTCGAAGGCACCCCCATGGACATGACCACCGACATCGGCTCCGGCCCGTACTCGGTGCCCTACCGCTGGAGGCCGATGGAGTTCGAGGTCGATTCGGTGG
>CAYUFQ010000178.1:0-3360 GCA_964444045.1 uncultured Bacteroides sp.
CGCCGCCCGCGCCGAAGAGCTGTCGTACTCGAAGCTCATGGGCCTTATCCACAAGGCCGGCATCGAAATCAACCGCAAGGTGCTCGCCGACCTCGCCCTCAACAATCCCGCAGCTTTCAAGGCCGTTTGCGACAAAGTTAAAAACGCCTGAATTTAAACATTCCGGCACACACATACGGATATTGAAAAACCCGGAGCGCACGCAGAGCGCCCCGGGCTTTTTAATGTTGTCAGAGCTTTGTCAGTCGATGGGCTGGATGTTGATGCCGATCGATATTTTCTTTTTGATTTCGGGGGCGCCGCGAAAGTAGACCGTGCCGGAGCCGGAGCCGCTGATGGTAAGCGATCTGGAGGCATTGACGCCTACGGTGCCGGTGCCGGTGAGGCGCACTGTGGCTTCGGGCACGTCAACGCCGTCGGCCTCGATGGTGCCCACTCCGGTGAGCGAGTAGGTGGCCTTGAGGGCCGAGCCGTTGAGCACCATTATGCCGCGGCCCGAAAAGAGCACGCCCTTGAGCTTTTCGGTGCGTATGCCGCGCACGCTCAGGCGCCCGTTGCCCATCAGCCGGGCCTCGAATTGCGGCACGTCCTGGGCCGAGAGCACGCGCAGGGTGCTGTCGCCCTCGTTTTCGGCCTTGACCAGATAGTTGGTGTAGACGGTTACGCGCGGCAGGTCGGCCGGTGCGCCGGCGCGCCTCACTTCGTCGGGCAGGGCGAGCTTGAGCGATAGTTTGTCGCCCTTGTTTCTGACCTCCACCCAGGGGAGCCGGTCGCTTACCGGGGCGTCGATAATCAGGTAGCCGACCGAGTCGGGGTTGTGAATGCAGTCAACGTTGAGCGGGCCGCTGACCGAAATCTGCTGAAACGGGCTGATTTCCAGCAGCGACTTCTCGGCCTTTGCAGTGAGCAGCATGGCCGAGGCGGCAATGAGGGGAATAAGGCGTTTATACATTGTAAAAATCGTGTTCTACTTGGTTAATGAGCGCGAGCAGGCTTTCGGGGTCGGGGGTCTGCAGCATCTTTATGCGCGTGGGCTTGAAGTTGGCTATGCCCTTGAACAGGGGGGTGACGGCCAGGTGGCGGCGAATGTGGAGAATGCCCCTGACGGGGTCGATGCGGTCAACGCTCTCGCGAATCTGCCGGCGCAGGTAGTCGAACTGGCGGTGCACGTCGACCGGCCCGCGTCCGGTCAGCTCGCTGAATATCCAGGGGGCGCCTATGGCGGCGCGCCCCACCATCACTCCGTCAACCCCGTAGCGGCCGAAGGCCTGCTCTACCTGGGCGCGGGAGCCTACGTCGCCGTTGCCTATCAGCGGGATGTGAAGGCGCGGATTCTCCTTGACGCGGGCAATCATCTCCCAGTCGGCCTCGCCGGTGTACATCTGCGAGCGGGTGCGCCCGTGGACGGTCAGGGCAGCGATTCCGCAGTCCTGCAGCTGCTCGGCCAGTTCGACTATGATTTTCTGCGTGTGGTCCCAGCCCAGGCGGGTCTTGACGGTGACGGGCAGGTTGACGGCCCTGACCACCGAGCGGGTGATTTCGAGCATCTTGGGCACGTCGCGCAGCAGGCCTGCTCCGGCTCCCTTGCCGGCCACTTTCTTCACCGGGCATCCGAAGTTGATGTCGATGATGTCGGGGCGTGCCTCTTCGACTATCCTGGCGGCCTCGACCATCACATCGGCCTCGCGGCCATATATCTGTATGGCCACAGGGCGCTCGGCAGGGTTGATTTCGAGCTTGCGGGTGGTGGAGGCAATGTTGCGCACGAGGGCGTCGGCGCTGACGAACTCGGTGTAGACCATGTCGGCGCCGCACTCTTTGGCAATCAGGCGGAAGGAGGCGTCGGTGACGTCTTCCATCGGGGCGAGCATCACGGGGCGGTCGCCCAGGTTGATTGAACCGATAGTCATAGGCTGATGCTTCGGGCTTGGATTTCGTGTTGGAGAAAGAGCGAGCCGGTTTCGGCGAATTTGTCGGCGCTTTCGGTGGTGAGGTATGTCACCGAGCCGCCGCGGCTCACTTTAGCCGCCATTTCGGGGTGGCGCAGCAGGTAGTCCTTGAGCGACCGGGCCACAATGTCGCCCTGGGTAAGGATGCTGACCTGCGGAGGCATGTATTCGCGGATTTTCCGTATCAGCATGGGGTAGTGGGTGCATCCGAGCAGCGTCAGGTCAATCATGGGGTCGCGTCCGAGCAGGCTGTCGATGTACTTATGCACGAAGTAGTCGGCGCCGGGGGTGTCGAATTCGCGGTTTTCGACCAGCGGCACCCACATGGGGCACTCCTGCCCCACGGTGACGAACTGCGGGTAGAGCTTGGCTATTTCCAGGTCGTAGCTGCGTGAGCGGATGGTGCCGGGAGTGCCGAAGATGCCTATGTGGCCCGTGCGGGTGTGGCGGCCTATGGCTTCGACGGTGGGGCGGATTATGCCGAGCACCCGGCGCTGCGGCGCCATTTGCGGCAGGTCGCGCTGCTGGATGGTGCGCAGGGCCTTGGCCGAGGCCGTGTTGCATCCGAGAATCACCAGCCGGCACCCCATGTCGAAGAGCCGGCTGACGGCCTGGAGCGTGAACTGATACACGACGTCGAACGAGCGCGTGCCGTAGGGCGCGCGCGCGTTGTCGCCAAGGTAGAGATAGTCGGGCTCGGGGAGCAGCCGGCGGATTCCCTCAAGGATGGTGAGGCCGCCGTAGCCGCTGTCGAACACTCCTATCGGCCCGGGTGTGGTGGTTGAGTCGGGGTGAATCAATTGTTTTTGTTCTTCAGAATGTCGCGAATCTCGGTGAGGAGCACTTCTTCCTTGGTGGGAGCCGGGGGTGCGGCGGGCGTTTCGGCCTCTTTCTTCTTGAACTTAAGGATTACGCGCAGGGCCACGAAAATCGACAGGGCGATGATGAGGAAGTCAACTATGTTCTGGATGAACAGGCCGTAGTTCACGGCCACCTCCTGAACTGACACCGTGCCGGCGGCATCCTTTACCTCGGGAGTGATAACGTATTTGAGGTTCTTGTAGCCGTCGCCGCCGGTCATGATAGTGGTGACGGGCATGATGATGTCGTTAACCAGCGAGCTTACGATTTTACCGAACGCGCCGCCGATGATTACGCCGACGGCCATGTCGATGATGTTGCCCTTCATTGCGAAGGCCTTGAAATCGGAAATGAAGCTCATTTTTGTTTAGGGGTTATATGGTTAGGGGTTAAAATGATAAATCAGTGTCAGTCAACTGCCATGAGCGAATCTTTGAAGCCGAGGAAGTAGAGCACCCCGTCGAGGCCTATGGTGCTCAGGCTCTGTTCGGCCGTCTGCTTCACTTTGGGCTTGGCGTGGAAGGCGATGCCGAGGCCTGCGGTTGCGAGC
>CAYUFQ010000179.1:0-3296 GCA_964444045.1 uncultured Bacteroides sp.
GTTGACCAGATATTCCCGATAATGCCCATAAGCCGGCTCGATGAAAAGCCGTCGAAAATCGCCACCATACAGGACATGACCTGCGACTCCGACGGCAAGATAGCCCACTTCATCACCTCGTCAGGCCTGTCGGATTCCCTACCGGTCCACACCCTCAAGCCGGGCGAACCTTATTATATAGGAGTATTCCTCGTCGGGGCATACCAGGAGATACTGGGCGACCTCCACAACCTGTTCGGCGACACCAACGCCGTACACATCGACGTGTATAAGGACCACTACGAAATCGACCGCATAATCGACGGCGAAACAGTTGCCGAAGTGCTCGACTACGTGCAGTTCAACCCCAAAGCGCTGGTGCGCAACGTTGAGCGCTGGGCCACCGCTGCCATGAAGTCAGGCAAAATCACCCCCGAAGAGGGTCGCGAATTCCTGGGCAACTACCGCTCGGGGCTATATGGCTACACCTACCTCGAACGCGACTGATGCCCCGCTATTTCATGCACCTGGCCTTTCGCGGCGCCCCGTTCCACGGCTGGCAGACTCAGCCGGGGGCCGTCAGCGTGCAGTCGGTCATTGAGTCGGCGCTGTCAACCCTTACGCGGCAGCCCGTGGCCATTGTCGGCGCCGGACGAACCGACGCCGGAGTGAACGCCTCGATGATGGTGGCCCACTTCGACGCGCCATTCGCGCCCGAGCCGCGCGCCGTCAACTCGCTCGTGGCGCCCGACATAGTAGTCTACTCGATAACCGAAGTCCACCCCGAAGCCCACGCCCGCTTCGACGCCACCTCGCGCACCTACCGCTATTGTGCCGTTGAGCGGCGCACCCCGTTTCTCTACCCGCTCACCTGGTTCACCCGCCCGCTCGACTACGCGGCCATGAATCGCGCGGCCGCCCTGCTGCTCGCCGAAAGCGACTTCACCTCCTTTGCCAAGCTGCACTCCGACTCGCGCACCAACATATGCCGGGTGAGCCGTGCCGAATGGATTGCCGACCCGCTGACCGGCGGCATGACCTTCACGATTACCGCCGACCGCTTTCTGCGCAATATGGTCAGAGCCATAGTAGGCACGCTGGTCGACGTAGGGCGCGGCAAAATGTCAGAAGCCGGCTTCGCCGACGTCATAGCCTCGCGCAACCGCTGCGCCGCCGGCACCTCAATGCCGCCCCACGCCCTCTACCTGGCCGACATCACCTACCCCTACTGGCACCCCTGCTGACGGCGTCTATCGCCGAATCATCGCCGCAGATTTTGCGGAACGGGATTTTTTACGTAACTTTGCAACTCTTTTGTCATTATACCACGCCTAAATGATACTAATTTTCAGCACTGATAACCTCAGGACAGACAATGCTCTTCAAGACAAATTGTTCGGCATGCTAAAGCCGAACTTTCCGGTATTGATGGCTAAGCAATCTGTCATCAGTGACATTTTATATTATCTCTCGGAGTATCGCGACAATCTGCTAATCATAGCTGAGGACCGGTATGTGGACAAAGTCTATCGAAATAGTTTCTCAAACTATTACTCAACAAAACTCAATACGTATCCGGAATACTGCGTAAGACTCTCGTTCATGGAACCTGATGTCAACTTTGACAATAAAGACGACATCCTTAAAAAGTATTTAGGGTTCATGATACTTAGGCCTATAAATCCTGGAGTTGTTGGCAGAACAGCCGTCAGCCCCAAAGCCATAAAATCAGATACTGATATGATGGTTTGCAAGGCAAAAATCCGGTCATCAGTTCTCGGATACAAAGTTTATGTAGATGCCTTTCCGCATTCTTCTCAAGACTCAGAATATTCCACTTGCGCAGAAACGTCTATATGGAGCCTTATGGAATATTTTGGTAATAAATATCCAGAATATACACCTATCCTACCATCAAAGATTCACGAAACCCTTGACAAAAAAGCACATGAGCGTCACGTTCCATCGTGCGGACTGACATATTTTGACATTTCATACGTGTTAAAAAATTGCGGTTTTGGCACAAAGAACTATCGTAGAAACCGACACAAAGACGCTACATCAGACAGAAAAAGCAAGGAAGAATTTCAACGTATATTTCGCACATATATAGAGAGTGGCATTCCTGTTGGAGTAGCTATTTCATCAGAAAGCAATAGACCGTTTGGTCATGCAGTTGTTTGCTCCGGTCACACGAAGATTGACCGCACACTAATTTCAAAAGCTCCAACATATACCAAAAACGGAAGAACCTTCCGCAGATGGTCTGATATTCCTTGTAATTTTATTTTTAACGACGATAACGTAGGAGTTTATCAGCAAACCACTTTCGACGCACCGGCCCCGCAACATAAAAGATCGGATCTATATATCTCAAACATTATGGTTCCGCTCTACAAAAAGATTTATCTTGATGCGCCGCATGCCATACACATTTCGGAGAAATTTTGCACGCAGCGCCTACCGTTAACCGAAGGAAGCATCTTCAGGACTTATCTGGCCTCAGGAAATACATATATGAACCACCTGATATCGGACTGCAGCCTGCCGGATATATACAAATCACTGCTGATAAACTACATCCGATTCCCCAAATTTCTATGGATAACAGAAATTGCATCTGAAGAAAGTTTCACGAACAACGAAGTGGAAGGCCTTCTAATACTTGACGCTACGGAACCGCATCAGTCAGGAATCATATATCCACTTTTTTGCGTATACAACCAAACGATATATTTCTACGATTCCGAATCAAAAACATACCGGAAAAATTCCATCTCTTCAAAATTCCAAATCACATCTTTTAGTAATATATAACTCAACCTGCAAATTCCATAACACATATGAGTATCATTGACAATATATTCGAGATTGACCGTTCAGAAGGCACCATTTTTTCCTACAGCCGAGAGGACGAAGAAATAATGAAGAGAGAAGCCAGAGAATTTGAGCGCAGTCAGATTGTTGCCGAACATGAAGCGATAGAAGCGGCAAGGGCTCTTATTTTAACGGATTAAATATTTCGCTGACGGCGGCTATCGCCGAATCATCGCCGCAGATTTTGCGGAACGGTTTTTTTTACGTAACTTTGCGTGCAATTTAACACCTTAATTTAAGCTTTACAAAATTATGTCGTTTATTGCCGATAGAGTCAAGATGGACGGTCTTACCTTCGATGACGTCCTGCTAATCCCCTCGTATTCAGAAGTATTACCCCGCGACGTAAGCCTCACAACGCGCTTTTCGCGCAACATTGTACTCAACGTGCCGCTGATTTCGGCCGCAATGGACACAGTGACCGAGGCTCCCCTCGCCAT
>CAYUFQ010000180.1:0-3286 GCA_964444045.1 uncultured Bacteroides sp.
GAAAAGACGCTGGCCCAAAGTGGCCGGTGGCGGCACCATACTTTCGGCCCTGGTGTTCCTCTTCCCGCCGCTTTATGGCGAAGGCTACGGCGCGATTACCGACCTGCTCGGCGGCGACCCCTCGGCCATTGTCAAGGCCTCGGTGTTTTACCACGAGGACACCTCGGCGATGGTCATCGCCCTGTTCATCCTCGCCATCATCCTGCTCAAGGCATTCGCCACTTCGGCCACCAACGGCGGCGGCGGCGTGGGCGGCACCTTCGCTCCCTCGCTCTTCGTGGGGTGTCTGACCGGATTCCTGTTCGCCTACCTGTGCAACGACTGGTTCCACCTCGGCCTATCCACCAAAAACTTTGCGCTCATGGGCATGGCCGGAGTGATGAGCGGAGTAATGCACGCTCCGCTCATGGGCATATTCCTGACGGCCGAACTTACCGGCGGCTACAACCTGTTCCTGCCCCTGCTCATCGTCAGCACAATCGCCTACGGCACCATAAAGGTGTTCGAGCCCTACAGCATCTACACCATGCGACTGGCCCAGCGCGGCGAACTCATAACCCACCATAAGGATAAAGCCGTGCTGACTCTGCTGAAAATGGACTCGGTGGTAGAGACCGACTTCCTCACCGTCAAGCCCGACATGTGTCTGAAAGAGATGTGCGACGTAATTGCCCGCTCGACCCGCAACCTGTTTCCGGTGGTCGACGACGAGGGCGGACTGCTCGGAGTGGTGCTGCTCGACGATATCCGCAACATCATGTTCCGGCCCGACCTCTACCGCCGCATGTACGTCAACAAATTCATGACCGTTCCGGCTGCCAAGATAGTAATAGGCCAGAATATGGAAACCGTGATGAAGACTTTCGACTCGACCGACGCCTGGAATCTGCCGGTGGTCGATGCCGCCGGCCGCTACGTAGGCTTCATATCCAAGTCAAAGGTTTTCAACTCCTACCGCAGGGTGCTGCGCCACTATTCCGACGACTGAATCACCCCCTCCACTATACATCGCACGCTTTTCTGCACAAAATCTGACGGGGTGATTTGGTGGTAAAATAAAAAATGCGTAAATTTGCGGCTCAAAATAGCCAAGATATGACATCTACGACGACGTGCGAAACATCACCGTCCCTGCTCTTTGAGACCAGCTGGGAAGTATGTAACAAGGTGGGCGGAATCTATGCCGTCTTGTCTACCAAGGCCCGCACCCTCCAATCTCTATATAAAAATAAGGTAATATTCATCGGGCCCGACGTGTGGACCGACGAATCGCCGTCGCCCTACTTCACCGAAGTGGCTTCCCTGCTGAACGCATGGCGCAAAAACACCGGATTGCCCGAAGGAGTCACAGTGCGCGTGGGCCGCTGGAACGTGCCGGGCCGCCCTATCGCCATCCTCGTCAGGTTCGATGCCATGTATGAGCGCAACCCCGAGCTCTTTGCCCGCATGTGGGAACTCTATGGAGTGGACTCGCTCCATGCCTATGGCGACTATCCCGAGGCATGCGCGTTCAGCCATGCGGCCGCGCTGGTAATCGAAAGCCTGGCCCGCTTTCAGGGCTATGCCGACGGCCGGGGCGTGATTGCCCACTTCGACGAATGGACCACCGGAATGGGGCTGCTCCACGTCAAGGCCGCCCTGCCCGCCGCCGCCACAGTGTTCACCACCCATGCAACCAGCATAGGCCGCAGCATCTGCGGCAACGGCAAGGAACTCTATGCCTACTTCGGCGGCTACAACGGCGACCAGATGGCGGCCGAGCTCAACATGCAGTCGAAGCACTCGCTCGAAAAGGCAGCCGCCCATCAGGCCGACTGCTTCACCACGGTGAGCGACGTGACGGCCCGCGAGTGCCGCCAGCTGCTCGATATCACCCCCCACGTAACCCCCAACGGATTTGAAAAAGACTTCGTGCCCGCCACTGCCAAAGCCCTGGCCGAAGCCCGCAGCAGAGCCCGCCGGGCGCTGCTCAAGGTAGCGTCGGCGCTCACAGGCCGCGAACTGCCCGACGACTCATTCCTGGTGGCCACCTCGGGGAGATGCGAATATCGCAATAAAGGCATCGACGTGTTTCTCGACTCATGTGCAGCCCTGCGCGGCCGCCTCACGGCCGACGACCGCACTGCCGTTTGCTTCGTGATGGTGCCCGCATGGGCGCGCGAAGCCCGTCCGGAACTCATCGGCGCGCTCGGGTCAGCAACCGCTCCCGCGCCGTCCGACCCGGTAATCACCCACAACCTCAACAACCCCGACAGCGACCCCATAATCAACAACATTCACCGCCTCGGCTTCGCCAACGGCGCCGCCGACAAGGTGATAATGATTTACGTGCCCTGCTATCTCGACGGCTCAGACGGCCTGTTTGGCGGCCTGACCTACTACGACCTGCTTCCTGGCCTCGATGCCACGGTGTTCCCCTCGTACTATGAGCCTTGGGGCTACACTCCGCTCGAATCGGTGGCATTCTCCGTGCCCACCGTCACCACTTGCCTCAGCGGCTTCGGCCAGTGGGTCAACGTCACTTTCGGAACTGACAGGTTCGAGTTCAGCGGCGTCCACGTCAACGAACGCAACGACGGCAACTACCACGAACTGGCCGACTCTATAGCCACCCAACTGCTCGACCTGATGCGGGCCGACGAAAAAACCACAGCCACCCTGCGCAAGGCCGCCGCTACCACTGCCGACCTGGCCGCATGGAAGCACTTCATAAAATATTACGAAACAGCCTACGGCGACGCCATGACACACGCCGCCGCACGCATGAAGAAATAACTCAGCATAAAAAATCACAAAACAAACATAACCTAAAGAATGAAACTTCAAGTCAGCAACACCAATTCGCCCTCATGGCGCGACGTTACTGTCAATAACACCCTTCCCGCCGAGCTCAAGCCCCTCGAGCCCATGAGCCGCAACCTCTGGTGGGTATGGAACAGCATTGCAAAAAATCTTTTCCGCGATCTCGACCCCGATCTGTGGCGCTCAACCGGCGAAAACCCGGTGATGGTGCTCCAGCTCCTGTCGGCCGCCCGTCTGAAAGAAATCATCGCCGACGATGACCTGATGAGCCGCCTGAAAGAGGCCGACCGCATGTTCAAGGAATATATGGCCGTGCCCATGCGCGACGACATCCCCTCGGTGGCTTACTTCTCGATGGAATATGGCCTCTGCAACGCACTGAAAATCTATTCGGGCGGCCTCGGCGTGCTTGCCGGCGACTACATCAAGGAGGCCAGCGACAGCCGCGTGCCCATGACCGCCGTGGGCTTCCTCTACCGCTACG
>CAYUFQ010000181.1:0-3273 GCA_964444045.1 uncultured Bacteroides sp.
GTGGCTCCGGGAGCCACCGTGACCAGGCCGCGATATGAGTTCTGGCTATGGCCGGCCGATATGCCTTTGCTGACTATGGTTGAGCGCGTGTTGCTGCCGAGGTGAATCATTTTTGTGCCGGTGTCGGCCTGCTGCAGATGTCGCGTTACGGCCACGCTGTAGAACTCGCCCACCGAGCCGTCGCCCATAAGGATGCAGCTCGGATATTTCCACGTGATGCTCGAGCCGGTTTCAACCTGGGTCCATGAAATCTTCGAGTTTACTCCCCGGCACAGGCCGCGCTTGGTAACGAAGTTATAAACACCTCCGCGCCCCTCTTTATCGCCGGCATACCAGTTTTGCACCGTGGAGTATTTCACTTCGGCCCGCTCCTCGCACACAATCTCCACTATGGCGGCATGGAGCTGGTTTTCGTCGCGGCGCGGGGCGGTGCACCCCTCGAGATAGCTCACGTAGGCGTCGTCGTCGGCCACGATGAGGGTGCGCTCGAACTGGCCTGTGCCGGCGGCGTTGATGCGGAAGTAGGTGCTCAGCTCCATGGGGCAGCGCACCCCCTTGGGTATGTAGACGAACGAACCGTCGGAAAACACCGCCGAATTGAGCGCGGCATAGAAATTATCGGCATAGCTCACCACCGAGCCCAGATATTTCTTCACCAGCTCGGGGTGCTCTTTCACTGCTTCGGAAAAGGAGCAGAATATGATGCCCTTCTCGGCCAGCGCGGCGCGGTGGGTGGTCTTGACGGAAACGGAGTCCATCACGGCGTCGACCGCCATGCCGCTCAGCGCCTTCTGCTCGTTGAGCGGTATGCCCAGGCGGTTGAATGTGTCGAGAATCTCGGGGTCGACCTCATCGAGGCTCTTCGGCCCCTCCTTGGCCTTCGGGGCGGCATAGTAGCTTATGGCCTGGAAGTCGATTTCCGGAATGTCGAGGTGGGCCCATGTGGGCGGGGTGAGCGTGAGCCAGTGGCGGAAGGCTTTCAGCCTGAAGTCGAGCAGCCATTGCGGCTCGCCCTTTTTGCGCGATATGAGGCGAATCACCTCCTCGCTCAGCCCGGGCGGGATTATCTCGGTGTTCACTCCTTCGGAGAAGAAGCCGTATTTGTAGTCGTCGTTATCGTTATTTGAAATCCGGTCGAAATCGTTTTCGTTCATTTCTGTGGAGTGGTTTTTTTTACAGGCAGTTGAGCAATCGGGGAAGCAGATTGAGGGTCCATCGCGTCATTTGCGAGGCGAGCAGCGACGGGCCAATCAGTCCGCTGTCGTAGAGCACGTTGAGCGCGAGCGAGGCCATAACGAGCCATTGCGTCAGGCCGAACAGGGCGCCGAGAATGCTGTTGATGGGGCTGAGCATAATCATCTTCACGGTGACGTGAAGCACCCGGGCCACCATCATCACCGTGATATAAATCAGAGTGAACAGCAGCGCGCAGCTCAGCATCGTGTCGATGCCGAGCGCCGAGCCTATCTGCGCTCCGAACATATAGGCGCCGATGTAGCCGAGAAACAGCGCGGCCAAGGCACATATCTGGCGTATTATCCCCGTGGTGTAGCCGTAAATCGACGCAATGATGGCCCCTATGGCTATGGCGGCTGCTATGATGTCGGCTCCGCTCATTTTCCGGCTCCTTTCAGATGGTCGAGCAGGCGCCCGGCCGTCGGGTTCTTCATCACCACGGTGCGGTCGGCGTCGAGCAGGTAAATCGACGGCAGCGACCTAATCATGTAGATGTCGTTGAGCGTCACCTCGCTGCGGTCAAAGGCCTTTACCCACGGGCCGGGCAGGGCGTCGCGCGTCTGCTCCCAGCGCCTGGGGGTGGAGTCGACGCACACCGCGAGCACGTCGACGAGCGAGGCCAGCTCGCCCGACAGTTTGGCAATCACCTTTTTGCAATGGTCGCAGTCGGGGTCGTAGAAAATCACGCACAGCGGCTTGCCCGGCAGGTAGGTCAGCAGGGTGTTTTCCGAAATGTCGGGGGTGGCGAAGCGGAAGTCGGCGGCGGTTGTGCCGGGTGCGTTGCGCTCGCACACGTCATGGAGCATCCATTCGGCCGTTTCGGTTTCCGACGGCATCAGTTTGCCCGAGGCGAGGGCTGCCCGCAGAAAGTCGGCCATGCGATCCTCGTCCGAGTCAAACAGTTGCGTCTCCGCGGCCTCCATCAGGGCCGACAGCTTGCCGGCGCCGGCGGCGTCGGCCACGAGCCGTGAGGGTTCGCCGTGTGAAAGGTCGGCGGGCACCGTCCATGAACGGCTGCCCGCACACCCCGCCAGCAGCATCAGAAGAGATGCCGCCGGCAGCAATGCGGCTATGTGGCGCATGCGCATCATAGCGCGGCCAGCGACGATTCGATGGCGGCGATGCGGCTCCGGGCGTCGGCCTGCTTGCGGCGTTCGGCCTCGACCACTGCGGCCGGGGCGCCGTTGACAAACCGTTCGTTGCTCAGTTTCTTCTCAACCGAGGCAAGGAAGCCGCGCTCATAGTCGAGCTCCTTGAGCAGCTTGGCGCGCTCGGCCTCAACGTCTACCCCTGCGGCCTGCATGGGTATGGCGAATTCCTGCGAGCCCACCATGAATACGGCCGACCCCTGGCTCTTGCTCTCAACGGCTTCCACCATGTCGAGGTTGGCCAGCTTGGTTATGGCGGCTATCTCGGCCTGAGGCAGCCGGCCCACTGTCTGAAGCGTCAGGGCCACTTTGGGGGCAATCTGCTTGTGGGCGCGCACGCCGCGGATGCCGTTAACCACCTCCTTGGCATGGTCCATCATGCCGAGCACTTCGGCATTGGCCTCGCCGGCCTCGGGCAGGGGGGCATACATGATGCTCTGGCCTTCGGCGCGCTCTTCGAGGTGCTGCCACAGCTCTTCGGTAATGAAGGGCATGAAGGGGTGGAGCAGGCGCAGCAGGCGGTCGAAGTAGGCAAGGGTGGCCCGATAGGTCTTGCCGTCGATCGGCGAGCCGTAGGCGGGCTTGACCAGTTCGAGATACCACGACGAGAATTCGTCCCAGAAGAGCTTGTAGACGGCCATCAGGGCCTCCGAGATGCGATATTTGCCCAGCAGGTCGGCCACTTCGGCTGCACACTGGCGCACTTTGGCGTCAAACCATTCGGCGGCCACTCCGGCGGCCTCGGGCTGCGCTGCCTGTTCGTCTACCTCCCAGCCCTTGACCAGGCGGAAGGCGTTCCATATCTTGTTGCAGAAGTTGCGTCCCTGCTCGCAGAGTTTCTCGTCGAACATTATGTCGTTGCCGGCGGGGGCGGCGAGCATCATGCCCA
>CAYUFQ010000182.1:0-1095 GCA_964444045.1 uncultured Bacteroides sp.
AGCTGCTCCTATACTTACATTATTACCAATTATGGGACGACCGTTTTTCGTTTTGGATGTTAAAGTAGTCTTTCTTGCGCTGACGGCGCTGGCCGGCATCTTGCCGGTTGCGGCAGATACGTTTCCATATGCCGGAGCGTTTGAATTGAATGAGAAAAATTCAGACGGTACGTTCCAGATGTATCTCGAAGTCGATTTTTTAAACGGACGGGATGATTTTTCGAAAACGTTTACCGGCAAAACCTATAAATTCGCCAAATTGCCCGATGATTTCCTGAACGCCAAGAAGTTGCCCAGAGAATTTAAAGGCACTGCGGCCCCCGGATTCGGCAAGTTCCGTCATAAATGGTTGATAGCCGGCACGCAGTTCTTCAAGCTCGAAAACCCCAGGCTGAAAGCGCTCCCCGAAGCAGGCAGTCTGATTTTGGTTGACTGGACCAATACTCTTGACAAGAAAGGAAAGGCTATTCTCGTGCCGCTGCCTGACGGCAATATGATCACATTCGGCCTGCCGGGCTATCCGCCCTCGGGGGTTGCCGATGGATTTCTACTTACCCGCGTGAGTGATTTGCTGCCTGAAGGCGGACGGAAGGAAGATGCGGCCGAAAGCCCGGTGTGCACCGCCTCACAGGCATGGCTGGATGAGTTTAAAACCCGATGCGGCTCGGATTTGCCGGGCGTTATCGAGCAGCTGGAGGCCATGCCGGCCCCTGCTCCTGCCGGTCAGGCCGTACCTGAGGCCGAGCCCGTCCCCGCAGCCGATAGCGGCCTGATTGACATCAAATTATGGGGCGACAACCGTCCGGTGGTGTTCAAATTTCATCAGCTGGCTACCGGCGGCGACTACGGCGAGGCCGAAACGAATTCAACGCTTGATTTCTGGCCCGAAGATAGCGGCGAGATTGCAATGCGCCAAACCGGCACCACCGTCTACCTGAATTCGGGAAAAATAAAAGAGGGCAACTACATTTTTTATGGTCGCCGCAAGGGCAATAAAATCGTGTTTACCCACTACATTGATGAGGACGGTGACAATCAGCGCCACAAGATTGAATCCTGGCGTGCATCGGAGCTGAAGATTCTCTCTCCGGACGC
>CAYUFQ010000182.1:1195-3242 GCA_964444045.1 uncultured Bacteroides sp.
ATCGCATTGCCCCCGGGTAGCGCTTCGCGCAACCCGGGGCTACTAAACAGTACAACCCTTCGGGTTGCCTCCACTCTCCACTCTCCACTCTCCACTCTCCACTCTTCACCGCCGCAGGGCGGCGCCGAAGGGGGTGCGGTTAAGCAGCGAGCGGCCAAGGGTGATTTCGTCGGTATACTCAATCTCGTTGCCGACCGAAACGCCTCTGGCAAGCTGCGTCACAGCCACCTGCGGATAAGCCTGCAGGCGGCGATAGATATAATAGTCGGTAGTTTCCCCCTCCATAGTGGCCGACAGGGCCAATATCACCTCCGACACCCCGCCGGCGGCCACGCGCTCCACCAGCGAGTCGATTTCGAGCCGGTCGGGCCCTATGCCGTCAATCGGCGAAATCACTCCGCCGAGCACATGATACCGCCCGCGAAACTGGCCCGTATTCTCGATGCTGATAACGTCCTTGACCGACTCAACCACGCAGATGGTGGCCGCATCGCGCGCCGGATTGGCACAGAGCGGACACACGTCGGTTTCGGAAATATTGTGGCACACCCGGCAATACCTCACCTCCCGCCGCATCCGCGCTATGGCGTCGGCAAGAGCCTGGGCCTGCTCCGGTTCGCGCCTGAGCAGATATAGCGCCAGGCGCAGCGCCGTTTTGCGCCCCAGCCCCGGCAGACGCGACAGCTCGGTCACGGCCGCCTCGAGCAGCGGCGACGACAGTTCGCCGTTAGCGCTCACCGAGGCAAACGGTTAGTGAGAGTGTCGGGAAACACCAGGCGGGGCTTCAGCGCGGCACCCTCCTCGGGGCTCACCAGCGCATAGGCCATGATGATGACCACGTCGCCCCGGTGCACCCGGCGCGCGGCCGCGCCGTTGAGGCAAACCACCCCCGAGCCCGCAGGCCCGGCAATGGCATAAGTGTCGAACCGCTCGCCGTTATTGTTATCGACGATAAACACCCGTTCGCCCGGAATGATTCCGGCCGCTTCCATAAGGTCGGAGTCGATTGTGATTGACCCGATATAATCGAGATTGGCCTCCGTTACCGTGACGCGGTGAATCTTCGACTTCAGAACCTGAATCAACATTGCGCTTCGAATTTAATATTGTCGATCAGGCGCACGTCGCCGGCATAAACCGTCACGCATCCAACCGGAGCCACAGTGTCGCTCCACTCGGCTATAGGCTGGCAGGTAGCCCCGTCGACAATGGTGAAATACTCGGTTTCCAGCCCGTCAACCGCATTTATGCCGGCCACCACCTTGGCGGCGGTTTCGGCCACGGAGTGGGTCCTTGCATAGCCCACGGCCGCCTGCAGCACCTTATATATATTAGGGGCGGCGGCGCGGTGGGCCGGAGTCAGGCGCACGTTGCGCGAGCTCATGGCCAGGCCGTCGGCCTCGCGCTTAATCGGCACGTCAACGATTTCCAGGCCGTCGAATCCCCCTTCCAGCTCCACCATCTTCCTGATAACGGCAATCTGCTGAAAGTCCTTTTCGCCGAAATAGGCGCGGGTGGGGTGCGCCATGTCAAACAGACGGCTCACCACCTGGGCCACCCCGTTGAAATGCCCCGGCCGCATCTTCCCCTCCATCACCTCAGCCACAGGGCCGAGGGCAAACAGGCGGGTATCGGGCTCGGGATACATCTCCTCGACAGCCGGCACGAACGCCACGTCAACGCCCGCCTCGCGCAGCTTGGCAAGGTCGGCCTCTTCGGTGCGCGGATAAGTGCGCAAATCGTCGGGATTATTGAATTGGGTGGGATTTACAAAAACGCTTACGGCCACGAGGTCATTGGCCTCGCGCGCCCGCTCCACCAGCGAGAGATGCCCCGCATGCAGAGCGCCCATTGTGGGCACGAAGCCGATGGAACGGCCTGCGGCACGCCCGGCGGCGCTCCAGGCCCTCAGCTCATCAGCCCTACGAATCACTTTCATATCAAAATTGTTATGAAGCAAGGTTACGAAAAGCGCCGGACAGTTCCGGCGCGCGGCGCTTCAGGATGGGCTTGAACCAACGACCCCCTGATTAACAGTCAGGTGCTC
>CAYUFQ010000183.1:0-3122 GCA_964444045.1 uncultured Bacteroides sp.
CATGGCGCAAAGGTACAAATAATTCGCCAAAGCACTCCGGCTATCGGCAAAAAATTCGTATCTTTGCGGGGTTATGGCAAACATAATTAATATTGAGACATCAACAGAGGCCTGCTCGGTGGCCCTGACCGGCGACTGCACCGTGCTGGCCAATTTCGAGGAGCGCACGGGTCGGCGGCATGCCGAGCTGCTGAGCGGCTTCGTCAAGCAGGCGCTCGATGCCGCCAAAGAGCAGGAGCGCAAGGTGGAGGCAGTGGCCGTGAGCATCGGTCCGGGCAGCTACACGGGGCTGCGCATAGGTCTGAGCGAGGCCAAGGGGCTGGCCTATGCCCTCGGAGTGCCGCTTATCGGAGTGCCCACGCTGCAGATCATGGCCACGAACGTGATGTTCAATCACCACGGCATCAGCCTCGAAAGCCGCTTCGCGCCGATGATTGACGCCCGGCGCATGGAGGTATATACCTGCGTGCTCGATATGTGGCTCAAGGAGCTTATGCCGACTCAGCCGCTCATACTCACGCCCGACAGCTATCTGCCGCTGCTCGAGCAGGGGCCGCTGCTCTTCATGGGCAACGCCATCGAGAAGGCGCGCACGGTCATAACCCACCCCAACGCCCGCTGGGTGGAAGGGGTGCAACCGCTGGCCGCCGATATGCTTGCGCTGAGTGAGAAAGCTTTCCGTGCCGGCGACTTTATCGACGTGGCCTACTCCACCCCCGCGTATCTCAAGGAATTCCAACCCACGCAACCCAAGAAAAAATGAGCATGATAAGGCACCTGCTTACTTCATTTGCAATTCTTGCAGCCGCCACGGCTGCAAAAGCCGACGCAACCTATTCAGGCTCGATGCTCTACGGCTATTGCACCACTGCCCAGGCCACCAACACGTTCAACGCAGGCACCACGGCCGGCGAGGCCATGCAGTTCAACGAAAGTTCGATTAAATATTTCCGGGGCTGCAGAATCACGGCCATAGCCATTGCCAACGGCGCGCAGGCGCCGGGCTCTGCGGCAACATCGATGCCGATAAGCATTTTCCTGACCGACGACCTCTACGCCAACGAGTTCGCACTGACCATGGCGGGCGAAATGGATCTGACCAGGCCATTTGAGTATAAGGAATATCCATTGGCCGAACCGATTGAGATTACGGCCGACACAAAGCCGTTCTATGCCGGATTTTCAGTTGTGTGCGACCCCGCGGCCGGTTATCCCATCGTTACCGACGGACGCGACAATCAGACTGCGGGCCCGGGCGACTGGTTCGGCATGATTCAGGGGGGCTCGTGGACCTGGGAGCAACTGCGCTCGCAGGCCGGATTCTGCTGCGTGCGGCTGAAAATCGAGGGCGACGCGTTGCCGGGGAATGCGGTGAGCCTCATGGCCGGATCGCTGCCCACATATGCCGCTCCCGGAGGCAAGGCCACGGTTGGCATGTATCTGCAGAACGACGCCGGCAACGAGGTCAGCTCGGTCAACGTGACATACACAGTCAACAACGGCGCCCCCCGGGTGGCCACAGTGGCGCTGCCCCGCCCGCTGCTATATAACGACTACACCACAATCCCCGTGGAGTTCAGCGTGGAGATGCCTCAGACACAAGGGGCCGACCTGCCGTTTGCCATCGAGGTGAGCGGCATCAACGCCGACAATGCCGCCAACAACGCCGCCAAGGCGGCGCGTACCGCCTCGGGCACCTATCTGTCGCTGGCCGAAGGCTTCGACAAGGCTATGGTGGCCGAAATAGCCACCGGCACCTGGTGCGGATTCTGCCCTCAGGGCTTCGTGGCCGTGGAGAAGATGCAACAGAAATATCCCGGCTCCGGACGGTTTATTCCCATAGCCGTGCATATCAACGATGAATACACCGTTCAGAGCTATGCCCAGCTCCCCGCGGACTACACGGGCGAGGGCTCGGCGCCGTCGGTGGTGGTGAACCGCAACGTGGCCGACTTCGGCGTGCAGGTGCCATCGTTTGAGTTCTTCGACGATGCCTACCGGCAGATAACCGCCACGCCGTCGCTCGTCAGGCCCGAAATCACGGCCGTCAGCTTCGATGCGGCCAAAAAGCGGATTTCGGTCGATGCCGCAGTGGAGTTCGCAATACCCGCCACCGGCGAATATGCCTTCTCATACGCGCTGACTGAAGACAAGGTGGGCCCGGGCCTGCAACACAACTACTACAGCCCGGCCACCGGTCAGGGCTACAAGCTGGAATGGTGGGACGAACAGCCCGAATATGTCGAGGTGATGTTCGGCTCGGTGGCCCGCAACATCTACTCGTTCCGAGGCATCAAGGGCTCAATTCCGGCATCGGTGGAGCCCGGACGGAGCTACAGCCACACCGGCACTCTGCAAACCAACCCGGTGAGCAATATCGAAAACTGCCACATAATCCTGATGGTGGTGAACCGCACTACCGGGCGCATTGAAAACGCCGTGAGCCTGCCGTTCAGCCAGTGGTCGGGCATATCGGCTATCGATGCCGGGCCCACCGCAGAGCCTACGCGCTACTACGACCTGCAGGGGCGCCCCACGGAGCATCCGGCATGCGGCAAAGTCTACATCAGGCGCACGCCCTCAGGCCACACTCAGAAAGTCATATTTTAACCCATAACCCATCAGAAATGAATATTGCAATAGTTGGCGCATCGGGCGCCGTCGGTCAGGAATTTCTCAGAGTACTTGCCGAACAAAACTTTCCCATAGACGACCTGCGCCTGTTCGGCTCCTCGCGGTCGGCCGGACGCACCTACAGTTTCCGCGGCAAAGACTACGTGGTCAAGGAGCTGACCCACAATGCCGACGACTTTGACGGGATTGACATAGCATTCGTGTCGGCCGGAGGTTCGACCTCAATCGAATATGCCGACACCATAACGGCCCGCGGAGCGCTGATGATCGACAATTCGAGCGCCTTCCGCATGGATGCCGACGTGCCTCTGGTGGTGCCCGAGGTCAACGGCGAAGACGCCTTCAACGCGCCCCGCCGCATCATAGCCAACCCTAACTGCACCACCATACAGATGGTTGTGGCCCTCAAGCCGGTCAACGACCTGTCGGCCATACGCCGCGTGCACGTAGCCTCATATCAGGCCGCATCGGGCGCCGGCGCCACCGCC
>CAYUFQ010000184.1:0-3080 GCA_964444045.1 uncultured Bacteroides sp.
CCTCGCGGGGCTATAACGTGGCACGGCGCACGGTGGCCAAATACCGCACGCGCCTAAACATTCCGCCGGCACGCCTGCGCCGGCATTAAACCCGCGGGGAATTTTTAACAGTTGCAATCTTTGCAAATCGGCAATCACTAACTGCCGATTTAGATTCCACATTACATCCTGACGGTGAATTCATTATAAATCAGCAATTAACAGCTGCATATTTAACTAACGAGCAACTATTTTAGTTAAGCTACTCCAATAATGAAGATATTTTTAGAAAATATGGCGAATTTGCGGGGAAGTATCAGGGATTTTTGTCTTCGAAAATGTCGCCGTCGGAAATCTCGTCGGTAATGTCGTAGCGCTCGAATTCAGAGTGTTTCGACTTAAATTCGGGCACGGTTCTCTTCATAAGAATCACCATTTCGGGAATATCCACGCTCTGAGCCAGCTGCTCGAGGCGTCCGGTGATGTCGTGGGCCGACGAGTGTGCGTAATGACGCACTTTGGCCACGAATATTCGTTCATGGTCGGTGGGTATGGTGTTTTCCTTAGTGGCAAGCACCTCTTCATAAAGCTTTTCGCCCGGACGCAGACCGGTATATTCGATTCTGATATCTTTGTCAACTTCGTAGCCGGCCAGATGAATCATGCGCTTGGCAAGGTCGGCAATCTTTATGGGCGTGCCCATGTCGAACACGAATATCTGCGTGCCGGTGGCCATCGTGGCAGCTTCCATAACCAGGCGGCAGGCCTCGGGTATGGTCATGAAGAAACGCCTGATTTCGGGGTCGGTGACGGTTATGGGCCCACCCTTCTCAATCTGCTCGGTGAAGCGCGGAATCACTGAGCCGTTAGAGCCAAGCACGTTGCCGAAGCGGGTGGTGACGAAGCGGGTGGAGCCCTTCACCTCGCCGCTCTCTATAGCCAGACCGAGCGACTGCACGTAAATCTCGGCAAGGCGTTTGGTGCAGCCCATTATGTTGGTGGGATTCACGGCTTTGTCGGTAGAAATCATCACCATCTTCTCCACGCCGTGCTCAATGCACTTGTCGGCCACATTGCGCGAGCCAACAACGTTGACCAAAACGGCCTCACACGGATTCTCCTCCATGAGCGGCACGTGCTTGTAGGCCGCCGCATGAAACACAATCTGCGGCCGGTAATGACGGAACACGAAGTCGAGCCGCGCAACGCTCCTTACGTCGCCAATCACCGGAGTGAACTGCAGCTGGGGATAATTGTCTTCAAACTCCAGGCGCACGTTGTGAAGAGGAGTTTCGGCATTGTCGAGCATCACCAGGTGCCCCACTCCGAGAGTGGCGAGCTGGCGGCAAAGTTCGGAGCCTATCGAGCCGGCCGCACCGGTGACGAGCACCGTCTTACCCTCCATTTCGGCACGAATCTCGTCGAGCGAAACGGCGATTTCCTGACGCCCGAGCAGGTCGGCGATTCTGATTTTACGGATGCTGTTCGACAGCGGCTTGCCGTCGGGAATCTCGTCGATGGTGGGGGCGATAAGCGTCTTGAGGCCGGCCAGGCGGCAATATTCAATCAGGCGGTTCTGCTCCTCGCGCGCGTGTTTGTGGTAGGCAAACAGAACGCCGTCGATATTGAGGTTCTGCTTAATGGCAACCACGTCGGCGGCCGACTTGAAGTTGAGGATAGGCATGCCCATAAGGGTGTTTTTCTTGCCGCCTTCGCTATAGCATATAAAACCGACAACCTTGTAGTGGGTAGACTTTTTCAGACGGGTAAGCAGCGCGGCCGACTTCTCGCCGGCGCCATAAATCAGAGTGGTGGTCACGGCCGACTGTTTGTTAAGCCGGTTCACAATCATCTGCCATACGGCCACCATCAGCACGCGCAGAAGCACCAGCACGCATATCGTGGCGGCAACGTCGAGCAGCAGCATTATGAAGCAGGTGGATACATCGATAGTGTCGGGCCGGGCAACGAACACAACTGTGCCGAACAGCACGTCCTTGAACAATACGGCACAACACAGCAGCCCCAGCTCGCGCAGGGTGGAGTAACGTATTATCGACCGGTATATGCGCGTAAAATAAAAGGCGATGGCAGAGGCGCAGAATGATCCGCATATCCAACTTGCCAGAAATGCAGTGGTGATGGTTCGGTGCGACAGGATATCGTAGCACAGCAACACACCCAGAGATGCAATCAGCGACATCACGACGTCTAACGCCAAGACAATCGTTGCTTGCAGGTATTTTCCATTTTTCAGACTATCAATGAACATATGCATAATGACTTTTTTGTGGCCCGCAAGGGCATGTAAGTCTGCAAATATACGAAATTTTTCCTTAATCACCATATCTCATCCACAATATATTGCACCGCACGAGCCCGATGGGGGGGGTAATTCGTTGACTTACAGCGATTTATTTGCAGACTAAATTTACCTCCCCCGGCTATGCGGAAATGAGGCACAGCCGGGGGAGGGGATTAAAAGTCATGCAGGGGGGAGGAGGAGCGGGCAGACGCGTCAGGCGTCTTCTTCGATAGAGAAGTCATCGTCGCCGCCATCTGATTCGGCGTCGGAGTCGGGCGCGTCGGCCGACGGGCCATTCGTTTCCTCGGCCGCGGCGGCACCGGGGCGCTTGAACTTCGGCGCGCGGCCCGCACGCTTCTTGTCGGGGTTGGCCTTTATGGCCTCCATGATTTTTGCCTCGAGCTCATCGGCCAGCTCGGGATTGTCGGCAATCACCTGCTTGGCTGCATCGCGGCCCTGGGCCAGCTTGGAGCCATCGTAGCTGAACCATGAGCCCGACTTCTGGATTATATCGTAGTCGCAGGCCATGTCGAGTATCTCGCCCGAGCGCGATATGCCTTCGCCGAACATAATGTCGAACTCGGCGCGCTTGAACGGGGGTGCCACCTTGTTTTTCACCACTTTCACCACTGCCAGACGGCCAATCACCTCATCGCCGTTCTTTATTGAGGTGGAGGGGCGGATTTCGAGGCGCACGCTCGAGTAGAATTTGAGCGCGTTGCCGCCGGTGGTGGTTTCGGCCGGGCCGAACATCTGGCCAATCTTGGCGCGGAGCTGATTGATGAATATGCAGCAG
>CAYUFQ010000185.1:0-3013 GCA_964444045.1 uncultured Bacteroides sp.
TCACGCCGTTTTCGAACTCAACGAGTTCGTTGGCGCAGACGTTGTCGAGGCCGTACACGTGGGCAACGCCGTCGCCCACCTCAAGCACCGAGCCTGTCTCTTCGAAGGCCACCTTGCGGTTTATGCTTTCGAGTTGCTGCTTCAATATTTGTGAAATCTCGCTTGGATTAGTCATTTTGTCAATGGCTTAAGAGTTTTAGTCGGAGTTGTTTGAGTTCATTTGCCACGGAGGCGTCGAGCAGCTCGTTGTCGATGCCGACGGTGAATCCGCCAATCAGTTCGGGCTCGGTGCGCTCGGTAGTTTCTGCCGTGGCGTCGGTAGGTAGATGCTTCTTGATCAGGGCTTCGATGCGCTCCAGTTCGGGGCGGGCCAGAGGGGCGGCCGAGCTGATGACCACGCTGTATATTCTGTGGGCCGAGCGATATATGCCTATATAGGCCAGAGCCACTTCGCGCACAAGGCCGGCGCGGCGGTTGCGTTCAAGCAGTTTGGCCATGTCGGCCAGCGCCTGGGCGGCTTTGCCTTCGGGGCGGGCGGCCTCGATGATGAGCTGCCGGCGGTCGGCTTCGTCAACGTAGGGGTTGGCCATCGCCTTCTGCAGGCCCGGCTCGGCGGCAAATGCGTCGCTGAGCCTGCGCATGGCATCATATACGGCCGAATCGCATCCCTGCTCTTTGGCGAGCATGAACAGCGCTTTGGCATATCGGCGAGGTATGAGTCCCTGATTCATCAGTCGGCTTTTTCGATTTGGTCGAGAATATTGTCAACGAGCTTGGCTTGCGCGTCGGGATTGGCCAGTTGGCCGCGCACCACTTGCTGCGCTATCTCCAGGGCAGCCGAGCTGACTTCGCGGCGGAAGCTCTCGTGAGCCTCCTTGCGGGCTTGCTCAATCGACACTTTGGCGGCCTCCATCTCCTTTTTGGCTTCGTGGGCTGCCTCGGTGCGGGCCTGTTCGATGATTTGCGACTTCATGCGCTCGGCTTCGCGAAGAATTTCGGCCTGCCGGCTGCGCGCTTCGGTCTCGAATGTTTCGGCCTGCTTTTTGGCGTTGTCAAGTTGCTCTTTGGCCTCGCGGGCATACAGCACACCCTGGTCGATGAGGTCGGCACGGCTGTCAACACCCTTCATGATCGCAGGCCATGCGAATTTCCACAGCAGCAGAAACAGCACGGCAAAGGCCACGAACATCCAGAATATCAAGCCGAAGTCAGGTGTGAACAGTTCCATTGAGGATGATTCTTTCTATCGTGATTTATACGAACAGGCAGAGCAGGCAGACGATTACTGCAAACAGGGCCACGCCTTCGATAAGGGCGGCGATTACAATCATGTTGCTTCGGATGTCGTTGGCGGCTTCGGGCTGACGGGCAATTGCCTCCATGGCCGATGAGCCGATTTTGCCGATGCCTATGCCGGCGCCGATTGCTGCGATTGCTGCGCCGAAGCCTGCGCCGAGATACTGGATTGCGATGTCGAGAATGAGGGCTAACATAATGATTTGATGTTTAGTGTTAGTTGGTTTATTTTATTTTTCTTTCTTTTTTCAGTTGGTTATTATGCGTTTGCCGGTTTGTGCCCTTCGTCGTGGCCCCGTTCCTGAGCCATGGCTATGAAGGTGGTGCTGAGCATGGTGAATACGAAGGCCTGGATGAAGCTGACCAGCACGTCGAGCATCAGCATGAAGATGCTGAATACTATGCTCACTGCCGTTGCCGTGCCGGCGGCTGCCGCTCCGAAGTCGGCCATGATGAAGATTAGCAGGGTCAGCACGATTACTATCATGTGGCCGCCCATCATGTTGGCGAAGAGTCGCACCGTGAGCGATGCCGGTTTGGTCAGCACTCCGAACAGCTCGATTATCTGCATGATCGGTATCGGACACTTGAGCCATATGGGCACGTCGGGCCAGAATATCTCTTTCCAGTAGTGCTTGCGGGCAAACAGGTTGGTGCAGAAGAAGGTGATGAGCGACAGCACCAGCGTCACCGCTATGTTGCCCGTCAGGTTGGCCCCGCCGGGAAAGATGACTATCAGCCCCATCAGGTTCATGACGAAGATGAACATGAACACCGTGAGCAGATAGGGTGCGAACCTGCGTGAGTCGGCTCCCAGAGTGGGCTTGACCACTCCTTTGTAGATGAAGTCGATAAGGCTCTCTACCGCCCCGCGGAATCCGCGCGGAGCCTTGAAGCCGTGTTTCTTGTGCCAGCGGGCCACGGGCAGGCACACCAGCAGCACCACTATTACTGAAATCCACAGGGCGCATACGTTTTTGGTTATCGACATGTCGAATGCCGGTTTCAGCTCGGTGCCGTCGGCCAGCAGTTGCACCACTTTGCCTTTGTTCGGCCCCTCTTTGGCCAGAATCCACGTGTAGTCGCCGTCGACGTAAGGCTCGTCGTGGGTTATGTGCGAGCTGCTGAAGCAATGGAACGTGCCGTTGTCGGCCCAGAGCATCACGGGCAGCGGTATGCGGTGATGATGGTCGAAGGGCACCTCCCACCCGTATCCGTCGCCAAGGTGGTCGAATATAATCTCCTTGGGGTCGAATTTGTCTTGCTTCTCCTCCTGCGGTGCCTCTGCCTGTCGGGCATGCACGGCAGCCGGTGCCGCCATTGCCAGCGCCGCTGTCAGAGAAATCAAGATGTATTTCAGTCGCTTCATATATTTGCCTTGCGGGGTGCGGGTTAGTATATGCACACCGACACTACGTCGTCTTTCACGTCAACCAGGCCGCCGTCGGTAGCCACGCTCCGTTCTTCCTCACCGGTGCGATACACTATGTCGCCTTTGGTAAGGGTGGAGATGAGCGCCGCGTGGCGGGGCAGCACGGTAAACGACCCCGCGGCGCCCGGTAGGGTCACTGAGTCGGCCGTGCCTTCGAACACTATGTCGGCGGTTGAGATTATGCGCAGTGTCATTTTGGGTTGTCTTTTCTCGGTTATTTCACTTCGGCAAGCATCTTCTTGCCCTTTTCAATGGCTTCGTCGATGGTGCCGACGTTGAGGAAGG
>CAYUFQ010000186.1:0-3010 GCA_964444045.1 uncultured Bacteroides sp.
CTCCCGCTTTCGGTCTGCAGGTTGGTAAATGGTTCTCTCCGATCATGGGCTTCCGTGGCGGCGCTACCTACCTCGGCGCTAAGGGTCTCTCTTACGGCAAGGACGCTTTCGGCCTCGTTTACGACAAGAACGGCGACCCCAAGACTTTCGTTAGCGGTGACCACACCTACTACAAGACCAAAGTCGGCAACCTCGGCGTTAACTTCGACGCTATGCTGAATGTTACCAACTGGTGGTGCGGCTACAAGCCCAACCGCGTTTACAACTTCATCGCTTACGTAGGCGGTGCCGTTTACATGGGCTTCCAGCACAAGTATGACGCCCAGGGCAACAAGGACGGTTGGGACACCAAGGACTACGACACCTCGCTCGCTCTCCGCGCCGGCATCATCAACAGCTTCAACGTTAGCCGTCAGGTTGCCCTCAGCCTCGACATCCGCTACACCGCCATGTCGGCCAACTACGAAAAAATCGGCTTCAACACCCACAACAACAACGTAGCTGCCTTCCTCGGCGTTACCTACCTCTTCAACCAGCGCACCTGGACCGCACCCATCGTTCCCGTTATCCCCGTTATCGAGGACTGCGATCCCATCAAGGCCCGTCTGGCTGAATGTGAAGCCCGCCTGCAGGACACCCAGCGCAAGCTCGACGAATGCCTCCGTCGCCCCATCCCCGCCGCTCCCGTTGCAGAACCCTGCATCGCTCCCCTGGCAACCGTTTACTTCCGCATCGGTTCTTACAACGTATCTTCAATCGACCGCAACGTGCTCAAGAGCGTAGCTTCGACCATGAAGAACGACACCAACGTGAAGTACGACGTTTGCGGCTGGGCTGACAACTACACCGGCACCGACGCAATCAACAGCCGTCTGCGCACCAACCGTGCCAACGCCGTTAAGAACATCCTCGTCAAGAACGGCGTGAGCGCTGACCAGCTCAATGTTACCACCAACCCCGGCGACCGCTACTCCGGCAAGGAGAACGTTTACCTCGACCGCTGCGTCACCATCCAGGCTGTGAAGTAATCTCCGCAACAGAATTCATTCCTCAGAAGGGGAAGGCCACCACGGCCTTCCCCTTCATATTTTTTACGGCATCAGGGGATGATGAAAAATTGAAAAATTCAAAAAAAATGCTTAACTTTGCGCGCTATAAATCGTTAAGCAATGAAATTCAACGAATATAAGGGCCTCGATGCAGTCGGGGTTAACAAAGAGATTTTGGAGCGTTGGAACAGCATCGGCCTGTTTGAACGCAGTGTGAGCGAACGCGCCGGATGCCCGACGTTTGTGTTTTTCGAAGGGCCGCCTTCAGCCAACGGTCACCCCGGAATTCACCACGTTCTGGCCCGCACCATCAAGGATATAGTGTGCCGCTACAAGACCATGCGCGGATTTCACGTGAAGCGCAAGGCCGGCTGGGACACCCATGGCCTGCCGGTTGAGCTCGGAGTGGAAAAATCGCTTGGCATCACCAAGGAAGACATCGGCAAGAAAATCTCCGTCGACGACTATAATGCAGCCTGCCGCCGCGAAGTGATGAAATTCACCGACGAATGGGAGAAACTCACCGCCCTGATGGGCTATTGGGTTGACATGACCGACCCCTACATCACCTACGACAACCGCTACATCGAATCGGTGTGGTGGCTGCTGAGCGAGGTCTACAAGAAAGGGCTGCTCTACAAAGGCTACACCATTCAGCCCTACTCGCCTGCCGCCGGCACCGGCCTGAGCTCGCACGAGCTGAACCAACCCGGCTGCTACCGCGACGTGAAAGACACAACATGCGTGGCGCAATTCACCTGTCTTGACCCGCTGGAATCCATGACCGGATGGGGCACTCCCTGCTTCCTGGCCTGGACCACCACCCCGTGGACACTGCCGAGCAACACCGCCCTATGCGTGGGCCCGCAGATTGACTACTGCGTTGTGCGCACATTCAACCCCTACAGCGGCGAAAAAATCACCTGCGTGGTGGCCGAGGCGCTGCTTCACTCGGTATTCAACGCCAAGGGCGAAGACGGCGACCTCGACTCCTGGCAGAAAGGCGAGAAAATCGTGCCCTGGCAGGTGGTTGACCGCATCAAGGGCGAAGCCCTGGTAGGACTGCACTATCAGCAGCTCTTCCCGTGGGTCAACCCGGGCGAGGGCGCATTCCGCGTGATTCCCGGCGACTACGTCACTACCGACGACGGCACGGGCATAGTGCACATTGCCGGCACCTTCGGCGCCGACGACCTTAGGGTGAGCCGCGCCGCCGGAGTGCCCCCGCTGCACCTGATTGACCGCGACGGCAACATCCGCCCGATGGTAGACCTCAAAGGCCGCTTCTATCTGCTCGAGGAGCTCGACCCCGACTTCGTGCAGACCAACGTAGACGCCGAAGCCTACGGCGAGTTTGCCGGACGCTATGTGAAAAACGCCTACGACCCCGCCGCCACCGACGAAACCGAATCGCTCGACGTCAGCCTCTGCATGTGGCTCAAACAGCGCGGCCTGGCCTTCAAAATCGAAAAGCATACCCACAACTATCCTCACTGCTGGCGCACTGACAAGCCGGTGCTCTACTATCCGCTCGATTCATGGTTTATCCGCTCCACCGCCGTGCGCGAGCAGCTGATGAAAGCCAACGAAACCATCAAGTGGAAACCGGCCTCGACCGGCAGCGGCCGCTTCGGCAAATGGCTCGAGAACCTGCAGGACTGGAATCTCAGCCGCAGCCGCTACTGGGGCACGCCATTGCCCATATGGCGCACCGAAGATGCCCGCGAAGAAATATGCATCGGCTCGGTCGAACAGCTCTGCAATGAGATAGACAAAGCTGTGGCCGCAGGGGTGATGAAAGAAAATCCCCTCACCGCCGCCGGCTTCGTGCCGGGCGACTATTCCAAGGCCAACTATGAAAAGATTGACCTGCATCGCCCGTATGTCGACGACATAGTGCTGGTAACCTATTGATATTTTTGTAGCCTTGGATGCTGACGGAAACCCTACAGACGGAGCTG
>CAYUFQ010000187.1:0-3002 GCA_964444045.1 uncultured Bacteroides sp.
CTTGCGGGTGCGGAAGGTGGTGGTGCCCATTACCTGATTGGTGCCGTCGATATTGGCCGTGACGGTGACTACCGCCTCTTTGCCGACGGCCGACGGCCGCGCTATCCAGCCGTTGCCGCTGCGCACCAGCGAGCCGTTGGTCATGCTGGCCGATAGCTGTGAGTCCTGCACGCCCGGAGCCGATATGCTCATGGGGTTGTCGATGCCGGCGTAGAGCACGTTCATCATCGAGGCCGACACTGTGGCCGTGGGTTCGAACACGGTGTAGCTCGACGTGAAGTCGTGGCGTGTCACCGAGCCGTCGCCGTGGGGCACCTCCAGATAGCCGGAGTAGTCGAACGTGCCGGTGGCTCCGGTGTTGAATTCATAAACTGCGGAGCCTTCGGGCAGCATCTTGTCGCCTATGTAAATCGCCGGACGCTGGGTGGTGTCGACCGCCGCCAGGACTATGTTGGCCGAATATTTGCTGCCGCGCATAACCGAGCGCGAGCGGGGAATGACGAAGGCGTTGAGCTCGTTCACTCTCACGTCGCCGGCATCGACCGCGTTGAGCAGCGCGGCCAGGGCTTCGCCTTCGGCATAGCGAATGTCGTTTTCCAGCTTGGTGAGCAGGGTCACTGCGGCCACTACCGGTTTGGCCTCGAAGTTGGCCGACTCCCACGTCTGCTGGCGCGGGGTGCCGTCGGCGTCGAGGTTGTCGGTCGACAGGGCGCTTTCAATCGTAGCCCGTTTCATGCTGTCGGGTATGGCCGAGATGATATAGGCGCGGTAGCTGTCGATATTCTGACGCAGACGCTGCCCTTCGAGCGTGGCGGGGTTGAGCAGCACTGACGATGAAGCCTCGAGGTCGTCGCGGAACTTGATGTTGGCGGGGTCAGCGTCGGCGCCGTCGGCCGCGCGCACCACTGCAAGCTTGAGCGAGTCGACCTGATGGAGCAGCCGGTCGGTGTAGCCCGTGATGTCGGCCGCGCGGTCGAGCCATTGCTGACCCTTGCCGGGATTCTGCTCTGCAAAGCGTTGCAGGCTTTCGTAGATTACCCGGTTGCGGTCGGCTATGTTGCTGTTAGAGCGCGTCAGGCTGTCGTTGACCTGCGTGAAGCCGTCGAGCACATCGGAACTGACGTTGAGCGCGAGCATCGCCGTCAGCACGATGTACATCAGGTTTATCATTTTCTGTCGAGGGGTAAGTCCCGAACTGTTTGCCATTTATGAAAGGTATGGGTTGTTTTCTGGTGAGGGTGTGGTTGCTAATTGGCCTTGGGCGCCATGGCCTGAATCATCTGGGCGTAGATGGCGTTGAGCTGCTGCATGTAGCGGGCCATGCGCTCGGTTTCCTCGCAATACTGGCGCGAAGTATCGGCCGAGCGTTCATACATGTCGCGGATATCCTTGATGCCGTTGTTCACGCGGTCAATCGAGTCGAGCTGCGAGCTGACGCTCTTGAGCTGAATCTCGTAGATGGTGTTGAGGCCGGCCACGTTGCGGTTGAGCGAGGTCATCTCCTCCACGTAGCCTTGCGATGATGCGGTGATGCGGTCGGAATTTTCGGTAATGGCATGATAGCTTTCGAGGAGCACCGACGTCACCTTGTTGAGCTCTTCGGTCGAGCGGCGCAGCTCGGCCATCTGCTCGGAGAGGGCGGCAATCTGGGCAACGTAGTGCTCGGTGGCTTCCTGGGCCGAGGCGTTCAGGCTCAGAGGGCGGTCGGCCATCATGGCTGCGGCCGATGCCACCTGCATGTCACCACCGGCATTGCCGGCTATGTAGACTCCGCCGCCACCGTTGCCGCCGCCGTTCATGTCGGGCCGGTCTTCGGGATTGCGGGTTTCAAGCACCGGAAATACTTCTTCCCAGTGATATTGCTTTGCCGGGCGGTCGAAAGCGCTGAGTATGAACATAAACACCTCAGTGCCCATGCCAATCATGAGCAGCAGGTTGCCGCCGGGCAGATGGAGCAGCTTGAAGAGCGCGCCCCATATCACTATGGCGGCGCCTATGGAGTATGCAAAGTTGAAGAATCGCTGTCCGCTGTCGCCGCTGAGAAACCGTTCAACCGCGTTTTTATATCGTTTAATCTTTTTCGCCATCTTATGTGCTTAATTATCAATTATCAATTATAAATTATCAATTGAATGTTTTGGGGTTCAACGTTTTTGTTATTTTCTGTAATAGTTTGATAATCTCTTTGCAGTCTGTTATTATGCTTTGATATTGTGTTTCGTTCAAGTAGTCGGTTTCGTAGAGAAGTGTCAGCCAATATTCTGTTTCGACAAGATGAATTCGCGTTTCTGCTCTGTCAGGAATTTGTAGAGCCTGATGCAGCGAATTGCGAATGCTTTGCTCTTGTCTTTAACCGCGTTGTCTTCTTTCATTATCAAGAATTCATAATTGATAATTCATAATTGATAATTTGGTAATAGATTATTTGCGGGCTTTCTGGCCTTTGGCAATGCCTATCTGGGTGCGCACGCAGCGGAAGCCGATATAGGAGCGCTGTTCGTTCTGATATTCCCACATGCGGATGTCGGAGCGGATGTCGGAAACGACGTCCTTCCACGAGCCGCCGCGCACAATCTTGCGCTTCATCTTGTAGGGGTCTTCCTTGGCGGCGTCGTAGCGATACTGCGGATTGATGTCGGCCTGAATCTTGCCGACGCTCTCGGTAAAGGCCGTCGAGGTCCATTCGCTGACGTTGCCGGCCATGTCGTAGAGGCCGAAGTCGTTGGCGTTGTAGGTGCCCACGCGCGATGTTATCAGGTGGCCGTCGCGCATGTAGTTGCCCTCGGCCGGCTTGAAGTTGGCGTAGAAGCAGCCTTTGTCTTCCATAATCGGCAGGTCGCCCTCCCAGGGATAGATGTTTTCGTCTTCGCCGGCGCGGGCGGCATATTCCCACTCCAGTTCGGTGGGCAGGCGGTAGGGCTCGATATAGATGCCCTCCTTGCCGAGCGAGCGGCGCAGATAGTCGGTGCGCCAGTTGGCGAAGGCATTGGCCTGCTCCCAGC
>CAYUFQ010000188.1:0-2995 GCA_964444045.1 uncultured Bacteroides sp.
CTGCTCATCAAGCTGGGCATCACCCCCAATATGGTCACCACCATCGGCCTGCTCGGCCAGATTGCCGGCGCGGCGTTCATGGTATGGGCCGGCTATCTCGCCTCGCAAGGCGAAAACCCGTTCGGAGTATTCACCTGGGGCGGCATCATCATCATACTCTTTTCGGTGTTCGACATGCTCGACGGCCAGGTGGCCCGCCTGGGTGGGCTGGCGTCGACCTTCGGCGCCATGTATGACTCCGTGCTCGACCGCTACTGCGAGATGTTCACCCTGGGCGGCCTGGCCTTCTACCTCATACAGTGCGGCGACCTCACCGGGGCGATAATCACGTTCGTGGCCCTCGTGGGCTCGCTGATGGTCAGCTATGTGCGCGCACGCGCCGAGGGGCTCGGCATCGAATGCAAAATCGGCTTCATGCAGCGCCCCGAGCGAGTGGTGGTCACCACCGCCGGCATCATCGCCACAGGCATAGCCGGCCTCAACCTTACCCCCGGCAGCACCTTCAACCCCAACCTCATAGCCGTGACAGCCATGGGCATCATCGCCGTATTTGCCAACCTCACGGCATTCGCCCGCATTAACCACTGCCGCAAGCAGCTTAAATGATGGCCAGGAAACGCGAAACGCTGATTTGCCTGGCGCTGCTGGCCGTATGGCTCACGGTGACGGCGCTGTTCGTCGGCTTCAGGCCCGAACACCCCCTGCTGGCCCTGCTCATCGCGGCGCTGTTTTTCAGCAGCGGCATGACGAGGCGTCTCGTGGTGGCGCTCATTCCGTTCGCCCTGTTCGGCATCAGCTACGACTGGATGAACATAGTGCCGAACTACACGGTCAACCCCGTCGACGTGGCCGGCATTTACGGCGCCGAGAAGTCGCTCTTCGGCATCAGCACGGCATCGGGAGTGCTGACCCCCAACGAGTTCTTTGCCCAGCACACTCATCCGCTGCTCGACTTCATCTGCGGCCTCTTCTACCTATGCTGGGTGCCGGCGCCGATGATTTTCGGCCTCTACCTCTACTTTGCCGGGCGCGAGAAGCCCTACCTCCACTTTGCCCTCGTGTTCCTGCTGGTCAACCTGATAGGCTTCGCCGGATACTACATCCACCCGGCGGCTCCGCCATGGTTCATAGCTGAATACGGCCCCGAAGCCGTCTATGGCACTCCGGGCTCAGTGGCCGGCCTCGGAGCGTTCGACGAAATGACCGGTCTGGGCATATTCAATGCCCTCTATGCCCGCAACTCCAACGTATTTGCCGCCGTGCCCTCGCTGCATAGCGCCTACACCTTCGTGGCGTTCATCTACGCCGTGCGCTCAAAGGCGCCGCTGGGCTGGCGCATCGCCCTGGGAGTGATAACCCTGGGCATATGGTTCACGGCCGTTTACACCTCGCACCACTACATAATCGACGTAACCCTCGGCATTGCCTGCGCCCTGATTGGCTTCGCAGCGTTTGAATACGGCCTGATGAAGATTCCGGCCTTTGCCCGCTTCATCAACCGGTATGCCGCATACATAACTCCTCAGAAGAAGAAATGAACGAACAAGACTCCGCCATTGCCGCCATACAGCCCGACGTGCTCACCGAGGCCGAAATCATGCAGATGGTGCCCAAGCTGGCCAACCACCCCAAGCTGGTGCACCGGCTGGTGCACTGGCTGAAACTCGACCGGGTGAACGAATATCACCGCCTGACGTTCGACACCCCCGGACCGCGATGCGCCACCCGGCTGCTCTCGGAGGCCATCAGAGTGAAGCTCGAGGTGGAAAACGCCGAAGTGCTCGACCGCCTGCCCCAAGGCGCGTTCATCACAGTGAGCAATCACCCCTATGGCGCGCTCGACGGCATTGCCCTCATATCGCTCATTGGCGAAAGGCGGCCCGAATTCAAGGTGATGGTGAACATGATACTGAACCACGTTGGCGGCCTGCGCCCCAACTTCATCGCCGTCGACGCCTGGGCGCAGAAAGACCCCGCCAAGAAAGCGGTGTCGATCAACGGCATCCGCGCCTGCCTGCGCCAGATCAAGGAGGGGAAACCCCTGGGCTTCTTCCCCGCCGGAGCCATGAGCAAGACCAACTGGAAGTGGCAGCTCGTCGACCGCCCATGGCAAGACTCGGTGCTCCAGCTCATCTATCGCTCAAACGTGCCCGTGATTCCGATATTCTTCCATGGAGGCAACAGCCAGCTATGCAACATAATGGGCCACGTGTGCTGGCCGCTGCGCTCGCTGATGCTGCCCTGCGAGGTGGTGCGCAAGGAGGGCAAAAGCATCCGGGTGACCATCGGCGAGCCCATCAGCATCGAAGAGCAGGCCCCCTACCGCGAATCGCCCGCCACCCTCGGCGCCTTCCTGCGCGAACGCACCTACGCCCTCCGCTAATCAACCCCTCAACCTTCCCCCCTCCCCCACCACAAATGCCATCAATCTCACAGCGGGGCATGTCGATGCCCCAGTCGCCCATACGCAAGCTCGTGCCCCTGTGCAACGCCGCCAAAAGCCGCGGAGTGAAAGTATATCACCTCAACATCGGCCAGCCCGACCTGCCCACCCCCAAGGAGGGGCTGGAAGCGCTGAAACACATTGACCGCACCACCCTCGAATACTCCCCGTCGGAAGGCCTGCTGTCGCTGCGCCGCAAGCTGAAGGGCTACTACGACCGCTTCAACATCAACGTTGACGTTGACGACATCATAATCACCTCCGGAGGCTCTGAAGCCGTGCTATTCGCCTTCATGGCCTGCCTCGACCCCGGCGACGAGATAATAGTGCCCGAACCCGCCTATGCCAACTATATGGCATTCGCCATAAGCTGCGGCGCAAAAATCATCACCGTGCCCTCGAGCATCGACACCGGATTCGCCCTCCCCTCGGTTGAAGAATTCGAAAAACTCATCACCCCGCGCACCAAAGGCATACTGATATGCAACCCCAACAACCCAACGGGCTATCTCTACACGATGAAGGAGATGATTCAGCTGCGCGACCTGGTGA
>CAYUFQ010000189.1:0-2954 GCA_964444045.1 uncultured Bacteroides sp.
CTTTGGTGCGGAAGTTGGCGGGTTCGTCGAGCACCAGGCCGTCGCGGTTGCCGAGGATGTTGGTCGAGAACCAGCCGCTCAGGCCGAGCATGCGGGTGCCGATGATGGGAGCGAAACCTGACTTAACCAGGGTCTGACCGGTCTTGAAGTCCTTGCCGGCGATGGGCATGCCGGTCTTTTCGCTGAGTTCCCACATTGCGGGGATGTCGACTGTGGTGTTGGGGGCGCCCATGATGAAGGGGCAGCCTTCGGCCAGGGCGGCGTAGGCGTAACACATCGAGGGGGCGATGTTCTCCTTGTCGTCGGCCTTCATGGCGGCCTCGAGGTGTTCGAGGGTGTCGTGAACGTTTTCGTTTACGGGCACGTAGACTTCGGTCGATGCGGCCCAGAGCACAACGGCACGGTCAACTCCGGTCTCCTTCTTGAAGTTGCGGATGTCTTCGCGCAGCTGCTCAACCATGTCCCAGCGGTTCTTGACGGTCTTCACGTTGTCGCCGTCGAGGCGCTTTGCATAGTTCTTGTCGAAGGCGGCCTTCATGGGCTTGATTGCCTCCAGCTCGTCCTTCACGGGGTTGATGTCTTTCTCTTTGAGCACCTCGGCGTTGATGGCGCTCTCATATGCGTTTGCAGGATATACGTCCCATGCGCCGAACACTATGTCGTCGAGCTTGGCCATGGATACGATGTCCTTATACAGCAGATACTTTTTGTCTTTGCCCTGACCAACGCGGATGCGGTCATACTGGGTCATTGAACCAACGGGCTTGGCAAGGCCTTTGCGGGCCATGAGTACGCCGGTCATAAAGGTAGTGGTGACAGCACCAAGACCTACCACCAACACGCCGAGTTTGCCTTCGGCGGGCTTAACGGATGAATTGCTCATAATTTTGGTTTTGTGATATTTTTTTGATTTCGGTTTATTATTGTGCCGCTTCCTTCGGTGTGATTGGTAACAGCGATGCAAAGTTAGGCATTTTTATGCTAATTTGTTCGCCAAAATGGCGAAATTGTTGGCATTTTAATTGTTAAAACTTATAAACAAAAGAGTGATATGCTTAATAAAGGTTAAATTTAAGCAGTTTTACCTCTGTTTGGCTAAATCATGTTAATTGCAACTTGCGTGGGCTTGAAACTAAGCTTTGCGAATGGCCAGAAACGATGTGAGCAGCGCCACTGCCGCCGATATCGCAATCACCGGAATCAGGTCAAAGGGGTGGAACTCCACCGGGTAGGCTGTGACCGACAGTTGCGACGGGTCTGATACCGACAGTTTCACCCAGCCGAAGTGCTGTTGGCCCAGACTCAGCAAGCTGCCGAGAATGGCCCCTGCCACGGTGCCTATGCCGCAAATCAGCAGCCCTTCGATGCGGTAAATTGCGCGAATGGCGCCGTTGGTGGCTCCGATGGCGCGCAAAATGGCGGCATTGGGTTCCTTTTCGATTATCAGCAGCGACAGGGATGAAACCACGTTGAACGAGGCTATCAGCAATATGAAGCCGAGAAGCATGAACGTTATCCACTTCTCCATGTTGACCACCCTGAACGTCTCCGTGCGCCGCTCCTGCAGGGTGGTCACCCTGGCTCCGCTGCCGAGAATCGCGGCCGCCGCCGCTTTGGCCGGCTTTATGTCGCCGCCGGCAGGCGGGTAGATGTAGATGTCGGTAGCCTGATTGTCGTATTGCAGCAGCCGGCTAACGAGGGCATAGGGCGCGTAGACCACGTCGGCGTCGTCTTCTTCCTGATTGACCGCATAGAGGGCCGACGGCGCCAGCGAATCGGCCCGGAAGGCCGACATTGGCACTGCCGGATTGATGCGCCCCTTTCGGCGCGGCACGTAGAGCTTCATCAGCTGCTCTTCGCCTATGCGGAGTTGCAGCCGGTTGGCCACTCCCACGCTCACTACCCCCGGCTCGGCCGCGGGGTGATAGCCGGCCCACGGCATGCCGAGTTTGCATATGGTGTCAAAGCGGCTATATAGCTCCCGGGGTATGCCTTTGAGCCTCACCACCGTTTCGTAGTTGCCGGCCGATGCCAGCGCCCGCTCTTCGATTACGGGCAGAGCCATGCCTATGGCAGCATCGGCTTCGAGCAGGGCGCAGAGCGAGTCGGCCGCCGCGAAGTCCTTGCCTTGTGCCGGCCGGGCCGACAGCGGCGGGTCGAGTACCGACAGCCTCGACTCAATCAGCGAGTGGAATCCGTTGAACACGCTCATCACCACCACCATGGCGGCAACGGCCAAAGCAATGCCACCGATCGTCACCATGGAGATGACGTTCACGGCGGCATGCGATTTGCGTGCGAACAGATAGCGCAGCGCTATGCGGAAACTGACCGACAAAACCCTCAGTTGGTGGCTGGTGCCGGCTTTTCGCCCAGCAGGCGGTCAATGTTTTCGAGATAGTCGATCGAATCATCGAGATAGAACTGCAGCTCCGGGCAGCGGCGCAGCTGAAAGCGGGTGCGCCGGGCCAGTTCGTAGCGCACCGTCTTCGACTGGCGGTTAACGCTCTCGATTACTTCGGGGGCCTGCTCCGACGGAAAGACCGACAGGTAGGCCTTGGCCACCGACAGGTCGGGCGACACTTTCACCGAGCTGACCGACACCATCACTCCGTTTATCTTCGCGGTCTGGCCGCGAAAAATCTCGCTTAGTTCCTTTTGCAAAAGGCGGGATATTTTTGCTTGACGTGTTGATTCCATAATAAATCTGTTTTAATGGTTATGTTACTATTTCACAACGTCTGAATCGCCTTCTATGTTTATTCGCTCATTGACCGCAGCAGCTCGTCGTTGCTCAGCGTGCGCTCCATGCGGTCTTTGATGAACTCCATGGCCTCGATTGAGTTGCGGTCGCTGAGGAAGCGGCGCATAATCCACATGCGGCTGATGGTTTCCTTGGGCAGCAGCAGGTCGTCGCGGCGGGTGCTGGACGCCATGATGTCGACGGCGGGGAA
>CAYUFQ010000190.1:0-2895 GCA_964444045.1 uncultured Bacteroides sp.
CACCATGCGGCTGAACTCCTTCGGGAACGCATTGCCTATCACTGATATAACGCCTACGGCGCCGAGGGTGATGAGCGGGAACGTGATGCCGTCGTCGCCTGAAATCACCATGAAATCGGCCGGTTTGCGCTTGATAATGTCGTCAATCTGCGTGAAGTTGCCCGATGCCTCCTTGACAGCCACGATTTTGTCGGGAAAGTCGGCTGCAAGGCGCAGGGTGGTTTCGGCCGTCATGTTCACTCCGGTGCGCCCGGGCACGTTGTAGAGCACCACCGGCACCGGCGAGGCCTTGGCCACTGCGGCATAGTGCTGATAGATGCCCTCCTGGCTCGGCTTGTTGTAGTAGGGCACCACCGACAGGATGGCCTGATAGGCCGAAAGGTCGGTGAGCCGGATTTCCTCGCACAGGCCGGCCGTGTTGTTGCCCCCCATGCCGAGCACCAGCGGCACGCGTCCGCCGACGCGCTGCGCAACGAAGTCGCGTACCTGGCGCTTCTCGTCGGCCGACAGTGAGGGTGTTTCGGCGGTGGTGCCGAGCACCACCAGAAAGTCAATCCCGCACCGAATCTGATGCTCGATCAGTTTGGCCAGAGCATTGAAGTCTATTGTTTTGTCGGCTTTGAAGGGGGTAATCAGCGCCACCCCCATGCCCTTTAGATTGATACGTGACATACGTTGAGCTAATATTTCCCTGCAAAGTTACGAATTTACTTTGAGAAATCAGAACTCAAAGTTGATGCGGCCGAAGAATGCGAAGCGCATCTTGCCTGATTTGAACGGGCCGCCGTGGTTTATTACGTCAGAGCGGCGCTCGCGGGTGTAGGAGGTGGCGTATTGAGGGCCTACCTCAACGTTCAGGGCCAGCTTTTCGCTCAGCGGCACTCTAAAGCCGGCGCCGGCCTGAAAGTACGTGCCGCCGCCCCCTTCGGTGCCCACTATGCCGCCTGCACGCAGGTTGATGTGGGGATAGATGCGGCGCATGTATTCCGACGGGAAGTAGATGCGTCCCTCGGCAAAGATGGGTATCACGCCCTTGCTATCCTGGAAGTCGGCGATATAGCCGGTGCCGAGGCCGAGAAAAACCGTTGGGCGGAGCATCCAGCCGTGGGCGGTGGTGACTCCGGCGCTGAAGCCGCCGTCGCCATAAAATCCGGGCGACATAATCTCTGCTCCGGCAAACCCTACGTAGCCTTCCGAGGGAATTTTGTCGTGCAGGTTGGTGTATCGTTTGAGTTCGGCGTTTGCGCCGAGTGCGGCTGAAATCACCGCTAATAGTATCAGTAGCTTTTTCATAATCATTGTTATAACGCGGGTAGGGCACTCAAAATTATATTAACCGCCATTAAAATGTCAGCAGCCGCATCAGATATTGGCGATATGATGCCCATGGCTGATAGACCGAGCCGTTGACCTGAAGCGGACGCTCGTTGAGGTCAATGCGCACGTAGTGGCGGCCTGAACGTGAGCGGAGCAATATCACTTGCAGGTTGGAGGCCATGGGCACTACGTGAAACGTCTGCCAGTGTTTCTTCACCGTGTCGGGGTAGTGGGTGAGGTAGTAGCAGCCCGGCAGCCTCATGAGCGATAGCAGCGGCATGAGCGTTTCGGCGTGGCCGAAGTGAAGCTGAAGGGCTGTGCGGTCGGTGCCGGCAATGAAATCGTCGACCGACGCAATCATGTTGCGCAGCAGCGGCGAGGCGATGTCGGCCGGCAGGGTGGAGATGACGGTTTGCGTGCGCGAATAATACTGGTGCAGGTTGTCGATTTCCCAAAGCGCGTTCTGCTCATCGGGTGTCAGCAGGGCCATGGCCGTGTCGGCGTCGGGCGACGACATGGCAGCCAGAGAGGCGACCACGTAGTATATCGACGCGCAAAGGTCGGTGGCGTCGGCCTGCGTAAACTCCCCGGCGGCTTCGGGTTTGAACATGCGCCCTATGACTGCCGTGGCCGGGGTGGTTTCGGCGGTGAACTTGTTGAGATCGGCTGCGTAAGGCTTCTCTTTTGCCCATCTGACGTAGGCGGAATCGACGGCGAAGGGGCGCATCAGCGGCGAATACTCCTTGCCCGACGACTCTGAAATCGAGCCCGTGCCGGCTTGCATCCGCTTGATTTCGCCCGTGAACGCCTCCATTGACCTGACGCAGCGTTCAACGTAGCTCGAAATCGCCGTCACGTTCTGCCCGACCACAAGCTGCGGAAACGCATTGCACAGGCGGTCGGCTATGCCGCGCTGCTCGGCTATGCCCAGCGAGTCGAGCGCTCCCCAGCGGTCGTTGATGGTTTCGATTGCCCGGGTGGTGATGTCGAGCAGCTTGCGTCCGTCGGGGGTCAGCGCGTCGGCGCGGCTTTGCAGATTGGCCTCGACGGCAAGGAAGCGGTTGGTCGAGGTGGGGTAGCGTGCGCCATGCCGCCCTACGTGATAAATCATCACGGGCATCAGCGAGTCGGGGGCGGCCGCTATCGAGTCGGGCGCCGGATAGGGCATGCGGCTGCCGCGGCACTCGTCGGGCGTGAACGATTGCGCGGTCGCCTGCATGGCGACCGCGATAAGGAATATCAGTGTGAGCAGTAGATGCTTGTTCATCGTGAGGCTACGAGTTTCACTATTTCACCTCTCACTTCCGCCGCCTTGTTCAGACTCGGCACGGGCACGAACTCATATCGGCCGTGGAAATTCAAACCGCCGGCGAAGATATTCGGGCAGGGCAGCCCCTTGAAGCTGAGCTGCGCGCCGTCCGTGCCTCCGCGTATGGGGACGATCACAGGCGTGAGTCCGGCGTTTTTCCTGGCTTGCTCGGCTATGTTGATGATGTAGCTCACCGGCTCCACCTTTTCGCGCATGTAGAAGTATTGGTCTTTGATTTCAAGAGCGGCGCAGCCGGGAAACTCCTTGTT
>CAYUFQ010000191.1:0-2836 GCA_964444045.1 uncultured Bacteroides sp.
GGTAGTGACCATGTTGGGGGTGACGCCCATCTTGATGAGCAGGCGCACAAACGGGTTGATGATGCAGTAGATGCCTTGCTGAATGGCGTCGCGACAGCTCTTGGCCGTGCGCTTTAAGTTCATTGCTGCCATATCCAAATGAGATTGATAACTAACAATATGATGGCGGAATAGAGCCCGGCCAGCAGGTCGTCGGCCATCATGCCTAACCCTCCGGGCAGTTTTTCGGTCCGGCGGATGCCGAGCGGCTTGAAAATGTCGAAAAATCTGAATAACGCCAGCGACACGGCGATTTCCCACCACGGACACATCACCACCGGCAGCAGCGACAGCCACTGACCCACGGTTTCGTCAACGCAGGCAATCACCGGATCCTTGCCCCAGTAGCGCTCGCTGACGCCCGAGGCCCATATGCCGGCGATGGTGAGCGCCACAGTGGCTATGGCCGTGACCGTCACCGTCACCGCCGCGCTGCACCAGATAAACAGCGGCAGCCACAGGATTATGCCCGCGAGCGCCCCCCACGTGCCGGGCGCCTTGGGCAGGTAGCCGGCTCCGAGCGAGGTGGCTATCAGCCGCGGCAGCAGCGGAAACTCCGCGTCGCGGCTATGGTCGATTGGTCTGTGAGGTTCGGCGTGCATGGCGTGTGTGGGGGGGTCAGTTGTCGCGTCCGCGATCTTGATAAAGTTTCTTCAAAGGATTGGCCGTGGCCTCGGCATGGGCGGCGCGGCGGCGCAGGGCATCGATGGCCATGTAGATGGCCTGGCGCATCGACTGCGGGTCGGCCACGCCCTGCCCGGCAATGTCGAAAGCAGTGCCGTGGTCGGGCGACGTGCGCACGTAGTCCAGCCCCGCCGTGAAGTTCACCCCCTCGTTGCCGCTCAGGGCCTTGAACGGAATAAGCCCCTGGTCGTGATACATCGCCAGGATGCCGTCAAACCGGGCATAGGCGCCCGAACCGAAAAAGCCGTCGGCCGCATAAGGCCCGAAAGCCAGTATGCGCGAATTGTTAGCCTCGGCAATGGCCGGAACGATGATATCTTCCTCCTCCTTGCCCAGCAGGCCGCCGTCGCCGGCATGAGGATTGAGCGCAAGCACGGCAATGCGCGGCCTGTGCACTCCGAAATCGCGGATGAGCGACGTATTCAGCTCCTCGATGCGCCGGGCCACGAGCTCCGGCGTCAGCACCTCCGCCACCTTGGCCAGCGGCATGTGAATCGTGGCCAGCGCCACGCGCAGCCCCCGGTCGTTGGCCATAATCATCAGCGCGTGCGAATCAGCGTCGCCGAGCGAGGCCTGCAGATACTCCGTATGGCCCGGAAAACGGAACTCCGCGCTCTGAATCACCGCCTTGTTTATAGGAGCCGTCACCAGCACGTCGATCAGCCCGGCCTTCAGGTCGGCCGTGGCCCGCTCAAGAGCGGCGAATGCGGCGCGCCCGGCGGCCTCCGACGCCTGACCCGGAGCCACCGGCTCATCATCGCCCGTCGCCGTCACGTTGACCACGTTTATCGCCCCCGCCTTGGCATCGGCGGCCGAATCGACCTGAACCGACTGCTGCGGCGCCAGGTCGAGCAGCTTGCGGTAATGAGCCGCTATGCGCCGGCTGCCATACACCACCGGCGTGCACAAATCAAAAATCAACGGATCCTCCAAGGCCTTGAGAATCACCTCGTAGCCGATGCCGTTATAATCTCCGTGGGTGATTCCCACCTTTATCTTCGTATCGTCCATCAGATAATGTCGGTTTATATCAGAGTGCAAAATTACAATTTTTTTCGTAATTTTGCGCCACACTTAACACAAAATCACACAAACCATGGCCGGCATATCCATCGCAGGGATTCTTCGCGGAGGCATCTTCTCGCCCAACAACGTGGGGTGCGATGCCGCCATACTCAACTCCGTGGCCGCCCTGCTGCGCCGCCGCCGGTTCACCGTAAACCTCTACAGCGAAGACCAGTTCATAGCCCACGGCATAGCCGACGAACCCATAGTCCTGGCCATGACCCGCGACGAACGCTCCACCTCGCGCCTGCACGAACTCGAAGACCGCGGACGCATCGTCGTCAACTCCGGCTACGGCATCATGCACTGCGCCCGCGGAAACATGGTGCGCATCTTCGCCCGCGAAGAAATTCCGCAGCCCGACACAATCCTCGCCTCAACCAACGAAAACGTGCTCGACCGCCTTGCCCAGCTCGGCTTCAGCCGCTGCTGGGTGAAACGCGCCGACTGCCAGACCATCCACAAAGAAGACGTGGCCTGCGCGCGCCACATACGCGAAGCCCAGGGCCTCCTCGGCGAATTCTTCATCCGCGGCATCCGCAGCGCCGTCATCTGCCGCAACGCCGAAGGCGCCCACCTCAAATTCTACGGAGTAGTGGGCACCGACTTCTTCCACCACTACTTCAGCCTCCCCGACGTCAACGCGCCGCTCGACTCCGACCTGCTCCGCGCCACCTGCACCCGAGCCGCCAAAGCCCTGGGAGTGAGCATCTACGGCGGCGACGCCATGGTCGACCCCGCCACCGGCCGCTTCGTCATCATCTCCTTCAACGACTGGCCCTCCTTCGCCCCCTGCCGCGACGAAGCCGCCCGCGGCATCGTCCGCCTCGTCACCTCCCTTGCCCGCCCCCTGCTCAAAAAATAGTTGCGACATACGGAATTATTTCGTAACTTTGCGCGGAAAGAGCTACTCTGCTGAAGAACAGCCCTTTCCGCCTGTTATCACCTCATTCATCACATAAGTGACTGAAAATAAGGACAAATTCCGCCCCTGCGCGCCAGCGTCTCCCCGACGTTGACGCCGCCGTAGGCATACCCCTCCCCGCCC
>CAYUFQ010000192.1:0-2805 GCA_964444045.1 uncultured Bacteroides sp.
AGGCCGACTTCATGATGGTTGCCGGCACGATTGTGCACCGCATGGCGCCGGTTGTCCGCCGACTGTATGACCAGCTGGCCGAGCCCAAGTATGTGATTGCCTGCGGCGGCTGCGCCATTTCGGGCGGTCCGTTCAAGAACTCATATCACGTGGTGAAGGGCGTCGGCGAGATTATTCCGGTAGACGTCTACTGCCCCGGCTGCCCTCCGCGCCCCGAAGCAATGATATATGCCATCATGCAGCTCTCGCGCAAGATGAGGGTAGAGAAATTCTTTGGCGGAGTGAACCGCAAGGAGGACCGCAAGGAGTTTCTGAAAAACCACCCCATAAGCGAGATGACCAACTAATCCGTAAAAAAAACATTCATTACACATTAAAATATATGGCAAACATTCAGGAGTTAGTGGCTAAGCAGTATCCCGAGGTGGAGATTACCCAGGGAGAAACGCTTGAGCTCACCGTTCCCGATGCCAAATGGCACTCCCTGGCCACGGCTCTGCGCCACGACCTGGGCTTTGACAACCTGACGGCGCTCATCGGCATGGACTGGGGCGAGCTGCTCGGAGTGGTTTACTATCTGACCAACACCGCCACGCTGGAGATGGTGAGAGTGAAGGTGACCACCGCCGACCGCAAGAATCCGTTCATCCACAGCATCACCGACCTGTATAAAGTGGCAGGCATATATGAGCGCGAGGTTTATGACTTTTATGGCATAAAGTTCATCGGCAACCCCGATATGCGCCGCCTGTTCCTGCGCAACGACTGGGTGGGCTATCCCTTCCGCAAGGACTATGACTCGAACCCCGAAGTGAATCCCGTGCGTCTTGACCACGAAAAGGTTGAGGATACCACGGTGAGCTACGAAGAGGAGAACGGGAAAATAGTGAAGAAAGAGCACGTGATTTTCCGCCCGGACGAGTTCGTTGTAAACATCGGCCCGCAGCACCCGGCCACTCACGGCGTGCTGCGCCTGCGCACCGCCATCGAAGGCGAGACCATCACGAAAATCGACCTGTATCTCGGCTATATACACCGCGGCATCGAGAAACTCTGCGAAAGCGACACTTATCCGCAGACCATCCACTTCACCGACCGCCTTGACTACCTCGGCGCGCTCATCAACAGCCACTGCCTGTGCATGTGCATCGAAAAGGCCATGGGCCTTGAGGTGCCCCGCCGCGCCCAGGTGATCCGAGTAATCATGGACGAGCTGATGCGCATCAACTCCCACCTGCTTGCCATGGGCACATTCTGCATGGACCTCGGTGCCACAACCATGCTCTTCTATCCGCTGCGCGAACGCGAACGTATTCTCGACATACTGGAGAAGACCACCGGCGCCCGCATGACGTTTAACTACAACTGCATAGGCGGCGTGATGGCCGACCTGGCCCCCGACTTCGTGAGCGACGTGAAGGCCCTGCTCGAGGTGATGCCCAAAGCGATAAAAGAGTACAACAAGGTGTTCACCGGCAACGTCATTGCCAAGAACCGCATGGAAGGCGTAGGCATAATGACCCCCGAAGCAGCCAAAGACTATAACTGCACGGGCCCGACCGCCCGCTCGGCAGGCTGGGATTACGACGTGCGCAAGGCTCACCCCTACGGCATCTATGCCGAGCTGGACTTCAAGTCGGTAGTGCGCACCGAGGGCGACTCGATGGCTCGCTTCAAGACCCGCATCAGCGAGATGGAAGAGAGCTGCAAGATTATTGCCCAGCTCATCGACAAGATTCCCGAAGGAGAGATTTGCGCCAAAGTGCCCAAAGTGGTGAAACTGCCCGAGGGCCACTGGTTCCAGCAGGTAGAGACCGGCAAGGGCGCGTTTGGCGTGTACATAGAGAGCGCCGGCGGCACGTCGCCCCTGCGCATGAAGTTCAACTCTCCCTGCCTGACCCTGGCCGGCGCCGTTGACTACCTGACTCGCGGCCAGAAGATAGCCGACCTCATAACCATCGGCGGCACGCTCGACTACATCGTGCCCGACATAGATCGATAAAAAGCCTCTCTGACTCCATTCATCATCACTCTCACGACTATGCACCTTTTTAATTTTTCAGAGATAACCGGATGGGTTGACAACTTTTTGAGTTCAACCCTCGGTATGCCCCAATGGCTCACGACGACCACCGAGTGCGTGATAATCGGCGTGTTGCTTCTGCTGGTCTACGCACTGCTGGCGCTCTTCTACATCTACTTCGAGCGCAAGGTCTGCGCCGCATTCCAGTGCCGCCTCGGCCCGAACCGCGTAGGTCCCTTCGGCCTGCTGCAATCGTTTGCCGACATGTTCAAGATGCTCATCAAGGAGATTATTCCGCTTAACCACGTTGACAAATTCCTGTTCGGGCTCGCACCGTTTCTGGTGATTCTGGCCTCGATGCTCGCCTTTGCCGTGCTGCCCTGGGGCTACGGACTGCAGGCCATCGACTTCAACATAGGCATCTTCTTCCTGCTGGCCACGAGTTCGATAGGCGTGCTGGGCATACTGCTGGCCGGTTGGTCGTCAAACAACAAGTTCACCCTTATCGGCGCATTGCGCTCGGGGGCCCAGATGGTCAGCTACGAGATTTCGATTTCGCTCTGCGTAGTGACGATGGTATGCTTTGCCGGCACTATGAGCGTCAGCGAGATGACCATGGACCAGTATGAAAACGGCTGGTACATTTTCCGCGGCCACCTGCCCGCGCTGATTGCCTTCCTGGTTTACATAGTGGCAGGCACCGCCGAAACCAACCGCGGCCCGTTTGACCTTCCGGAAGCCGAATCGGAGCTGACCGCCGGCTATCACACCGAGTATTCAGG
>CAYUFQ010000193.1:0-2788 GCA_964444045.1 uncultured Bacteroides sp.
GTTTCTATCGTAATAGTGCGGCCGTCGCCCAGCTCAATGGTTTTCTTGATTGGCCATTGCCGACGGCATGATTCTGTAAAATGTACGAACCATGTTAGACCTGCTTAGAGAAATAAGCCAGACACTGAGCAACAACAAGCTGCGCACGGCGCTGACGGGCGTGGCGGTGGCCTGGGGCATATTCATGCTCATAGTGCTTATGGGCATGAGCAAGGGGGTGATAAACGCCTTCAACGAAAACCGCCACAACCAGGGCTCGAATATGCTCAAAGTGTTCGGAGGCACCACCTCCATGGCCTGGCACGGCCACAAGGAGGGGCGCGCCATAACGCTCAAAGATGAAGACCTGACGCCGATTGCGCGGAAAAACACCCGCCAGGTGGCGGAGGTGACGGCCCAGATTCGCGGCGAGGCGCTGACCATATCAACTCCGCGCGACTATCTGATATCGAACTATGAGGGAGTATATCCGGCCGAGGCGCGTCAGCGCGCGCTCGAAATGCTGTCAGGCCGGTTCATCAACGCCCTTGACCTTGCCGAGAGGCGCAAGGTGACTGTGCTGTCTGACCAGGTGGCCGTGAGCCTGTTCGGCAACCCGGCCGAAGCCGTGGGGCAGTCAGTGCGCATGGGCAACCTTATGTTTAAGGTGGTGGGCGTATACACCTCGGAATGGAGCCGCACCGTCTACGTGCCCTACACCACCGCCCGCGCCCTCAACGGCAACAGCAACGACATAAGCGACATCAACATCGAGCTGCAAAACGTCGAGACGCAGGCCGACGGCACCGAAGCCGAGACCCGCGCCCGCGAGGCCCTGGCCGCCGTACACGACTTCAGGCCCGACGACGAAAGCGCCGTGGGCGTGTGGAACCGCTTCAACCAGCAGCTGCAGATGAGCCAGGGCATGGGCATACTCGACACTGCCGTGTGGGTAATAGGCCTGCTCACGCTGCTGAGCGGAATAATCGGAGTGAGCAACATAATGTTCGTCAGCGTACATGAGCGCACCCATGAGATAGGCATCCGCAGGGCCATCGGCGCCAAACCCCGCAGCATACTGACGCAGATAGTGCTCGAGAGCGTGAGCATCACCACTCTGTTCGGCTACATGGGCATAGTGTGCGGCACCGCCGTCACAGCCATCATTGCCCGGCTCACCGACGGCTCGGAGTTCCTGAAGAATCCGGGAGTAGACCTGAGCGTGGCGCTGTCGGTCACCGTGGTGCTGATTATCGCCGGCATGGCCGCCGGCCTGTTTCCGGCGCTCAAAGCCATTAAAATCAAACCCGTCGAAGCACTTAGAAACGAATGAGAACAGGATTTTTCGACCTTGAGAACTGGCGCGAGATAGGCGTGACCCTGTCGCGCAACAAAACGCGCACCTTCCTCACCGCCTTCGGCATATTCTGGGGCACGGCCATGCTGGCCATGCTGCTCGGAGGCTCGAAAGGGCTGGAACTGATGCTGCGGAAAAATTTCGAAGGCTTCGCCACCAATTCCGCCGTGATTTTTCCCAACCGCCGCACCATCTCCTATCAGGGATTCAACAAAGGAAGCGACTGGGTGCTGACCACGGCCGACATCGACGCCATCCGCATGGTGCCGGGCATCGACGCCGTAGCCCCGACCAACTCCGCCGGAGCAGTGACAGTCAGCGCCGGCCGGTTCTCCACCACGGCCTCGGTGCAGGGGGTCGACCAAGACTTCACCAAGGTGTTCCTGCCCACGGTGCATCAAGGGCGCTTCATCAACGAAAGCGACCAGAGGCAGCAGGCCAAGGTGGCAGTGCTCGGAGTTAACGTGGCCAGCAAGGTGTTTCCCGGAGGTAATGCCGTGGGGCAGTTTGTCAACATAGGCGGCATTTACTACAAAGTGGTAGGCCTTGCCTCGCAAGAGGCCGAGGTGCAGATTAACGGCGGCAAGGTAGATGACGTGATTACCCTGCCCATGAGCACTCTGGCGCAATCGTTCAATCTCGGCAACGACGTTGGCGGCACCATGATAACGGCCAAGGAGGGCATCAAGCCGAGCGACCTCAGGGCCCGCATATTCCGCGCCGTCAGAGCCAACCATCCCATCGACCCGCATGACGACCAGGCCATGTTCTTCTTCGACGTGAGCGAGCAGTTCGCCATGATCGACAATCTTTTTGCCGGCATAACGCTGCTGGCGCTCTTCGTGGGCATCGGCACTCTGATTGCCGGCATAATCGGAGTGGGCAACATAATGTGGGTAATCGTGAAGGAACGCACCGCCGAGATAGGCATACGCAGGGCCATCGGCGCCCGGCCGGCCGACATCGTCACCCAGATTCTCTCGGAGGGCATCGTGCTGACCCTCGTGGCCGGCACGGCAGGCATATCGTTTGCCACCGCCGCCCTGGCCTTTGCCGGAAAACTGACCGGCACGGACTTTCAGATGACGTTCGCCCAAGCCACGGCCATAGTAGGCGTGTTCATGTTCCTGGGCATCTGCGCCAGCATCATCCCATCACTGAAATCAATGAAAATAAAACCAATTGAAGCAATAAACGACAAATGAAAAAATTCGTCAAAATCCTGCTGTGGGCAGTCGTTGCCGCGCTATTTGCCGGCACGTTCATCTTCCTGTTCAAAAACTCCAAGGCCAAGACTCCGGAGTATGAGATAACGCAGCCGCAACCCGATGCGACCATTACCCGGAGCACCCTGCTCACAGGCACCATCGAGCCCCGCGAGGAAATCGAAATCAAGCCGCAGAGTTCGGGAATCATCTCCGAAATTCTTGTCGACGCCGTCGACCTGATGAA
>CAYUFQ010000194.1:0-2764 GCA_964444045.1 uncultured Bacteroides sp.
CGGCGTTGAACAGCGTCAGTTGGCAGACGCCTGTCGGCAGTTTGGCCGCCGACATCTTGAACGAGGCGGAGCTTTGCTCCGAGAGGTCAACAATGCTGCGTCCATAGAGTTCGCCCCGGCATGTCAGGCTCACTCCGACAGCTTCCGTCGGGAAATTATGAGTGCGGCTTATGGAAACTTCAATGGTGTCCTTCAAGTTGTCAACTCTCAAGGCAAAGCCGCTCTGCTCCACCTCGGGCAGGTCACACCAGTAGTGCTTGCCGTCAATGGTCATTTCGGCGGAGTATCGGCGCGACTGAGGGGTAAATTCAGCGGAGCCGCGCCCCATATGTCCGCTGCGGAAAGTGGCAACGATGCTGTCGTTGGTACGGTCAATGATGCGTCCGGCAATGTCGGTCAGCGGCCGTTGCTTGTTGTCAGTCAACTCAAAAGCGACTCGTGCCGGCAAACCGCTGACCAAGTGTCCGCCCTCCGGGTAGAACTTAAGGTCAACCTTGTCAATTTTTGGCGTCTTTGGTCGCAACATCGGCAAAGTCTTCGGATTGTGTTTCAGGATTGTGCGTTCCGCCCAGTCGCCCTCCTTCTTCGGCGCGGCATAAATCGGGATTACGCGCGAATAGATAGCCTCCGGACCGAAGTTGAGCATGTAGCGGGTGTAGGCGCGGATTTCGTAATAGCCGGAGTAGAATGGGGTTTCATCGGCCAGGAGCGAGCCGTGGCAGCGTCCGTCTTCGGGACGCAACACGCAGCGGTCAATGATTTTGCCGTTGGGGTTGAGTAACTCGACGTAGACAGTCTTACTGAGGTTTGACGGTTTGAGTTTTCCGGAAGTAACCAAATAACAGGCGAAGAATATACGGTCGCCGCGGTAATAAGAGGTATTATCCAAATGCAGATAAATCATTTCCTGCTGGATTTTACCGGAGTTTTCACCCGTTGCCGCATGAAAAACCGCCAGCGAGTCAATCGCCGACATCTGAGCCTTGATAGCAAACGGCGTCAGCAACGCCACAAAGGCAACAATAATGAATCGTTTCATATTCAATTCCCTTTGTTGCCCTCGATTAGGGTTATGGCGGTGGAAAGGGCATCGGCAGCTGCGGTCGGGATGGTTGGCAACGCGCCATGTATGGAGGATTCATCTGCCCGAAACTGCCAGAAGCGCTTGAATGAAATTCCACATTCAAGGCCCGATAGAGGCAGAGTGTACCAGACTTTATCGCCATAGCACACGTTCATTCCACCGGTTTCTTCTCCGATTACCGGGCCGAGTTTACACTGGGCGAATACCCAGGCAAACGATGCTCCGGCCGAAAAGGTTTTGTTTGAAGTAAGCAGATACAGGTTGCCATCATAAAATCCGTCGGCCGGTGAGTGGGGCTGCTGATAGTCAGCCTCGGGAATCTCATAGAGGTGGAATCCGGGAGTGGCATTGCGCGCATTAGCAAGGCGTCCGGTCAGAGGGGTGATGCGCATCACTACCCTATCCATTTGCGTGAACGGCTGCCGGCAGATATATCGCAGCAACACATCGCCGACCTCACTGTTGCCGCCCCCGTTTTCTCTAACATCAATAATGAGATTTCCGATGTGACGTTCCCGCAAATCCCTGAACATTGAGTCGGCGAATTGCTCCATCCGGGCCGGATTCCAACATGCTCGGAAGTTTAATATGGCCAGATTGCCGGCCTGATCCGTTATATATGAATAAGGCTCAGCCTCTGCATCATCTTCAATCGATGCGAAGTGAGATTTGATTTCAGCCCAAGGAATAGGGAGGAGTGTGACGGTTTGCGTTTTATCAAGGCCGGGTTGTCGATAAGTGACGGTATAACTGTTCGCGGGATGCATCAAATGGTATAATCCGGTAAAATCAATATTAACGCGCATCAATTTGAAGTGGTCGCGCTCACCGCTTTGCAGCGCCATCATGCCGTTTATTATTGAATCGGGCGATATGCCGTTGAGCGTCAATATCTCGGCATCAGCAGGAATCGTATCTCCGGCACTCCACACTGCATGTAACTTTTTTCCGGATGAAACGCGCGCACACAGCGGCATGAACGCTTCATCGTCGCAATACACTGCCTTTTCGGGCAACCGGAGATGCGTATGTCCGTCGGCCAGCATAGCCACTACCGGGCTAAGGCCAAGATATAGCTGCGATGCACTCAATGAGTCAGGCAGACTGCGCTTCAAATCCCTGACAGCGTTAAAGAAACCGGCTTGCGAACATTCAGAGAACATATTCGGGTGTATGTTGCTTATAGCGTCGATAAGCGCATCAATGTCGAACGCAGCCTGCTCGCGACTTAACTTGCCCGATGGAGATACATCGCGCATCTCAGGCGACGGATTTTCAAACGGGTTCAGCGCATTGCGATGAATCTTCAGGCAGGCAACCGAATCGCCCTGTTCAGTAGCCACACATACCCTTGCCGAGTCCCACTCATTCAGGCAAACCCGAAGAGTATCTATATCCGACATCAGCGTCACCTCGCTCGCCGTGGTCTCTATAACCTCAGGCACGCCACCCGGCACAACCCGCCTTATCTGCTCCTTGCCGCCATCGAAAAGCGTAACCACCTTGTCGGAATTAGTGCGCAAAGTCAACGAGCGTGCGCTTAGAGCCTGAGCTCCGAAGCATAACGTAATCACCAGCAACTGAACAATTCTATTCATCACAAACCAAGCTAAAAAATTTGCAAAAATCTGACTTCTCTCCACTCCTCCACTGCTCCACTCCTCCACTCCTCCACTCTCC
>CAYUFQ010000195.1:0-2741 GCA_964444045.1 uncultured Bacteroides sp.
CCATTTTGTTGACCCACAGATAGTCGCCCGTGAGCAGCGTCTTTTCAAGCGATGACGACGGAATCTGATAGTTCTGCCCGATAAACGAGAACACGAAGTAAACGATTACCAGCGCGTAGACAATAGCGTCGACCCAGCTCATCACCGTGCGCGTTACCTTCGACTTCGACTTCTTCCACCAGGTCAACGGAATGTAGCCCGTGATATAGATGTCGAAAAGCAGCAGCCACCATAGCAGCACCCACCAGTTCTGAAGCCATATTACCCAAAGTAGAAAAGCCAGTGATACGAAGCCGAAGCGTATCCAGCGGCTCGTTTTGTTGCCGGCCACGCGGCGCTTGAAGTCTGCGATAAATTCCTGAGATGTCATTTTGAGTGATTTCCGATGATTTGGTCCATCATTTCGTCTATGGTGTGATAGCCGGGCCGGTCTTTGAGCCATTCGGCGGCCATGACGGCGCCCAGGGCGAAGCCTGCGCGCGACTTGGCCGAGTGCTCGAGCGTTATGGAGTCGACCTCGCTTTCCCACGTGATTTTGTGTATGCCGGCCACTTCGGCATGGCGTATGTGGTTAATGAGCAGTTTTCCCGGCTGAGGTTCCTCGCTCCAGCCCGAAAGCGCGGGCGATGCCTCGATAATCTGGCCGGCGGCCATGAGGGCTGTGCCGCTCGGGTGGTCGAGCTTGTGCACATGGTGAGTCTCGGTTATGTCGGGCGTGTATTGCGGAAACTGCGCCATTATTTCGGCCAGAAAGCGGTTGGCGGCAAAGAAAATGTTGACGCCGAGCGAGTAGTTGCCGCTCCACATCAGCGAGTCTGTGGGCTTCATGCCGGCTTTGACTCTCTCAAGCCCTTCGGCCCAGCCCGTGGTGCCGCATACTACCGGCACGCCCTGGGCTAATGCGGCTTTCACATTGGCTTCGGCGGCTGCCGGCATGGTGAACTCAATGGCCGCGTCGGCCGTGCGGAATTCCGGTGAGTCGATGCCCACGGGAGTGTCACGGTCTATCCTGGCCACTATCTCGTGGCCCCGGCTCAGGGCCACTTGTTCGATTATGTGACCCATCTTGCCATATCCTATCAGTGCTATCTTCATAATTTAGTGTGGCAAATTTACGTATTTTTCACGGATTATGCGTATCTTTGCACAATAATAAACCAAAAAAATCAGAACATGAAGCATTATTTCCTCTCCGCACTCTTTGCCGCGGCATCTCTGAGCGCATATGCGTCTTACGATATAAACTTTCCGGCCGATGCGAATATAACGCATGCGGCGCGTCATCTTAACTCCTTTACGCTCAACGTTGAGGGCCTGCACGGCCAGCTGCTTTCGGTAGGGCAGCAGGTGGGCGGAAAGCTCTACTTCGACCTTACCGACAAGTGCTTTGTGGCTCAGCCCGGCAAAGCCATGAATATCGTTTATGACTGGACCGGCACCTGGATGAACAGCTACGTTTACCTCGACCGCGGCAACGACGGCGAGTTCAACGTTGACCTCGATGCCCCTGAGGCAGACGATCTGCTGGCCTACTCTCATTATAAGGGCCAGAACTCAGCCGGCACCACGCTATCCAACGGCAACCAGCTCAACGTGCCGCAATTCGTGCTTCCGGCCGACCTCGCTCCGGGCACCTACCGCATGCGCGTGAAAATCGACTGGGATAGTGTCGACCCCGCCGGCTCTACAGTTGCCGGCAACGATATACTTGGCAACGGCGGCGTGATTGTCGACGCGATGATTCTGGTGTCGGATGCTTCGGCCTCGCTCACCGTGACTGCCCCCAACGGCAGCGTCACTCTGGCCGACGGTTCTGATGCCGATGGCGCTCAAATCCCTGCCTCAGGCACTCTTGACCTGACTGTGAAGGCCGATGCCGGCTATCAGTTCGACGGCCTTGTGGTGACCGGTGGCTTTGAGCTCCCCCAGGGCATCACTCCGGTAGCTCCTGAACTGGGCCGCACCGAAACGAGCTTCACTGCCCTGAGCCTCAACGGAAACGTCGTTTCCATTCCCGTTGAATTCCTTTCGGGTCATGCCGTGGTCAACGCCCTGTTTATTCCGGCCGAAGGAACCTCGGGCGCAAGATACGCCTCGGCCTACGACGGCACGAAAGCTGCTGCCGACGGCTTTAAGCAGCTCACCGTCAACGGCTCGAAAAAAGAGGTGGCGTCAACCTCGCTCCACACCCCTGCCTCGCTCAATTTCAACGCACGCATCGACGAGCCTCTGACCGTTGCGGCCAATTTCGGCGGCAACGCATCGAAGTTCGTATTGAGCATTGACTATAATCAGGATGGAATCTTCAACACCAACACCTCGGCACTCAGCTGCGAGGTGGTGGCCGCCGCTTCGTCGGCCGCGTTCGGCCCCGTCAGCTTCCCTGCCGGTTTGCGCCCGGGAGTGTATCGCGCGCGCATCGAGGCCGAGGGTCATTCCGATATCGACTTTTTCCTTAACGTTCACCGTGCCGACGTGGCCGTGAGGCTGCAGGCGCTCAATGCCCTCGTGATGACCGCCGACGACACCCCCGTGGGCGTCACCGCTCCGGCACTCACCTCTTTGAAGCTGAACAGCTCGGCCACCCTGCCCGGATATGAGCCGACGAAAGCCATAGTACGCCACGGCCAGAATCTCAACGGGCCTGAATTCGTGTGCGGCAATCCGCAGTGGGCCGATTATGAGGCGCGTATTCTCAGCAGCGGCAGCATCAACATTCCCGCATCGGTGATGAACGGCGA
>CAYUFQ010000196.1:0-2731 GCA_964444045.1 uncultured Bacteroides sp.
TGAAGAACTCGTTGGGGCCGTGGGCAATCATTGCCAGGTTGCAGTAGTTGCCTTTAGCCACCTCGGGGGTGAGCTCGATCTTTATCTCGTTGTTGTTCTGAGGTTGGTTTGCCATTTCTTTATTAAACTGTTTGTTATGGGTTAGGAATTATCATTTGTCGATTGAAACCGACCGGAGCTGTCCGCTCATGTCGGTGTAGTTCACCTGCAGTGAGGCGAGGGTGGGCAGCGACCAGACGGCCGATATATCCCATGAGGCATACATCCGGCGCTCGGCAATCTCGGCCGGAGGCCGGTCATAGTCAACCGGCAGCACGATGCAGGCCTCCACCACCGGATTGCCCAGGGTTGGTGCGAGCACATATAGCTTCACGTCATCGGCCTTGCCCGAGGCATCGACTGCGGCATCGAGATTCAGGTAATTGCCCGTGCGCCATATCGAGCGCAGATGCAGCCCCTGCGAAGGCTCGGCCGTTTCGGCCGGAGCAATATTGCCGGTGGCTATCAGCCCGACGCCGCTAACCTCAACCGGACCCGATTCGCCGGGAGTGCCTGACCTGTAGGCCAGCAGTATGCGCCGGCCGGGGGTCACCGATTCAGGCATCTTGCAATTGGCCGTCAACGTGATTACCGGCGAATCGTCCCTGACCTGATATTCAAACACGGCCACCGGCGGCGTGGCGTCACTCATGCCCGCATAAGTAACTATATCATACATCGTGTCGTCGCCGCCGGGCGCATCGGTAGGGTCCGAGCATCCGCACAGCCCTGCGGCCGCCAAAGCCACAAGCGCGATATATCGTTGCACTCTCTTCATATCAGTAATAATACATCCGCAAATATAGCGAATTTTTTCGGATTTCAATGCCCGTTGTAGCGGCAAAGGTCGGCAATGGGGCAATTCAGGCAGTCGGGCTTGCGCGCCTTGCACACGTAGCGCCCGAGCAGAATCAGCCAGTGATGCGCGTCGGGAACGTCTTTGGCCGGTATGTGGGCCATGAGCGTATCTTCGGTCTGACGCGGATTGCGGCTGCCGGTGGTCAGCCCGATGCGCTCGCTGACGCGAAACACGTGGGTGTCTACCGCCATGGCGGCCTTGCCCCACACCACCGAGAGCATCACGTTGGCCGTCTTCCGCCCCACTCCAGGCAGACTCAGCAACGAGTCAATATCGGCGGGCACCTCGCCTCCGTATTTATCCACCAAGGTGCGGGCCATGCCCAGCAGCGACTTGGTTTTGTTGTTGGGATACGAACAGGAACGAATCAGCCCTAACACCTCTTCGGGCGTGGCCGCGGCAAGAGCCTGCGGGGTGGGAAACGCCTCAAACAGAGCCGGAGTAATCATGTTCACCCGCTTGTCGGTGCACTGCGCCGACAGAATCACGGCGCAGAGCAGCTGAAACGGATTGCCGTAGTGCAGCTCGGTCTTCGGCGCAGGCATCACCTCCCTGAACCGCTCGAGCACAAGCCTGTAACGCTCGTCAAGCGTCAGCTCAGCGGGCCGAGACGAACTCCGAGAGGAAGCGCACATCGTTTTCGGAGAAAAGACGCAGGTCGTTGACGCGATACTTCAGATTGGTGATGCGCTCGATGCCCATGCCGAGGGCATAACCGCTATACACATTCGAGTCGATGCCGCACGATTCGAGCACGGCGGGGTCAACCATGCCGCAGCCAAGAATCTCCACCCACCCGGTGTGCTTGCAGAATCCGCAGCCCTTGCCGCCGCATATGTTGCACGAAATATCCATCTCGGCACTCGGCTCGGTAAACGGGAAGTAGCTGGGACGCAGGCGAATCTGTGTCTCCGGGCCAAACATCTCGCGGGCAAAATAAAGCAGGGCCTGCTTCAGGTCGGCGAAGCTGACGTTTTTGTCGACATACAGCGCCTCCACCTGATGGAAGAAACAGTGGGCGCGGGCCGAGATAGCCTCATTGCGATACACGCGGCCCGGGCATATGATGCGGATAGGAGGCTGCTGGCGCTCCATTACACGCGTCTGCACCGACGACGTGTGAGTGCGCAGCAGCACGTCGGCCGGCTCCCGCGAAATGAAGAACGTATCCTGCATATCGCGCGCCGGATGATCGGCCGCGAAATTCAGCGCCGAAAAAACATGCCAGTCATCTTCAATCTCAGGCCCCTCGGCAATGCTGAAACCCAGACGGGAAAAAATATCCACTATCTCGCCACGCACAATATTGAGCGGATGGCGCGCCCCCATAGGCACGGCAGCCGGAGTGCGGGTCAGGTCAATCGCGGCGGCCTCGGCGGCAGCCTGTTTACCGGCAGCCTCGGCGCGCAAGGCGTTGATGCGGTCGGTAGCCAGAGTCTTAAGCTCATTGAGCTTCACTCCGAGCTCGCGCTTCTGCTCGGCCGGAACCGAACGGAAATCGTTCATCAGCTGCGAAATGGCGCCCTTCTTACTCAGATATTTAATGCGCAAATCCTCCACCTCGGCCTCCGATGCGGCCGAAGCGGCAAGAATCTCCGCCCTCAAAGATTCAATTTTCTGAAGCATAATATTCTGTAAAATTTTTCTGCAAAGTTACGAATCTTTCCCAAAATAATCAAATCCCCAAAAACACCCCGGGCCAGACAGTGTTAACAACAGTTAAAATCCGCCGCAATATTGCCCAATTCACGAAAAGTTCTTACCTTTGCACCCGGCCAAAAGCCACGGTCCTATAGCTCAGTTGGTCAGAGCACCTGACTCATAATCAGGGAG
>CAYUFQ010000197.1:0-2726 GCA_964444045.1 uncultured Bacteroides sp.
TCGTCTTAACCCGGTAACTATCTTTATAAGCCCATTGTGTTTACTTGAAATGAGTTGATTTAGATAATACTCACGCTTTATAATCATAACCTATTCCAAAAAATCGGTCAGTTGGTCAACTTTTTGGACTGCAAAAATAATAATAAATTTTTGATAGCGCAAACTTTTACTCCAAAAAGTCGGTCAAATGACCGACTTTTTGGAGTAATGAATCTGTGTCACCACATATCGCTCTCTTTCTTTGACATGGAGGCGGTTTCATCTGTTATCTCCTCGGAGGATAGCTTGATGTAGCCCATGAGGGTCTTTTGGGGTCTTGGGACCGCTTACGTGCATCATCTGGAGAATGGTCAGTTTCGTTCGGGATGTTTGTTAAAGCGACATTGCAGATGCAGCAGGAAAAATAGGAGAGTGTGCTGTTATATAGGCAGTCTCGGTCCGGGCCAATGCATCAACAACGGATATCTGCGGCCTTACCGGATATCCTTTCTCATTCATAGGGAATAAGTCCAGATGCCCCATAAGCGGTTGATCTGTCTCACTATCTTTTAGCTGGAATTGTATTATAAACTTATTATTCCCAGAAGAGACGAATGGGAATACCATAACTACCGTAAGAATGTAGAGAACGCCTTCGGGGGCGGGGCGGATGGGGGAATTTGTTGGAGCGAAGTTTTTTGCGTATATTTGTGGGCGTGGAAAGTGAAGCTATTTATAGACTACGCATCAAGGTGCGCGATTATGAGGTTGACTCTGAGGGCATTGTCAACAATGCCTGCTATCTCAACTATTTCGAGCACACGCGCCATGAGTTTTGCAATGACGCGGGGCTGTCGTTTCGCGAGATGCGCCGTCGCGGCATGTCGCCCGTGGTGCGCCACGTTTCGGTCGATTATCTGAGGTCGCTCGGTCTGGGCGATGAGTTCGATTCATGCCTGAGTCTGAGCCGCAAGGGTCCCCGCTTCATTTTTCATCAGTGGATTGTTGACCTGAAGGGAGAAACGGTTGCATCGGCCGACATTACCATAGTGAATCTGATAGGAGGCAAGCTGACCCGCGGCGATGAGCTGGCCGAGGCCTTCGGGCGTTACATTTCCTGAAGCCATGGCCATATCTAAGCTGCAATACCGTATAGCCTTTGCGTCGATCAGAGGCATGAACGTGACCCTTGCGCGCGAAATTCTGCGCATGGTGGGTGGCGAGCATGAGTTTTTTGCCGCTTCGGAGACCCGGCTGCGCTTCCTGACGCAGTCGAAGGCGCGAATCTATTCCGACGAGTATCGTTCGAAGGTGCTTACCGCAGCCGAGCGCGAAGAGGCTTTTGTGCGCGCCAACGGAATCGACACGCTTTATTTCAGCGAACCTGATTTTCCGGCTAAGTTGCTGCAATGCGACGATGCGCCGATATTGCTCTATACCATCGGCACGCTCGACCTCAACAACTGCCGCATGGTGGGCATTGTCGGCACCCGCCACGCCACCCCCTACGGCCTCGAGTTCACCAACCGGCTGGTGGAGCGTCTGGCGGCCATAACGGATAGGGTGGTGATAGTGAGCGGTCTGGCCTACGGCATTGACATAGCCGCGCATAGGGCGGCCTTGCGCTGCAACGTGCCCACGGTGGCGGTGATGGCCACCGGGCTCAACACCGTGTATCCCGCCGACCATCGCAGCGATGCCCGCGATATTGCCTCCAGGGGCGGACTGCTGATAAGCGAGTACGGGCACAGCGAGCCGATTCACAAGGGCAACTTCGTGGCCCGCAACCGGATAGTGGCCGGACTGTGTGACTGCCTGATAGTGGCCGAATCGGCCGAGCGGGGCGGCGCGCTCATCACGGCCAATCTGGCCGCCGGCTATCAGCGCGACGTCATGGCGCTTCCCGGACGCATCGGCGATGAATATTCGGCCGGCTGCAACCGCCTGATTGCCGGCAACGTGGCCGCTCTGGTGCGCAACGCCGACGACGTTTGCCGCATAATGCGCTGGCCGGTGAACGGCCGGCAGGCCGAGGCGGAGCCCCGTCTGCCCATAGAGTTGAACTCTGACGAGGCCCTGATTGTTAATTTTCTGGAGAGCAACGAAGACGCATCGCTGCCACAGCTCACCGCCGCCACCGGATTCCCCGTGAGCAAACTCATGTCGCATCTGATCGACATGGAGTTCCGCGGGCTGATTCTGGCGCTGCCCGGAGGGCGCTACCGCCGCTTCGGCAAGTGATGCGCCCCAACGGCCGACACTCCGTGAACATAACTCAAAATTCATAACCCATGGCAAGAATAATCCCCCCTTCAGAGCTGATAATCAACCCCGACGGCTCAGTGTTTCACCTTCATCTGCGCCCCGAGCAGCTCACCGACCGCATAATCCTCGTTGGCGATCCCGGCCGGGTTGACATGGTGGCATCGTTTTTCGACACCAGAACGTTCGAGGTTTCCTCGCGCGAGTTCCACACCATAGGAGGCACCTTCGACGGCAAGCCGATAATGTGTCTGAGCCATGGCATCGGGCCCGACAACATCGACATAGTGGTGACCGAACTCGATGCGCTTGCCAACGTTGACTTCCACACCCGCGAGGTGAACGAAACGCCGCGCTCGCTCACGATGGTGCGCATAGGCACCTCAGGGGCCCTTCAGCCCGAACTCTCGCTCGGCACCCCCGTAATCGCCGAGAAGGCCATCGGCTTTGACGGAGTGATCACCTATTATGCCGGCCGCAACTCC
>CAYUFQ010000198.1:0-2723 GCA_964444045.1 uncultured Bacteroides sp.
ACGGCGAAATCAAGGCATACGCAATCAGCGAACACATTGAGTTCGCAGGCGTACATTCGGGCGACGCCACCATTCAGTTCCCGCCGCAGAAGCTCTATGTCGAAACCATGCGCCGGCTCAAGAAGGTATCGGCCAAGATTGCAAAGGCGCTGAATATCAGCGGCCCGTTCAATATTCAGTTCCTTGCCAAAAACAACGACATAAAGGTGATTGAATGTAATCTGCGCGCGTCGCGCTCATTCCCCTTTGTCAGCAAGGTGCTTAAAATCAATTTCATTGACCTGGCCACCCGCATAATGCTCGGCGAGCAGGTTGAAAAGCCCGCCAAGAGCGCGTTCGACCTCGACTACGTAGGCATCAAGGCCTCGCAGTTCAGCTTCTCGCGTCTGCAGGGTGCCGACCCGGTGCTTGGCGTCGACATGAGCTCAACCGGCGAGGTGGGCTGCATAGGCGACGACACTTCGGAGGCTCTGCTCAAGGCCATGCTTTCGGTGGGTCAGCGTGTGCCCAAATCGAGCGTGCTGCTCTCTACGGGCACTCCCAAGCAGAAGGCCGATATGCTCGACAGCGCCCACCTGCTCCATAACCACGGCTATAAGATTTATGCCACCGGAGGCACCCATCAGTTCCTCAACGACAACGGCATTCCGGCCATACGCGTTTACTGGCCCTCGCAGCCCGATATGCAGCCCCAGGCCCTCGATTTGCTTCACAACAAGGAAATCGATATGGTGGTGAACGTGCCCAAGAATCTTACTCCGACAGAGCTCAGCAACGGCTACAAGATACGTCGTGCCGCCATCGACCTTAACATACCGTTGCTCACAAACGCCCGTCTGGCCGCTGCATTCATCTCGGCCTTCACTTCATTGAGTCCTGACCTGATAGAGATTAAATCCTGGGACGAATATTGATTTGAAGCCTGACAGAGGAAATAAACGATTGGAGTTCACAACGAGGTTCGGCGTAATCGCCGCCTCGGTGGGCTCAGCCGTGGGGTTAGGCAACATATGGCGTTTCCCGTATGAGGCAGGCGAGCATGGCGGTGGCGCCTTCCTGCTGATTTACTGCCTGTTCATTCTCATTATCGGATTGCCGGTAATCACGGCTGAGTTCATAATAGGCCGCAGTTCGCGCAGCAACGTCTACGGCGCGTTCAAGCACACCACGGGCAAGCGAAGCGTGTGGCGCTCGTTCGGATTGTTCGCGCTGCTTGGTGCCGCCATGATTCTCGGGTTTTATTCGGTTGTGGCCGGTTGGACGGGCCATTATGTCGTCAGTTCCCTCTGCAACTTCAACGGAGCCTCTACTACCGACGAGCTCCACACCGACTTCGGCAATTTCATCGCGTCGTGGGAGGCCGTTGGCTGGACTCTTGCCTTTATACTGGTCAACTTTCTGATAATGAGGCGAGGCGTGCAGAAAGGCATCGAAAAGATGTCAAATATGTTTATGCCGCTTCTGTTTGTGATTCTGCTGGTATTCTGCGTGCATTCGCTCATGATGTCGGGCGCATCGCAGGGCCTTGAGTTCTTATTCAAGCCCGATTTCAGCGAAATCACGCCTCAGGTGATGCTCGGGGCAATGGGTCAGGCATTCTTTTCGCTGAGCATCGGCCTTGGCTGTATGCTCACCTATGCGAGCTATTTCAGCAACAATACCAAACTGCTCAACAGCGCCGGCATCATTGCCGGACTCGACACTCTGGTGGCCGTTCTCGCCGGCATAATCATTTTCCCGGCCGTATTCTCCTTCGGGGCGTCGCCTGCCGAGGGGCCGGCGCTTGTGTTTGAGGTGCTGCCGTCGATATTTCTCGACATGGAGTGGGGCATGCTGTGGTCGGTGCTCTTCTTCGTGTTGCTGCTGCTGGCATCGCTCACGTCGACCATCTCGCTCAATGAAATCATCATCGCCTACCTTACCGATGAAAAGAAGATGGGGCGCACCAAGGCAACGGCTATAACCACCGGCGTCATTGCCGTGCTGGCCGTCGGATGCTCGCTGTCGTTTGGCCCGCTGAGCGGCTACACCCTGTGCGGGAAAACGATATTCGACCTCTGCAACTTCTGCTCGAGCAACCTGATTATGCCGCTGGGCGGAATCCTGTTCTCGATTTATGTGGGCTGGCACATGAAGCGCGGAGCGGTCAACGCCCAGCTCAGGGGCACAAGCCGCGTGTTCGTTGCGATGCTCATATTTTGTCTGCGTTATGTGGCTCCCATATGCATTGCGGTGGTTTTTCTGTCGGGTCTCGGGCTGCTGAACTGACAAAAAGTCACTTCGCGTTAATAAACTTTAACCATGCCTCGCCATTTTTTCCGCTGGCATTTTGTTTGTAATATACACTTACGTACTAACAAATCAAACATAACCAAAAATGGATAACAATATTGAAAAGAAAACCGGAAACATCGGCGTAACGACCGAAAACATCTTCCCCGTTATCAAAAAGTTCCTTTACAGCGACCATGAAATATTTCTGCGCGAGCTGGTGAGCAATGCCATCGATGCCACTCAGAAGCTGAAAACCCTTGCCTCGTTCGGCGAATTCAAGGGCGAGCTGGGTGATATGAAGGTGACGGTGACGGTTGATAAGGAAGCAGGCACTCTTACTGTAAGCGACCACGGCATCGGCATGACCGCCGACGACGTTGAGAAGTATATCAACCAGATTGCCTTCTCGGGCGCCGAGGAGTTCGTCAATAAATATAAGGACACCGCCA
>CAYUFQ010000199.1:0-2721 GCA_964444045.1 uncultured Bacteroides sp.
GCTCTGCAGCTATCTGCCCGACATCAAGGCGGCCGCCCGCGAGCCCTGGCCGGCGCGCAAGCTGCGTGCGGCCTATTCGCGCAGCCTCTCGGGCGCCATGAAGCATCCGGGCATCATCCTGTCGCTCACCGCATTGCTGTTTGCCGGAGCAGTGGCCGGATTCTTCACCCTCGGCGGCGGATTCCTGCCCAAGTTCAACGAAGGCTCGTTCACCATCAACGTGGCCACGCTGCCGGGAGTGTCGCTCGAAGAGAGCGACAAAATCGGCCGCGAGGCCGAGCGCATCATCATGGAGAGCCCTGAGGTGGTCACGGTGGCGCGCAAAACCGGCCGCGCCGAACTCGACGAGCACTCGCTCGGAGTGAACGTCAGCGAGATAGAGGTGCCCTACGTGCTCAGCGGCCGCTCGCGCGCCGAGCTCGAAGAGGAGCTGCGCACCCGGCTCAACGCCATGCCGGGAGTGAACGTGGAGATCGGACAGCCTATCAGCCACCGCATCGACGCCATGCTGTCGGGCACCGAGAGCCAGATTGCCATAAAACTCTTCGGCTCCGACCTGCCCACGCTCTATCGCCTTGCCAACCAGATAAAGGAGGCCGCAGGGAAGGTGGAGGGCGCAGTTGACCTCAACGTGGAGCAACAGGTCGAACGCCCCGAGCTGCTCATTCGCCCGCGCAGGGCCGAACTGGCCCGGCTCGGCATAACCATGGCCGACTTCCGCACCTACGTCAGCGCTGCTCTGGGAGGCCGCAAGGTGAGCCGCGTCTACGACGGCGACTTCCCCTATGACCTCACCGTGATACTTCAGCCCGACGCCCGCGGCAGCATCGGGGCCATAAGGCAGCTGAGCGTCACCACCTCGGCGGGCACTGTGCCCCTGAGCCGCATAGCCGACGTAATATCCACCGCCGGCCCCAACAGCATAAACCGCGAAAGGGCCCGGCGCCGCATAGTAGTGTCGGCCAACGTGAGCGGACGCGACCTTCAGGGCACCGTCGACGAGATTCGCCAACGGGTGGCCGAAGAAGTGAAACTCCCCGAAGGTTACTACATCGAATACGGCGGACAGTTTGAAAACTCCGCAGCCGCCACGCGCACCCTCATCTTAGCCACGGCGGGCGCCCTGCTGCTCATTCTGCTGCTGCTCCATGCCGAATACCGCTCTTACCGCCAGGCGCTCGTCACCCTTCTTAACATGCCGCTGGCACTGATAGGCGGCATATACATACTCATGCTCACCGGCGGCGAAGTGAACATTCCGGCCATAATCGGATTCATATCGCTTATGGGCATATCGGTGCGCAACGGCATGCTGCTGATGAGCCGCTACAACGCCCTGCGCGGCGAAGGGCTCGGAGTGGCCGAGCGAGTGCGCATCGGTTCGGCCGACCGCCTGCTGCCCATCATCATGACGGCACTCACCTCCGCCCTGGCGCTGCTGCCGCTGGCGCTGGGCGGCAGCAAGCCGGGCAATGAAATTCAGTCGCCCATGGCGGTGGTGATTCTCGGCGGACTGCTATCGTCAACCATACTCAACATCTACCTCGTGCCGGTGGTTTACAACAAACTTTGCAAGAGATGAAAAAAACACTGCTGCTTCTTCTGGTTCTGATTCCGCTCATGGTTTGGGCCGACCATGACCCGTTAGGCCCGATAGTCGATGAAATAGTGGCCAATAACCCCGAAATAAAATCGCTCACGGCCGAACAGGCCGCCGAAATCATGTCGCGCCGCGCCGACAATATGCTCGAGGCCACCGAAGTGGGGTTTGACCGCAAATGGTCGCAGTTCAGCCGCTCCGACACCAAAACCGGCTTTGAAATAACCCAAGGCTTCGACTGGCCCGGCGCATACGGAGCGCGCCGCAAGGCCCTGCGCGGCTATGAGCGTATGCTCAACTCGCGCCGCCTGGCTGCCGACAAAGAGCTGCGACGCAACGCGCGGCTGCTTCTGCTCGACATAACCGACGCCAACCGACGCTGCTCCCTGCTGCAGCAAATGGTGACGAATCTCGACTCGCTCCACACCACCCTACACGCCCTGCTCGAACGCCGCGAGGTTACCGAACTCGACCACCGGAAGACGGCCCTCGAGGAGATTGCCCTGAAACAGCAGCTCTCCGAAGCCATGGCCGCCCGCACCGATGCGCTGTCGCAACTGGCCACCCTCAACGGTGGCTCACTCCCCGCCGGCGCGGCCGACCTATGCGAATATCCGGCCGATGCCCTGCTCGAGCTCCAGACCTACCTCTCCGCTCCGGCCCCCGAAGTCGAAGCACTGCGCCTTGAGGCCGAAAGCTCACGCCTCGACGCCCGCGCCGGGCGCATGGGGTTGCTCCCGGGCTTCTCCGTCGGTTATGGCTTTGAGCGCGAAGACGGCACATACTTCCACGGCTTCAGCATCGGCCTGCGTCTGCCCGAATATTCGGCCGGCAAACGCTCCGATGCCGCCATGCTTCAGGCCTCGGCCCTCGAATTCAGGGCCGAGCAGGCCGACTCAGAGCGCCGCCAGGCCATATCGGCCGCTCACCGCAAGGCCGAAATCACCGCAAAACTGCTTGCCGACTACCGCACGGCCCTGGGCGACAACTATCCTCAGTTGCTCCAGCGCAGCATCAGCGCCGGCCAGATGACCTACGCCGAATACTTCACCGAGCTCAACTTCTACCTATCGGCCTGCCTCGACTTCTACGCCCAGCAACTCGCCTACCACCGCCTCCTC
>CAYUFQ010000200.1:0-2715 GCA_964444045.1 uncultured Bacteroides sp.
GGCGGGGGGAGTGAGGGGCTCCATGTGGATGTTGACGATGGTGGCGCGGCCGTATTTGTCTTTCAGGGCGTTTTCGGCGCGGGTAACGAGGTCGTGGGCATGGGCCAGGGTCATGTCGCCCCGCATCTTGACGTGGAGGTCGATGGCAATGTTGTTGCCGATGCGGCGGGTGCGTAGATTGTGCACGTTCTTTATCTCTTCGACGGATTGCACAATGCTGACTATTTCCTTTTGCTGGGCCTCGGGCAGGGCTGCCTCGAGCAGTTCCCTGATCATTGGGCACATTATGTCGTAGCCGCTCTTGATGATCAGAAGGCTCACCACCACGGCCGCCACGGGGTCGAGTATGCGCCAGTTGAAAATCAGGGCTCCGGCTATGCCTATTAGGGTGCCCAGCGATGAAACCGCATCGCTGCGGTGATGCCAGGCGTTGGCAATAACGGCCTGCGAGTCGGTTTCGGCTCCGATGCGCCTGGTGTAGCGGTAGAGCCACTCTTTTGATATTACCGACACGGCGGCGACCACCAGCGCAATCATGCCCGGACGAGGCAGCTCCTCGCCGTTGAGGCTGCGCACTATGTGGTCAATGCCGCCGGCCATCAGGCCGAGGCCGGCAATAATCAGAATCAGGCCGATAACCACGGTGGCGAGGGTTTCATATTTTCCGTGGCCGTATTCATGAGTTTTGTCGCGCGGCTTGCCTGCAATCTTCACGAACACGAGCACTATGGCGTCGGTGACGAAGTCGCTCAGCGAGTGGACGGCATCAGCCACCATTGCCGAACTCCGCCCGACAATGCCCGCGACGAATTTCAGCACAATCAGCAAAGCGTTCACGGCCGAACCGGTCAGAGTTACCCTGTATATCTTGCGTTCACGAAGGTCCATATACACATATACAATATGTTGCAGAGCGGAGAGTGCGGTGCAAAGTTATGCCGAATATTCTACATTAGCAAATATCCGGGAAAACAGTGCGGGAGGTAAAGCCGGTTTACCCGCTTTTACCTCCCGCAGCGTATTAAGGAAGAATTGAAATCAGAGCGATGCCATGCCGAAGATGCACAACAGGGCGATTACGCCGATAAACGAGATTATGAGGCCGGCAATGGAGAGGCCGCGCGGAGTGCGGAAAACGCCAATCAGCGAGAAGATAACGCCGAGGAGCCAAAGAATCCAGCCCAAAACGGGAATCCAGCCCAGGAAGAGGGCGATAAGGGCCAGAACGAAGCCGGCCGTGCCCAGGCCGTTGCCTTTGCCCTGGGTTATGTTGATTTGCTGCTGATACTGAAAATTGTTGGCGTTGGTGGGCTGCTGTTCGGGATTTTGCTGTTCCATAATGATAATGAATTGGGGTTATTTGGGTTATAAAAATGTGGTTAAAATTTGTTTGCAAAGTTAAACAATTTTACACAAATTACCCCCCCCAATTGTTAAACTTAGCTAAATAATGTTAATATAGCTAATTTTGAGAATTTGCCGGAGCTGCGGGGCTTGAATATCGCTGCACGAGCGAGGCAATATAGACGGTGAAGAGCGGGAACACCAGCACCCCCATGCAGGCGAGCACCGCCGACACGATTTTGCCCACTACGGTGACGGGCTGGATGTCGCAGCCGATGGTGGTGGCGTCCATGCAGGCCCACCAGAGGGCGTTCCAGTAGGTGTGGACTCCGGCATTATGGCCGAGTTCGGCATTATAGAAAATAATCGAGCCGAAATAAATGAATGCCACGAGAATCATCACGTAGCTGGCCAGCAACGAGCTGACACGATTCTTGCTCACGTAGCCCACCACGATGGCCAGGGCCATAGTGGCGCGGCCGAGCGGAATGAAGCGCACCCAATAGAGGGCGGTGGCGTCGACCGTGATGTTGCAGCCGGTGATTATATTGAGATATGGCACGGAAAGGAGCAGGAAGAGCCAGCGGCGGCGGAGATAGCGCCCCTTGTCGGGGGCGAAAATCAGCTCGACGAAGAAGTCGATGATGAAGAAAACGCAGACCCACAGCTGAAACGTCATGTAGAAGCGGTTGGTCAGGAAGTTGCGATGCGTGAAAGTGTCGATTGAAATAAACACTATAAGTGCGGCCGACAGCGCGAACACCATCAGCCTCATCACGCCCAACAGGGGCTCGGCCCGTTTTCTAATCACCTCATTCATAAATAAGTCGTTTAAAGTTAAACGCCTTTGCCGGCTGAAAGTTCTGAGGGAGGAGAAAAATACGCCCCGATGATATAGTAAATCCGATTTTTTTTGTAACTTTGCGGAATAAATCCGACACAAAAAATCTCTTTTTTAAACCAACCAAAAATCACTCATGAGTAAAGAAAAGAAATTCATGACGTGTGATGGCAACACGGCTGCCGCGCATATCGCGTATATGTTTTCGGAAGTAGCCGCAATCTATCCCATCACACCCTCTTCGACCATGGCAGAGCTCGTTGACGAATGGGCAGCCAACGGCCGCAAGAACATCTTCGGCGAGACGGTTCTCGTTCAGGAGATGCAGAGCGAAGGCGGCGCCGCCGGTGCCGTGCACGGCTCGCTGATGAACGGCGTTCTGACCAACACCTTCACCGCATCGCAGGGTCTGCTGCTGATGATTCCCAACATGTATAAGATTGCCGGCGAGCAGCTGCCCAGCGTGTTCCACGTTTCGGCCCGCACAATCGCCAGCCACGCCCTGAGCATCTTCGGCGACCATCAGGACG
>CAYUFQ010000201.1:0-2698 GCA_964444045.1 uncultured Bacteroides sp.
ACCTGATTTACTCCCGTTTCTGGAACAAATTCCTCTACGACCTCGGCCTGGTGGTGAGCGACGAACCGTTCCGCAAACTCATCAACCAGGGCATGATTCAGGGGCGCTCAAACTTCGTTTACCGCATAAAGGATACCAACACTTTCGTGTCGGCCGGGCTGAAAGACCAATACGACGTGACCCCCATCCACGTCGACGTGAACATCGTCAGCAACGACCTGCTCGACACCGAAGCCTTCAAGGCATGGCGGCCGGAATTCAACACCGCCGAATTCGTGCTCGAAGACGGCAAATACGTGTGTGGCTGGGCAGTGGAAAAAATGTCAAAATCAATGTTCAACGTAGTCAACCCCGACGATATAGTGGAGCGCTACGGCGCTGACACGCTGAGGCTCTACGAAATGTTCCTGGGCCCGCTGGAGCAGAGCAAGCCGTGGGATACCAACGGCATCGACGGAGTTAACCGCTTTTTGAAGAAACTCTGGAAGCTCTATGCCGGCGGAGTCACCGACGAAGCCGCCTCGGCCGCGTCGCTCAAGAGCATCCACACGCTCATAAAAAAAGTGACGGCCGACATCGAAAACTTCAGCTACAACACCTCGGTGGCCGCCTTCATGATTTGCGTCAACGAGCTGACGGCCCAGAAGTGCACCTCGCGCCAGGCGCTCGAGCCCCTGGTGATTCTGCTCGCGCCGTTTGCGCCGCATATCGCCGAAGAGCTGTGGCACACCGCCCTTGGCCACTCCTCCACCGTGTGCGACGCCACATGGCCCGCCCACGACGAAGCCTATCTGGTCGAAGCCGAAGCCACCTACCCCGTCAGCTTCAACGGCAAGGCCCGCTTTAACCTCACCGTGCCGGCCAATATGGCCAAAGACGACGTTATCGCCGCCGCCATGGCCCATGAAAGCGCGCAGAAGTGGCTCGAAGGCAAGCAGGTGGCCAAAACCATCTTCGTGCCCGGCAAGATAGTGAACATCGTAGTCAAGTAATAAACCCACGGGCCATTGCGTTAAAAGGATATGATAGTATTCGCCACCAACAATGTCCACAAACTGCAGGAAGTGCGCAGCATGGCAGGAGATTGCCTGGAAATCAAGTCAATGGGCGAGATTGGCTGCCACGACGACATTCCCGAAACGGCCGATACCCTCGAGGGCAATGCCGAACTGAAGGCCCGCTATGTGAGCGAGCGCTTCGGCTGCGACTGCTTTGCCGACGACACCGGCCTGGAAGTGGACGCCCTTGGCGGCGCCCCGGGAGTGTACAGCGCACGCTATGCCGGCCCCGCCCACGACTCGAAGGCCAACATGGAAAAACTGCTCGCGCAGATGCGCGGAATCAGCAACCGCAAAGCCCGCTTCCGCACCGTCATAGCCCTGTGCCGCCAAGGCAACGTGCAGATGGTTGAAGGCATAGTCGAAGGCCGAATCGCCGAAACACCCTCGGGAGCCGACGGCTTCGGCTACGACCCCGTGTTCATCCCAGACGAAAGCGCCGACGGCCTGACGTTTGCCGAAATGACACCCGACGCCAAAAACGCAATCAGCCACCGCGGACGCGCAATGGCCGCCCTGATGAAAATAATCTGAAAAAACACATACACACAAATACCCGAATGAAACAACTGATCATATCCCTATCCCTAATGCTCGCACTTGCGGCCCCGGCCCAGCAGGTCACCGGCACGTGGGAGATATTTCCCAACTACGCCGCGCCCACATCAGTAGTGGAAACTCCGGCGTATGTCTACACCCTCTCGGGCACGAGCCTATGCGGCTACGACAAAGCCACGGGCGAAGTCATGGCCTTCAACACCTCCAACCGCCTGAACGACAGTTCGGTCAGCGGCATCTGGTATGACCCCCAGGGGAAATACCTCTTCATAGTCTACACCGACTACAACATCGACCTGCTCTACGACGACGGACGCATAATCAACGTGCCCGACCTGCGCGACGCCGCCATATCCGACAGCAAACAGATTAACCAGGTGGCATTCAGCGACGGAAAAGCATACGTGGCCCTCAACAGCGGCATGCTCGTCATCGACGCCACCCACGGCGCAGTGACCGAGAGCTGCCTCTGGGGCTTCAAAATCGACAATATAGCCGTAACCGACAAGAAGATACTCGTATTCTCCACCGAACCCGCAAAAGGAGGAAAATGGTACGTGGCCAACAAAAACGTATCGCACCATAACTTCCCCGCCGCCTTCACCATCAGCACCCGCTCCGTCTACCCCAACGCCGGCGTCATCACCCTCGGCCCCGCCACCGTCATGATTGGCAACGGAGCGAAAGCCTACACACTCACCGTCGACAACGACGCCACCGATAACGCCGCAGCCATTATCGCCGCAAGCGAAATCAGCGGAGTGAGCGGCCTGGTGCAGAAAGACGCAAACATACAGATAGCCAAAGAGGGCGCAGTAGCATCCGGCTCGGGCAAAATATTCCAGATTGGCGCCGACGGCAAGCTGCTGGCCACCCACACCATACCCCAGACGGCTGGCAACCGCGTGGCCGACTGGGACTTCTCCGACGCCACCCTGTGGATTGCCGGCACCGACGGCTATGGCCAATACGACCTCAACACCGCCAGCTACTCCATATCCCCCGTCAGGCCAAACGGCACCTCCGGCTCAAACGTCGGCATCTTCCACCAGCTCCCCGACGGCACCATCTACCTCTCCACC
>CAYUFQ010000202.1:0-2673 GCA_964444045.1 uncultured Bacteroides sp.
GGATTATCAGACGGTGTTTTCGCGGATTGACGGCTCTGTGGCCGCTCCTACGGCCGGCCTGCACTTCACTCCGGAGCTGCTTGCCGCCGTTGATGCCGCCGGAATCGGACGCCGCGAACTGACGCTCCATGTCGGTGCCGGCACGTTCCAACCGGTCAAGTCCGAGCTGATAGGCGAGCATGAAATGCACAGCGAGTTTATAAGCGTTGACCGCCGGCTCATTGAAGAACTGGCCCGGACCGACCGCCCCGTGGTGGCCGTGGGCACCACCTCGGTGCGCACCCTCGAAAGCCTGTATCATCTTGGCTGCATGGCCTCGCAGGGGCTGCCGGTGGCCGAGGTGCCGCAATGGTATCCCTACGGGGCCGACCATCCGCGGCTGTCGCGGCGCGAGGCCCTCGAGGCTCTGGCCGCAGCGTGTGGCGAGCGGCTGGTGGCATCGACCAGAGTGATTATCGCTCCGGGATATGACTACAAGGTGGTTGACGGCATAATCACCAACTTTCATCAGCCCAAGTCGACCTTGCTGCTGCTCGTAAGCGCATTTATCGGCGAAGGCTGGCGCAATATGTACGCCCATGCCCTCGCCGAACCCTCATATCGTTTTCTCAGCTACGGCGATGCATGCTATCTTCAGCAAAATTTTCGGTGAACTCTTGCATATGAGATAAAAATGCCGTAACTTTGCAGTCGGGTAAGTCCTCCACGACCAGCTCCCCGAGAACTCCGCCAGGTCCTGACAGAAGCAACGGTATCGGGTTGTAGCAGGTGCGATGTAGGTAGCTTACCCTTTTTTCGTGCTCAATCGTAAACCCGGTTGAGCGTCTGATGGGAGTCGAGAAACTCACACTTCATCAGATTATCCTGAATCTTAATGTCGTCGAGTTCGTCCATTTTCTGCAGCGCGGTGGTCATGCCCAGATTCATCTCCTTGAGGAAGGTCCTGGTAACGGCGTCGGACACGGTGCGCACCGTGGGAACGTCGGTCGACGTCCAGATGTCGGCCAGTTCGAACTGCACGTCGGGGTCGATGTCGATATTCAGCGTGGCCATGTCGAAGGTCAGTTTCACTTCGTCATCATCGGTGGCGACCCAGCTGCCGCGCACTGTGGCCAGTCCGGCAGCCGTTGCGCTGACGGCCGTGGTGCCCGCGGAGTCAATGGGGGCGTTGACGGGCAGAGTCACCGAAATCTGAGCCGACAGCTCGAGGTTGCCTCCGGCCTGGCTGCCGTTTTGCTCAAAGCGGAAAACGGGCGTAAACGAACCGTCGACCATGGTTTTCTTGGCGAAGCGCACGGGGGTGCCGCTCCAGTCTCCGTCGATTTCTTTAGCAAGCGAGCTTGCATTGCGGCAGCTGGTCAGGCCGACTACGCCTGCCAGAAGAGCCAACGCGGCAATTGCAATGTTTTTCTTCATAAGGTATAAATTAAGAATCAATAGTGTTTTGAAATTCAAACGCTTTGCGGGCTGCCCTTGTTCACCGGCCGGAAATAATTGCCGGCGGAAGCGCTGATGCGCAACCGCCGGCTGAATTATCGTGTTGTCAGGATGTTATTAGAGGTCGATATCCATTTGCATCATGGCGCGCTGAGCTTTTATTGCGGCTTCCTGAATACGCTTTTCCTGTTCTTCGGTGAGTTTCAGTTCGCCTTTGTCTTCCATTTCGCCATATTTTTTACCCAGTTCCATCATTTCGCCCGAGAGCTTCAGTACTTTGGCAGCGTCGTTGTCTTCAGCGGCCTCAGCCATTTGGTCACAGATGGTTACGAATTCATCAACTGCTTTTTCTTCTTTGGATTTGCAGGATGCCATGCCGAAAGCGAGAACGGCAACGAAGAGGATTGAAAGAATCTTTTTCATAATTGGTTTGATTTTAATTGGTTTGGTATAAATAGGTTATTGATAGTTTTCGGGATTGTTATAAATTGAGGTCATCAATTTTCTGAATTGCTCTTTGCACGCGCTCCATCTGCTCTTCAGTGAAATTCAGTTCACCGGCTTTTTCTTTTTCATCAATTTCAGTGCCAAGCTTCATCATGTCGGTTGAAAGTGATAGCATTTCAGCGTAATCATCGTTGTTGGCAGCGGCTACGATTCGGTTGCAGATTGATTCGAGTTGAGCGATATACTTTTCTTCCTCACCGTTTGCGTAGTAGGTGAAATCATCAGTGTCATAGTATTCATCGTAGGCCGGCTCGTTGTCCTCGTCATATCCATCCCAATCGTCGCATACGTCGGATTCTTCATAATCGGTAATGGCATTCATTGCGCGGCTCGCCTTTCGTATTGCTTTTTCAATGTGTCTTTCCTGTGACTTTGATAGTTTCAGTTCGCCGTCGGAGTCCATTTGCGCGTATTTTTCAGTGAGTTCCATCATTTCGCCGTAAAGCTTCATTACTTCCGGCACATTATTAGCATTTGCGGCGTCAACCATTTTATCGCAGAGCGTTTCGAATTCGGTAACTGCCTGCTCTTCGGGTGTAACAGTTGCTTTATCGGCCGATGCGTTTTTATTGCAGGATGCAATGCCAAGAGCAAAAATGGCTACAAAGAGAATTGATAGAAGCTTTTTCATGAAAAATGTTTAATATGTGTGAATATGTTTTAACGACGGCAAAGTTAAGTAAAACTTATCATTTTTACAATTTTTCAGAATAATTCGTAATTCGAATA
>CAYUFQ010000203.1:0-2665 GCA_964444045.1 uncultured Bacteroides sp.
CCGAGCGCTATCGCGGCGGCAAGCCGCTGAGCAAAAAAGTGCTCATCGAAACGCCCGGACTCGAGGCTGCCATCGACGACGAACTGCTCAACATCAAGTTCAACGTAATCAGCTTCCAGACGGTCATCACCGACCAGAAGGGCGACAATATCATAGCCGCGAGCGACGGAGCCCGGTTCTCAGAGCAGCAGAAAAATCAGATTCGCGGACTCAAACGCGGCAAGCGCCTGCTCATCACCAACGTCATGGCCTCAGGCCCCGACGGCATAACCCGCACCATAGCTCCTCTCGACGTAATCATTAACTAACCCCGATCATGAAACTCAAAAACATCATAATCGCAGCCGCCATAGCCGCATCCGCGCTCGGCGCATCGGCTCAAGACCAGTCAAGCTCATCGGGCGTGAGCCGCGGGCCCCGCACGCGCCCGGGCCAGAAAGCGCAGACCGAAACGCCCGGAGTGAGCGCCCGCATGCAGCAACGGAGCGAATCGGCCGGCGACGAGGCATCGCTTAAATACATGCGCGTGATTTATCGCGAGCTCGACCTGGTAAACGAAGACGCAAACGCGCCGCTCTACTACCCCGAAGACCTGATCGACGGGCAGGAAAACCTGTTTCGCATCATGTTCCGCCTGTTTGCGCAAAACACCATCCCCGCATATCAGCATGCCGATGGCTATGAAGACTTCACCGAGGCCAACCGGGCCAAGATGAGCGACATCATCACGCAATTCAACATCATGGCAACCCCGGCAAAAGGCTTCTCGGAGAAGAATCCCGTATACGACATCGAACCGATCGACGTGCCCACCAACGAGGTGCTTATGTACTACCTGATCGAGCGCTGGGAGTTCAACAACCGCACACACCGCATGGAAACCACCGTAGAGGCCATATGCCCCGTGGTGGTGCGCAGCGACGACTACGCCATCTCGGGCAGAACCCCCATGTTCTGGATGAAGATGGATGACCTGCGCCCCTACCTGCAGGCACAATATATCTTCACCGACGACGACAACAACCTGGCCACGCACACCTACGACGACTTCTTCACCCTCAACATGTACAAGGGCGACATCTACAAGACCCGCAACCTGCGTAACCGCACTCTCTCCCAGATTGTAGGCGACGACCCCGACGACCTGAAGCACGCGCAGGACAGCATCCAGAACCGCCTTGACCACTATGCCGACAACCTTTGGGTGCCCTCGCGCGAGGAGATTGCCCGTCAGCGCGAAATAGCCGACTCGATTGCCGCCGCGGCCGACACCACCCTGCTGGCCGAAACGACCGCACGCTCAGCCCGCGCCAACCGCTCGGCCCGCACATCGACCCGCTCCGAAAAAGCCTCGAAGCGCACCAAGGTGCGCGAGCCCAAGAAAGTGAAGGAATCGAAACCCTCCACCCCCTCGTCGGCCACCCGCAGCGTGCGCAACCGCCGCAAATAATCCCCCCAAAAAAGAAATATCGCGGAGAGTGGAGAGACATGCATCTCTTCACTCTCCGCCTTAACTTATTAAATCTTAAATCCGGGCGGTTGTGCGGGAACATAAATTTTCGTAACTTTGCAGGGAATTATGGCATCACGCACTCGCGAACGGCTTATTGACGTGGCCCGTCAACTCTTTGCCCGACAAGGCATTGAGAACACCACCATGAACGATATTGCCAGCGCCAGCGACCGCGGGCGCCGCACCGTCTACACCTACTTCCGCACAAAAGACGATATCTATCAGGCAGTTATCGAAGACGAGTCAAAAAAGATGCTTCAGGAGCTCGACTCGAAGGTGGGGAGCGAAAGCACGCCGGGCGGCAAATTGCGCGCGCTCATTGAATACCGCATAGCAGTGGCGCTGAACCATCCCCACGGCTACGAACTATGGTTCAAGTCGATATTCAGCCGCGACACCAAGCGCGACAGCCGCGTGCGCAAGCTCGTCACCGACCGGATTTATGCCCTGATAGACGAGATTGTGGGCGAAGGGATAGCCACCGGAGTGTTCGACCCCGCACAGGCAAGATTGCTGCCGTCGATGCTTACCCTGATTGTGCGCGGAAGCGACTGGACATCCATCCGCGAAAACGACCGCGAACCGTTCGAACGCTGGCGCGAGGAATGCATAGATTTCATAGTCAAAGCCGTTGAAGTAAAAAATCACGTTTAACAAAAACATACACTAAACAAAATCATCATCCGACAATGAAACTTCTCGAAGGAAAAACAGCCCTGATCACGGGTGCGGCCCGTGGCATCGGCAAGGCCCTGGCACTGCGCTTCGCGCAAGAGGGCGCAAATATCGCGTTCACCGACCTCGTAATTGACGAAAACGGCGAAGCCACAAAGGCCGAGATTGCCGCCCTGGGCGTGAAAGTAGAAGCCTATGCATCTAACGCCGCCGACTATGAGCAGACCCAGCAGGTTGTGGCTCAGGTGATGAAAGACTTCGGCCGCATCGACATCCTGGTCAACAATGCCGGCATCACCAAAGACGGTCTGCTCATGCGCATGACCGAAGCTCAGTGGGATGCCGTTATCACCGTCAACCTCAAGAGCGCATTCAACTTCTGCAAGGCCGTAGTGCCCGTGATGATGAAGCAGCGCGGGGGCTCGATTATCAACATGGCATCAGTTGTGGGCGTTCACGGCAACGCCGGCCAGGCCA
>CAYUFQ010000204.1:0-2604 GCA_964444045.1 uncultured Bacteroides sp.
GGCGCAGCAGCTCGTCGGTCTGCAGGCCCACGATGAGTTCATTCTCCTTGTCGATATATCCGGCTCCATGAGAGGTGATGGTCGATATGCGTTCGGCATCAATGGAGCGTACTCCGCCATTGGCGCGTTCTTCCTCAATTGCTTCAAGGCACTTGCGCCACACTTTGAGGGTGCGCTCCGTGGGGCCCTGGAGGAAAGAGGCGTCGCCGGTATAGGGAGTGATGTTGCGGCTCACGAAGTCGCCTACGTCCACGCGGCTTACCCACTGGCCGTCACGGAATTTTTCCGATGGTGTCATAAATAAATACATTTAAGAATGTGAAAAATTGGTTAATTCAGCCACAAATATAGCATAATTTGCCGAAACCGCAAAACTTTTTCACCACCAGCCGAGGAGAACCCCGACAGGCTCAGCGTTGCACCGCAATCATTTCCCGGCCAATCGATCTGATTCCATTCTTAATCATTTCAATCGTTTCGGGCTTGGGAGTCCAGACTCCATAACGAAACCTTGCAAGTTTTGTCCAATGCATTCCAATGTATTCCGCGAATCTTTTGAAATCCAACCACGGAAACTGCGACAGCAATTCATTCACCTCGTTATCGTAGTTTACCGTTTCACGTTCAAAAAAATTGGATACATGGATATCTTCATCCAGTTTCTCCCAACGAACACTTGTATTGTCATTCCAGAAATAATATGCGTCCCTATCATCCGGCGATGCCAGAAACAAAGCGGGAAATGCCTCCAAGGGCTGACTGTACCGGGAGCCGTCTGCCGTATGAATCCATATTTGATTGTCAGCAAACCAAAGCTGCTGTATTTGAGGGTATGTATGCTTTTGTTCGGTTGAAGTCATATCATTTATCAAATATTTTATGCCATTCTGCAATAATATCATCTCTGTAAAAGTGTGCGGCCTCAACAGCTTTCTTTATCGTTTGAGGCTTGAGCCCATTATTTTCTATAACTTCAATTTCCGGGCACAGCTGTATCTTCGCTGACTTTCCCTGAAATTCAATATGCACGTGTATGGGCTCATGGTCATTGGGATAAAAGAAAAATCTTATTCCGAATATTAACAAAACTGTTGGCATATATCAGATATTTATATTTGGCAAATATAGTCAATATTTCCTGCTCGGCCAAAATAAAAATTCGAAAAAGTTGCGTAATTCGGAGGAGGTGACTAAATTTGCAGCATAATGGAGAATTTGCTCTACGTGCTCATACGCGGATTTGCAATCGGCGTGCTGATTTCAGCGCCGATGGGGCCAATTGGCATGTTGGTGATTCACCGCACATTAGACAAAGGGCGCTGGCCTGCGTTCGCCACCGGCATCGGTGCGGCCATCAGCGACCTGTTTTACTGCATCCTTACCGGAGCCGGCATTGCGTTCATCACCGACTTCATCAACGAGCAACAGATTCTGCTGCAGCTGCTCGGGTCGGCGGTATTGACCATATTCGGCATAGTGCTGTTCAGGAAAAACCCCGCGCGGACCATGAGGCGCAAAAACGCGCCATCGGCCAACACTTACTGGAAAGACATAGTTACCGGATTTTTGCTCACGGTGAGCAACCCGCTGATTCTCTTCTTCATAATCGGCCTGTTCGCGCGGTTCAACTTCCTGCTGCCCGAGTTTGAATACTACCACTATTTCGGTGGCTACGTGGGCATAGTGGCAGGAGCCTTGGCCTGGTGGTTCATTATTACGTATCTGGTAAACAAAATGCGGTCGCACTTCAACGTCCGCTCCCTTTATCTCATCAACCGCATCATAGGCTCCCTTCTGATTCTCTTCGCCATTGTAGGCGCCGTCAGCACCGTTCTGGACGCGATTTGAGCGAGAGTGGAGAGTGGAGAAGCGGGGTTAACCGAGGGCGGCGATGAGGGCTGACGATATGGTCATGTAGATTACCATGCCGATTATGTCGTTGGTAATCGATATGAAGGGGCCTGTGGCAAGGGCCGGATCTATCTTGAAGCGCTGCAGGGTGAGGGGAACGAGAGTGCCGAACACGCTGGCGAAAATCACCACGGCAAAGAGGCTCAGGGCCACTGCGATTGTGGTTACCTGGCTCGCACCGAGGTTGATGCAGTTATAGCCGAACACCATGGCGGCTATGATGGTTGCATTAAGGAAACCAACGGCTATCTCCTTGAAAATCTGCTTCGAGGCGTGGGCCACGTTGAGCGAGCCGTTGGCCAGGCCCTGCACCACGATTGCCGATGACTGTATGCCCACGTTTCCGCCCGTGCCGCCTATCAGCGGGATAAAGAGCGCCATGGTGGGGTTGGTGACGAAGCCCTTCTCGAAGTTGCCGAGTATGAGCGAATTGCCTATGCCGCCGGCAATGCCGATAAGCAGCCATGGCAGGCGCGCCTTGCACTGAGCGAACCAGCTGTCGTCGGTTTCTACGTCGCCGCTCAGACCCGATGCCAGCTGATAGTCGCGCTCGGCGCTCTCGCGCACGGTATCCATCACGTCGTCCACCGTAATCTGCCCTACCAGCCGCCCTACGGCATCGATTACGGGCATGGCCACAAGGTCATATTTCTCACAGTCCAGCGCCACCTCTTCCAGCTCCGTGTCGGTCTT
>CAYUFQ010000205.1:0-2576 GCA_964444045.1 uncultured Bacteroides sp.
GCAAAAATCCGGTGACTTTGCTGCTCTCCATACGCTCGCTTATTCGGTTAATGCGGCGGTCAGGTCCACGACCTTGATTCCCTGAAGTGGTGCTGTATTCATAGTAGCAGTAAAAATTTAGTTTGTGTATGTTTGTATGTTGATAAAAAATGTACTTTATGTCTATCAAACACCCTTGGAGCTAAAAAGGTTCTAAAAAAATTTGCACAACACGGGCATATTGGTTAAATTTGTGCCTGTAATGGACAGATTGCAGGCAAAGGCTCGGGCGCGATATGCGTTTGCGGAGTTTCTCGGTGGCATCGGCAAACGCTGCACCGGCGAGAGACTCCAGGTGCTTGACATGGTGATGGAGCAACGCAAGCCCTTCAAGGCCGAGGAGTTGCTGGCGCAATGTCAGGCGGTGCGCGGGCCGGTAATCTGCCGGGCCACGCTGTTCAACACCCTGCCGCTGCTGGTGCAGTGCGGTCTGCTCAGGCGCAACGTCCATGAGCGCAGCGTCACATACGAAACCCTGCGCTCACGCTCGCAGGCGAGCGCCCGCCAGCATCTGGTGTGCAACACCTGCGGCAAGGTGCACCGGTTTGATGCGCCCGAACTGGCCGCATGGGTCGAGGCCCAGCACTTCCGCGGATTCATCGGAGAGCCGTCAACGGCCGTGGTCTACGTCTACGGCCAGTGCGCCCGGTGCAGACGCAAACAATCCTCAAGAACATAAAATATCACAAAAAACATAACCACACACTAAACAAGAAAAATGAAAGTAGATGTGCTTTTAGGCCTCCAGTGGGGCGATGAAGGAAAAGGAAAGGTAGTAGACGTGCTGACGCCGCGCTATGACGTGGTGGCCCGCTTTCAGGGGGGACCCAACGCCGGCCATACCCTCGAATTCGAGGGCAAGAAATACGTGTTGCGCTCCATACCTTCCGGCATTTTCCAGCACGGACAGATCAATATTATCGGCAACGGAGTGGTGCTTGACCCCGTGTTGTTCCGCGAAGAGGCCGAAGCGCTGCGCCAGAGTGGGGTAGACCTTACCAAAGTGTTGAAGATATCGAAGAAAGCACATCTGATCATGCCTACTCACCGGCTGCTCGACGCCGCCAACGAAGCCGCAAAAGGTTCGGGCAAAATCGGCACCACGGGCAAGGGCATCGGCCCGACATATACCGACAAGGTGTCGCGCAACGGCCTGCGCGTGGGCGATACCCTCGCGCCCGACTTCCGCTCGCGCTACGAGGCAGCCAGGCAGCGCCACCTCTCGGCCATGGCCGCTCTGGGCGTCACCGACCATCCCTCGCTCGCCGACCTCGAGGCCAAATGGTTCGAGGCGATTGACTATCTGCGCGAATATGACCTTATTGATTCGGAACACTATATCAACAACGCCCTGCGTCAGGGCAAGAAAGTGCTGTGCGAAGGCGCGCAGGGCACCATGCTCGACGTTGACTTCGGTTCCTATCCGTTCGTAACCTCAAGCAACACCGTATGCGCCGGCGCCTGCACCGGCCTGGGGGTGGCCCCCAACAAAATAGGCCGCGTGTTCGGCATCTTCAAAGCCTATTGCACCCGAGTAGGCTCCGGACCGTTCCCCACCGAGCTCTTTGACGAAACGGGCAAACGCATGCGCGACATTGGCCACGAATATGGCGCCGTAACCGGCCGCGAACGCCGCTGCGGATGGATTGACCTCGTGGCGCTGAAATATGCGGTGATGATCAATGGCGTCACCGACCTGATTATGATGAAGAGCGACGTGCTCGACGATTTCGACACCGTGCGTGCCTGCACGGCCTACCGCATTGACGGCAAGGAAGTGAAAGAACTTCCCTTCGACATTGACCGCGTTGAAATCGAACCCGTCTACACCGACATGCCTGGCTGGAAAACCCCGATGACCGCAATCACCTCCGAAGCCGGATTGCCCGCGGCATTCACCGACTACGTGAAGTTTCTCGAGGAGTATCTCGAGGTGCCCGTCACCATTCTCAGCGTAGGCCCCGACCGCGGGCAGACCATCGTGCGCTCCAACTTTTAAGCTACGAACCATATTAAATCCCCCCTCATTTACCATGAAAGTCAAACCGTTCAAAGGCATCCGCCCGCCGCGCGAGCTGGTTACGGAAGTGGCCTCCAGGCCCTACGACGTGCTCAACTCCGCCGAAGCCCGCCTTGAAGCCGAAGGCAACCCCAAGTCGCTCTATCACATAATCAAGCCCGAAATCGACTTTCCCGAAGGCACCGATGAACACGACGCGCGCGTCTACGACAAGGCCGTTGAAAACTTCCGCAACTTCATCAAGCAGGGATGGCTCGTTAAAGATGCCGAAGAGCACTACTACATCTATGCCCAGACTATGGACGGCCGCACACAGTATGGTATAGTGCTCGGCGCCAACGTCGACGACTACCTTGAATCGCGCATCAAGAAGCATGAACTGACGCGCAAGGACAAGGAAGAAGACCGCATGAAGCACGTGCGCATCAACAACGCCAACATCGAACCCGTGTTTCTCGCGTTCCCCGACAATGAAGTGCTCGACGCGATTATTGCCGACGTTACCGCCGGCGAGCCG
>CAYUFQ010000206.1:0-2497 GCA_964444045.1 uncultured Bacteroides sp.
GTGGGTGTAGTGGCGTGCGCCATTGTCGATTGCCCACCGCTTCATGCCGTCGGCAACGCTGTCGGCCACGTCGATGGGCAGCGGTTGCTTATTGTCGATTGCATTGACCAGCGCCTGATAAGTCTGCTTGGGCAGGTACTCAAACATTGTCCGGCGGTTAAACACGTACTTTCCGTAGTAAGCTTCGGGGCGTTCTGACGGAATGTCCACTTGACGGGCCTTGCGGTTGAAGGCTTCATCCACTACTTTAAATCTCAGCATATCTTATTGGAAAAAATAATAATGTTCAGTTGGTTAACAAGCATTTTTTCACCCGGTTCATCGCTTCGAGGGTGTTGGCCTCGGTGTTGAACCCGGTCAGGCGCACGAAGCCTTCGCCGCATGAGCCGAATCCCACGCCCGGAGTGCAGGCCACTCCGCACCTTTTGAGCAGCAGGTCGAAAAACTGCCATGAATCGATGCCGTCGGGGGTGCGCACCCACACGTAGGGAGCATTGACTCCGCCGGCCACCTCAAGACCGATGGCCGACATGCCCCGGCGCAGAATCGAGGCGTTGTTGAGGTAATAGCCCACGTTGGCGAGTATCTGCCGGCGCCCCTCGGGAGAGTAGACGGCCTCGGCGGCGCGCTGCGACAGGTAGGACGCGCCATTGAACTTGGTGCACTGGCGGCGCAGCCATATGTCGTGCAGGCTCACTGCGTTGCCCGCCGCATCGACGCCCGACAGCCCGCGGGGCACAACTGTGTAGCCGCATCTCAGGCCGGTGAATCCGGCGGTTTTGCTGAAGCTGCGCACCTCGATGGCACACTGTCCGGCTCCTTCGATTTCATAGATGGAGTGGGGCACGTCGGTGTCGGTTATGAACACCTCATATGCCGAGTCGAATATGATGAGTGCCTTGTGGCTTAGCGCGTAGTCAACCCATTGCTTGAGCTGGCTGCGGGTAAGGGTGGTGCCGGTAGGGTTATTGGGATAACAAAGGTATATGATATCGGGGGCGTCTTTCGGCAATGACGGCACGAATGAGTTGGCGGCGGTGCAGGGCAGGAACTCAATCCGGCGGCCGGCCATTATGTTGGTGTCGACATACACGGGATAGACCGGGTTGGTCACGGCCACCCTGCATCCGGGGCTGAAAATGTCGCTGATGTTGCCCAGATCGCTTTTTGCGCCGTCGGATATGAATATTTCGTCGGGAGCAATGTCGATGCCGCGGGCCGAATAGTCGTATTCCGCTATTTTTTCGCGCAGGAAATCATAGCCCTGCTCGGGGCCATAGCCGCGGAATGTGTCGGCGCGCCCCATGTCGTCCACGGCCGAATGTAGCGCCTCGGTCACCGCCTGACATAGCGGACGCGTCACGTCGCCTATGCTCATGCGGATTACCTCCGCAGCGGGGTTCGCGGCCGTATATGCGGCGATTTTGCAAGCCACTTCCGAGAAGAGATATGAAGGCGTGAGCTTGCAAAAGTTATTGTTGACTTGAATCATGATGTCAGATTTGAATACTACCTGTGAATGATGTTTCGGCCGGTCCTGTCATCAGCACGCGGCCCGATTCCGTCACCTCGATTTCGAGGTCGCCGCCGGGCACGGTCACCGTGACCTTGCGGTCGGTCAGTCCGCGGTTTACTGCCGCTACGGCCACGGCGCAGGCGCCGGTGCCGCATGCCATCGTTTCGCCGCTGCCCCGCTCCCACACGCGCATTCTCACGTGCGAGCGGTCTATAACCTGTGCGAACTCAATGTTTGCCCGGTCGGGGAAATAAGGGTCGTGCTCAAGCAGCGCCCCGGTTGCATGCACGCTGAAATCGTCGGGGCTGCCGGCTATGAACACCACTCCGTGAGGATTGCCCATATTTACCGGATTAACCTCCATGGCCTGCAGGATGACGGGCTGCGCGGCCGCGCCCACGCCCATATCCACGCTTACGCGGTGAATCTTGCCGTCAGGGCCCTGAAAGAGCCTCAGATGCCTGATGCCCGAGAGGGTTTCGAGGGTCAGTTCGGTTTTGTCGGTCATGCCGCTGTCAAACACCAGTTTGCCCACGCATCGGCTGCCGTTGCCGCACATGCGCGCCTCCGAACCGTCGGCGTTGAATATGCGCATCCTGAAGTCGGCCGTTTCGCTCGGCAGCACCAGAATCATGCCGTCGCCGCCGATGCTGCGGTGGCGGTCGCTGAGCCGCCGGCTCAAGGCCGGCAGTTCAGCTTCGCTGACCGGAAGGGGGGTGGCAATGTAAACGTAGTCATTGCCCAAGCCGTGCATCTTGGTGAAGCGCACTGTGGCTGACATAATCGTGTGTCGGGGGAAGAATCGGATTAGAATTCGGCGTTGCCCGGAGTGCGGGGGAAGGGAATCACGTCGCGAATGTTGGTCATGCCGGTAACGAACAGCACCAGGCGCTCGAAGCCGAGGCCGAAGCCGCTGTGGGGCACTGTGCCATACTTGCGCGTGTCGAGATACCACCACATATCCTTCATCGGAATGTGAAG
>CAYUFQ010000207.1:0-2440 GCA_964444045.1 uncultured Bacteroides sp.
CAGCGGCGTCATTATCCTCGCCGCCACCAACCGCGCCGACATTCTCGACAAGGCGCTGCTGCGCGCCGGCCGCTTTGACCGTCAGATCTACGTGGATTTGCCCGACCTGAACGACCGCGTGGCTATTTTCAACGTGCATCTGCGCAACAAAAAAATCGAGCCGGGACTCGACGTGGAGCTCCTGGCCAGGCAGACTCCCGGTTTCTCCGGCGCCGACATAGCCAACGTGTGCAATGAGGCTGCGCTCATCGCCGCCCGCCATAACAAGAAGGTTATCGAACGTCAGGACTTCATCGACGCCGTCGACCGCATTATCGGCGGCCTGGAAAAGCGCTCCAAGATACTCACCGACGAAGAGAAACGCGCCATTGCCGTCCACGAGGCCGGCCATGCCACCGTTTCCTGGCATCTGCAATATGCCAACCCGCTGATTAAGGTGACCATAGTGCCCCGCGGCAAAGCATTGGGTGCCGCCTGGTATCTGCCCGAAGAGCGTCAGATAGTGCCGCAGCAGGCGCTGCTCGACGAAATATGCGCCACCCTGGGCGGACGTGCGGCCGAAGAGCTCTTTCTCGGCCATATATCCACCGGCGCCGCCAACGACCTCGAGCGCGTCACCAAGCAGGCCTACGCCATGGTGGTATACTACGGCATGAGTCAGGATATTCCGAATATCTCTTACTACGATTCGACCGGCCAGGCCTACGGATTCACCAAGCCGTATAGCGAAGACCGCGCCGAGCAGATTGACCGCGAGGTGTCGCGCATCATCTCCGAGCAATACGAACGCGCCAAAGAGCTGCTCCGCGCCAAGGCCGAAGGCCACGGTCAGCTGGCCGAGGTGCTCGTCTCGCGCGAGGTGATATTCACCGAAGATGTCGAGAAGATTTTCGGCAAGCGCCAGTGGGTGTCGCGCACCGAAGAGATTCTCTCGGCCGGTGAAAACTCCACTCCTCCCCCCTTCAATCCCGGCGATTCCTCCGGGTCTGACGAAAAAGAATTTTGCCCGAATTGAAAAAATTTGTTAACTTTGCATGCAGTTAATCAAAACGAGTATAATTCACTAAATTTTCCTAACCAATCACTCCAACATTCTTTACCATGTGGTTATTTAATTCATCCATAGGCAAGAAGTTCATCATGGCTCTGACCGGAATCTGTCTTGTCTTGTTTGTCACATTTCACGTGTTGATGAATGCAGTGGCTATCTGCTGCCCGGTGGCCTACAATAAGGTTTGCATGTTCTTAGGTGCAAACTGGTATGCGCTTATCGCATCCATGGGTCTCGGCGCGCTCGTAGTTATCCACATCATCGACGCCATTGTTCTCACCGTTCAAAACCGCAAGGCCCGCGGCAACAACCGCTACGCCGTCAACTCCTGCCCCAAGGGCGTTGAATGGTCGTCGCAAAACATGCTCGTGCTCGGCTTCGTAGTGCTTGCCTTCCTCGGCGTGCACCTCGTGCAGTTCTGGGCCCGCATGCAGTTCCAGGAGGTTATCGGCGCAACCTACGAGGTTAACGACGTGCCCGTAGTGCCCCAGGCCGGCACCCTCTTCCTGCAGCTTGCCTTCCAGGAAATCTGGACTCCCATTGTCTACATCATCGGCTTCGTTGCCCTTTGGTTCCACATGAACCATGGTTTCTGGTCAATGTGGCAGACCATCGGCTGGAACAACACCGCATGGCTTCCCCGCCTCAAAAAGATTGCCTGCTGGTGGGTGAGCATCGTCATTGCCCTCTTCGTTATCCAGGCCGTTGTGTTCACCATCAACGCCCGCAGCAAGTACTATCTGAATGCCCCCGAGTTGATTGACCAGTACAATGAAATGTACATTGAGCACTACACCCACGAAAAAGAAGTGGTAGAGTCTCAGATAATCGCAATTTTTGATGAGTTCAGTGAGCAACATCCTGACTTTTCAGGGTATTCTCCTCGCTTCTATGAAATTCAAGACAGCATACAAAAAGCGAACAAGGAACTCTTCGACCGCTATGCATTTTGCGAAGGTGTTGTTAAAGCCGCGCAGTCAAATGCTTTGAAGCCGGCTCTTCAGTTGCTCGCTCCCGTTGACACTGCAGCTACCGCAGCTACCCCGGCTCCCGCTCAAAACTAATCCACTTTAATTTCAACAGATATGGAACTGAACAAAACCGCAAACGGCCTGGAAATTCCTGCTGCCGATTCAAAAATTCCCGAAGGTCCTGTTGCTGAAAAGTGGACCAACTATAAAGCTCACCAGAAGCTCGTCAACCCCGCCAACAAGCGCAAACTCAGCGTCATAGTGGTAGGCACCGGTCTGGCCGGCGCATCTGCCGCCTCCACCCTGGCCGAGATGGGCTTCAACGTGCTCAACTTCTGCATACAGGATTCACCCCGCCGCGCTCACTCAATCGCCGCTCAGGGTGGTATCAACGCCGCCAAGAACTATCAGAACGACG
>CAYUFQ010000208.1:0-2423 GCA_964444045.1 uncultured Bacteroides sp.
CTTCAACTGTGGGGTTGCCGCGGCTGTCAAGCACTTCGCGACCGATGATTTTTTCAATCTTCATAATGACAATGAGGTTATGTTGTGTTTAAATTTGGTTATTTCAGTTGTGCAAAATTAGACATTTTTCTGAAAACAGGCAAAAAATCTTTAGCGCACCACTATTTTTTTGCCGTTGATGATGTTGATGCCGCGTGCGGGGGCCGATAGGCGGCGTCCCTGCAGGTCGTAGATGGCGGCGGGAGCGGCGGCGGGAGCGGCGGTTACGTCGTTGATGCCCGCGGCTTCAGGCTCGAAGGTGTATATGCCGGCGTTCTGGTCGGTGGGGTTGCTGTAGAGGTGAATCGAGTAGCCTTGGGGGGAGGCCGAGGTGTTGATATACCAGCCGGAGGCGGCGTCCTTGCTCGTCAGGGCCGAGTAGAAGCCCTGCTCGTCAGCGCCCTGCACCGAGGTGCCGTTGTAGGTGTCGACCAGGTAGAAGCCATAGTGTTTGGCCGAGTTGTCGTAGTCCCAGCGGGCGGTGGTGCCGCTGTTGGTCACCGAGGGGTTGCTGTTGACCGAGCCTTCGGGCTTGGCCTTGCACACCAGGGCGTAGTAGCCCGAGCCGGCGGGGTCGGCTTCGAAGCTGAACCACTGATAGTCGAAGTTGCCGGCTCCTTTTTCGGCCGGGGCGTTGCTCCAGAGGCGGTCGGCCTGGGCGTTGTTGCCCTTGTCGGCATCGTCCTGCAGCAGTTCTATCACCGAGCCGTAGCGGGACTGCGACTGGTCGCCGTTGAAGCGGGTGTGGAGGCGATAGTAGGTGTTGGGCTTGAACTCGGTCGACACGATGGGGTCGGGCTCGCTGCCGGCTTCGGTCACTTCAACGAAGCTCATCTGGCCGCCTTTGCCGTCGTTGGGGTTGGTGTAGACGTTGATGTAGTAGCTCTGGGCGCTCTTGGCGAAGTTCATGAACTGGCCGGGTGTGGCAGCCGAGCGGATGGCGTAGTAGAAGCCGTTGGCGCCCACTTCGCCGTAGTAGCCCTTGTCGAGCACGAAGCCGTAGTCAAGGTCGCCTTCAACGATGTAGTCCCAGCGGTCGGTCACGCTGCCGTCGCCCGACGAGATTGACTTGAGCGAGCCGTCGGGATAGCCCTTGCACACTATCGCGTAGTGGCCGGCGTTGGCGGGGTCTTCGACGAACTTGAAGAGCTGGCGGTCGTTGCCCTCCTTGATGGCGCGGCTATACAGGCGCTTTGTCGACGGGTTGTTCGAAATCTCCCACACGCGGCCGGCGCGTTCGTCGGAGCAGAGTGCCTGAATGCGATACCACTTGCCGGGGTCGGGCAGGCGGCGTTCGGGAATCACGAGCTGATGGGCGCCGTAGTTATATCCGGCCATTTCAAGGAACTCAACGTCGTCGAGCACCCGGCCGATGAACTCGTCGAGGTCTTTGTTGATGATGCTGCTCCAGCCCTGTTCGGCTATGCCGATAAGGCGGGGCAGGGCCAGGTATTCGAGGTCGGTGTAGCGGTCAACCTGTTCGGTCCAGAAGGTGCCCTGCACGCCGATGCAGTTGCTGTTGAGCGGCGGGTTGACGTTGATGGTCACCGACAGGGCGCCGTCGCGCACGGCACCCACCTTGTCGATGTTGGCATACGAGCGGTTGATGTAGTAGCCGCCGTTGAAGGGGGTGTAGACGTGCTTCAGACCGTTCTGCTCGGCTTTGGCTTCGCCGCCGATCCAGCAGTAGACGGTGGGGTCGAGTTCGCGGATCATGTCCATGTCAACTCCGCCCTCGGTGATGATTTCGTTCCAGCCGCTGATTTTCTTGCCGTGCTTTTCGCGGGCATAGTCGGCAATCTGCTTCACGAACCAGCTCTGTATGGCGCGTTCGTTGGCAAGATTGTGTTCCTTCATGAATGCCTGGCAGTTGGGCGATTTTTCCCAGGCCAGGGTGGGACATTCGTCGCCGCCGATGTGAATCTGCTCGTAGGGGAAGAGCTCGGCCAGGGCGTCGACCACGTCTTTCACGAAGGTCATCACAGCCGGGTTCGACACGTCGAGCACGTCGCGGCTCACTCCGCCGCCGTTCCATATCTCATGGTTCATGTCGGCGTGAACGTTGCGTTCGTTGTTGGGGTCGGTCGAGAATTCGGGATAGGCGTGGATGGCGGCTACCATGTGGCCGGGCATGTCGATTTCGGGGATAACCTCGATGTGACGGGCCTTGGCGTATGCCACCACGTCCTTGATTTCCTCCTTGGTGTAGGCATAGGGCCCGTATATCACGTCATTGCCTGCGCGCCATTGCGTCTGCTGCTCGAAGTCGGTGAGCAGGATGTTTTTGTTGGTGGCGCCGGTGGTGGTGAGCAGCGGGTATTTGTCGACGGGCAGACGCCAGCCCTGGTCGTCGGTCAGGTGCCAGTGGAAGCGGTTGAGCTTAT
>CAYUFQ010000209.1:0-2337 GCA_964444045.1 uncultured Bacteroides sp.
ATATCATTCTTGAGCGCGAGCCGACAAAGCTTGATGAAGTGAGCGTGACGGCAACCAAGGTGAAGATGGTGATGCGGGGCGACACAGTGGTGTATGACGCCACTGCCTTTGCGCTGCCCGACGGCTCGATGCTCGACGACCTCATAGCGGCCCTGCCCTACGCCAAAATCGATGATTACGGGCGCATATCGGTCAACGACAAACAGGTGGAGGTGCTGCTGGTCAACGGCCGCGACTTCTTCAAGGGGGACCCGATGGTGGCGCTGAAAAACCTGCCGTTTTACACCGTGAAAGATATCAAGGTGTATCACCGCACGCCCGAACGCTTCATGTACAGCAAGAAAGAGCGCAGCAAGGAGGATCATGGCCGGGATCCGCTGGTGATGGACGTGACCCTCAAGCAGCAATATATCGGCGGATGGCTGGCCAACGTGGAGGCCGGCGCCGGGGCCGCCACCACGGGCGGAGCCTCGCTGAAATGGATGGGGCGAATGTTTGCGATGCACTATAACAAGCTGGCCAACATTGCCGTTTACGCCCAGTCAAACAATCTCAACGACGACCAGCAGCCCGGCAAGCATGGCGAATGGGAAAAACCGAATATTTCGGCCGGACGGTCAACGACCACAAAGGCCGGAATAACCTACAACACCGTGTGGGCCGACCAGGAGCAAAACGGCGCGGACCTGACTATGAACTTTACGCGCAAAACCGGCACCTACAGTTCACACTATACCGACGAGAAGTTCATGGCCGGCGGCAACACCCTCAGGCGGGGCGAAGGGAGCAGTAACGACAAATCTTTCCGGATTGACGCCAAAGGAAACATTTACCGGCGGTTTCGGGCCGGCAGATTGGCACTAAACACCACCTATAATTATATTCACCGCAACAATGACGGTGTGAACCTTTCGCTTGACGGCAACGGCAGCTACGAAGACTTCTTCAACGAGGAGGCCGACGGACCGGATGCGGCCAACGAGCGGCTGCTGTATCGACGGAATCTTAAAACCGATTCAAAAAACGATGAGCATCAATTGAGTGGTAACTTCGGATTTGAGCCTGACATTATTGACGTGGATTGGCTCAACGACGTGAGCATCCACGCCGACTTCAACTACAACAGCACCTCAAAAGACCAGAACCGCATGGAGCAGGTGGTCTACAGCCAGGCAACGGCGCAAAACTTCAACAATCTTTACCGGCAGAACGATTATTTCCGAAGATATAACTACGGCATCAAAACCTCGGCCACTACCGCCGACTTCGAGGCCGGGAGGTCGAAATGGAGGTTCGGGCTGCGATATGAATTCAGCCAGCATTATTCAAACGCCCACAACCGCGGCGACATAAGCAAGGCCGACCCGATTGCGGGCACAGACCTGTTTGGCGAATATGGCCCGTGGATGGCCGATATCGACGTTACTAAATAACGAGAACAGCCTGGACAACATCCACACCATAGTGCCATCGGCAAGATACAGCTACAGTAACCTGCAGATTGACATGAAATCAATTATCGACTTCTTTAACCGGAGCCTTGACTATCATTATGACGGCTCGACGTATAGCATACGCCGCAACTACGTAAAACTAAAACCTGAATTCAGAATTTCGGTCGGCAGCAGCTACAAATATATAGTGCTGACCCTGCAGTCGCAAAGGGATTTGCCGCGGCTGTTCGACATGCTTGACCTGACCAGGCGCCCGTGGCCGCTATATGAGATTAAGGGCAATCCGAACCTTAAGCCGGCAACGTCGTATAGCGCAGATTTAAGCGGACGCATATCCAAATTAAACATGGGAGCCAGTTACACCCGCACGTATAACAACACGGCAGGCTGTTCGACCTACGACGCCGCCACCGGCACCACCACCTCGTTCGTAAGAAATGTCGACGGCTGGTGGTGGCTAAGCGGCAAACTGGGCTACAGCAACTATTTCTCAAAGCTGGGTCTGGAAGTATCAAACGACTTGCGCCCTTCGCTCAACCACGAAGTCAGATTCTCGTCATACGGGCAGACCGAGCCGGTAAAAGTGTCGTATAACCGCCTGGTGTTATCCGATGAGTTTTCGGCGCGATATAATTGGCGCCAGATAACCTTCCGGGCCACCGTAAAGGCCAGATGGAACAAGATGGATAAAACGCAGTCGTTTTATGCCACGTCTGATTACTGGGATATTGACTACGGCCTGTTTATCACCTCGCCGAAAGTGTGGGGCATCACTTTCCAGACGAGCATCATAGCCTTTTGCCACAGAGGCTACAGCCTGGCCAATACGAACACCACCGACTGGGTGTGGAATCTCTCGGCCAGCCGCGCCCTTGACCGCAAG
>CAYUFQ010000210.1:0-2331 GCA_964444045.1 uncultured Bacteroides sp.
TTATCAATTGCTTGATGACGACGTAGAGCCGCAAAATAATTGATAATTGATAATTCATAATTGATAATTATTCCCTCACCGGTCGATGGGGTTCTTGGGGAGGAGGTCGATGCGGTAGGTCAGGGTGGCGATTACGTAGGCCGGCTGGGTGTTGAAGCGCGATTCGTAGCGGCTCATGCCCGAGGTGCTGTAGCTGACGTTGGGAAACTGCTGCAGAATGTCGTTGGCAACAATCTGGAGCACGAACTTGCGCTTGCGGTCAAGGGCGCGGCTGGCCGAGAGATTCCACACCCAGTCGGTGGTGTTCATCGCGGCCGTGCCGTAGCCTCTGCGGCAAAAGGCTATGAGACTCGTTTCGAACGTAACGCCCCACACCTGCGGCGAAGTGGCCGTAAAGCCGTAAGAGATATCCCAGTAGTCAGACGACCCGTAAAACGAGCGGGCTTTATCCATCCTTTTCCATTCGGCCTTGACTTTGGCGGTGAGGGCGATTTGTTGCCACCGGTAGCTGCCTTCGAAGTTGTAGGCCAGATTCATATTGTCGTACGACACCTTGACCGGCTCGGTCAGGCTGTTTGATGACAGTGCGCAGCGATGGGCAAACGAATATACCAGATCGTTATTCAGGCTAACGCCGATTTTATTGATATTCAACGAATAGCCCAGCCGGGTAGAGGCGTCCCAGTTGCCGTTGATATTGACGTTGCTATAGGTGGCCACGCCGGTGGTGCCGTCGTAAAGCGATAAGCCGGTCCATGAATCTTTCGTTTTTGTGTAATTAAGGCTCAGGCGTATGCCCTTTATGTGGCCTGACAGGGATATATTCCTGTCGCTGAACGGCTTCAGGTTCCGGTTGCCTACCGTTATATAGAGCGGATTGCGCACGTCTCTGATTCCCAGCAGGGTATACATTGCCGGAAGCCACCTTGTGTCTGACGACAGCGACAGGTCGATTCCTTTGCGGAAGTTTCCGACGCTGAAAGTGAGCCTCGGGTTAAATATAAGGTCGTTGCGTGTGAGCTCACTGTGTTCGCCATATTTGAAATACGAAATCGTGCGGTCGTAGAATTTTAGCGGAGCGTTGAAACTTACTCTGAACTCGCGGTGAGAATAATTCGCGTCGGCCACTATATTGTGGTTAAACGAACTTTCGGTGCTGCGGTTGATTTTATCGGGGTCGTCGGTCCATGGCGAATATTCTCCATCGGTCAGCTTGCTTATTTCGCCGTAGTTGTTGCCCCGGTTGCGGTTATACTCAAAAGTGTAGTTGAGGGCAAACTGCCATTCCGATTTCCGGCATCGGAATTGAATGGTTTTAATGTCGGCGCGGGCCGTGACGTTGTACCGGTCGTTGAACCCGTCGTTCCTGTATCTGTTGTCGATGTCAGGTTCGGATGAGTTGTTATAGATTACGTCATACGAGTTATTATTATCGGTGTCGTCGCGGTCGAAGCTGAAGTCGGCGCTGAAATGCAAATTGCTCAGCCAGCCTATGTCGTTGATGTCGGGGGCGAACGATAGCGCGCCTTTTGCATCCTTATGCTCCCGGGTGTCGTCGCTGCGGTCGGTGTTGCTATACAATGCTCTCCGCTCCCACTCCTTCAGGTCGGAGATGGCAAAGATATCTTCGCCGTCGGTGTCGCCGCCCAACGTGGTCCACCGGCGCTCCGTGTTTTCGTGTTCATAGTTGAACTTTGCCGTAAATTTCAGCAGGCCGGGCCGGAAACGGCGTGTTATCTCGCCGGTGGCGTCAACCTTATACGCACCTTTAACAGACTGGTTATCGCTGTGGGTAAACGTGTTGCCGCCGGCCATGAAATACTCCGATGTGCCGATTGATTGATAGTCGCCCGTGTTGCGGGTAACGTTCACCGTCAGGTCCATGCCGTTGCGCACCTGGTCTTTCCACACCGTGTTATACATTATTCCCGCCTTTTTTGTCGATTGCTGGCCGCCCGACAGTTCCGGAGTTTTCCACTCGCCCTTTTTGCCCGGCTGCTGGCTGTCGTTAAGGTTATTGGCCTGGGCATACACGGCCACGTTAGCGCGCTCGTTGTAGTGCATCGTGAAAAGTCGGCCGAGCCACTTCAGCGTGGCGTCGCCCGTTGTGGCCACTCCGGCGCCGGCCTCCACATTGCCGAGCCATCCGCCATAATATTCCTTTTTCAGATACACGTCCATCACCAGCGGGTCGCGCGCCCGTTCCTGCTCGCTGCGCTCTTTGTTGGAGTAGGTGAGGTGTTCGGGCGTCTGATGGTAAACCTTCACGTCTTTAACTTTTACCTTTGCAGGGAGATTCAGAGTTAACATTTTCGCTCTGAATTGTTAATA
>CAYUFQ010000211.1:0-2267 GCA_964444045.1 uncultured Bacteroides sp.
TCTGGCTGACGGATTCCCGCTCGTCACCACCAAAAAGCTCCACCTCAAGTCGATTATCCACGAACTGCTCTGGTTTCTCAAAGGGGACACCAACGTGAAATACCTCCAGGACAACGGCGTGCGCATCTGGAACGAATGGGCCGACGAAAACGGCGACCTCGGCCCGGTTTACGGCCGCCAATGGCGCGCCTGGCCCGACGGCCGCGGCGGAGTGATTGACCAGATTGCCGAGGTTGAGCGGCAAATCAAGGAGAACCCCGACTCGCGCCGCATCATCGTGAGCGCCTGGAACGTGAGCGACCTGCCCTACATGGCCCTGCCCCCCTGCCATGCGTTCTTTCAGTTCTACGTGGCCAACGGACGCCTGTCGCTGCAGCTCTATCAGCGCAGCGCCGACTGCTTTCTCGGAGTGCCGTTCAACATTGCCTCATACGCCCTGTTGCTGCTGATGATGGCGCAGGTAACGGGGCTCGAACCGGGCGAATTTATCCACACCACCGGCGATACCCACCTCTACACTAACCACCTCGACCAGGCGCGCGAGCAGATTTCGCGCGAGCCGCGCCCGTTGCCCCGCATGGTGCTCAATCCCGACGTAAAATCCATCTTCGACTTCAAATACGAAGACTTCACCCTCGAGGGCTACGACCCCCACCCCCACATATCAGCCCCCGTAGCCGTTTGAAGATGTCAAAACCCGCCGTCACATCCAATCCCAGGCTTGAAGTTGTCGACGCATTGCGTGGCTTCGCCCTGATAGCCATTGTGTTGCTCCACTCCATCGAGCACTACAATCTTTTTGCCGAAATCACGTGGGAACCCGAATGGCTTAAATCGCTTGACAGCGATGTCATTACCACAGCATGGTTTCTCCTTGCAGGAAAAGCTTACGCCACCTTCTCCCTTCTATTCGGTTTCAGCTTCTTTATCCAGATGCGCAATGCCCGCAGGCGAGGGTCGGATTTTCGGCTGCGCTTCGCCTGGCGCATGTTGCTGCTGGCTTGTTTCGCACAACTCCACGCGCTGTTCTATAACGGCGACATACTGCTCTTCTACGCCGTGTGCGGACTGATTTTAATTCCGGCTTCATCGTGGAAAAACCGCACGGTTCTGATAGTAGCTCTCGTTCTGCTGCTTCAGCCAATCGACTGGATTCATATGCTTACGGCATTGCTCAATCCCGATTATATCGACACGAATTCACGCTTCGCCGCCTTCGCCGCGCAGGCCGAACAGGTGGGGATGCACGGAAACATCTGGCAAACACTCGCCGACAATATCGGCAACGGACAGCTCTATAGCAATTTCTGGCAGGTGGAGGCAGGCCGGATATGCCAGACACCGGCATTGTTCTTAATCGGGATGTGGCTCGGACGCACGGAAATGTTTATCCGTAGCGAGCGCTCAATCCGGTTCTGGAAACGTCTGCTGGCCGTATCGGTCGTGCTGTTTATTCCGTTTTATTATCTGAAAGACCTCATAGGCCCGACACTGACCCACATAACATGGCAGAGCCACTGGGGTATCGCAATGGGACTCCCCTCAAATTTCCTATTGATGGCCGCGTTGGTTTCGCTGTTCACACTCTGCTGGTTCAACGCTGAAAACCGCGGCTATAAATTCCAGCGTCTGCCCATAGCATTCGGGCGCATGTCGCTGACAAACTATATCACGCAGTCTATTATCGGAGTATTTATCTTCTACAACTTCGGGCTCGGACTCTATCGTCTGACCGGGGCGACACTATCGCTTCTGATCGGGCTCGGAATATGCGCTCTGCTGACCATATTCAGCCGCCTGTGGTTGCGAACCCATCGCCAAGGTCCTTTGGAATATCTTTGGAAGAAACTGACATGGATTAAACGGTAATGACATTTTTTAGCGGCGTGCGTAAAAAAAACCGTGTTTTTTACGTAACTTTGCACCCTTGAAAGAGTCACATTAAACAAAACTTATGCAGAAAATCAGAAACATTGCCATCATTGCCCACGTTGACCACGGCAAGACCACCGTTGTCGACAAGATGCTGATGGCCGGACACCTGTTCCGCGACAACCAGAATGCAGGCGAACTAATTCTTGACAACAACGACCTGGAACGCGAACGAGGAATAACAATCCTGTCCAAGAACGTTTCGATTGACTATAAAGGATATAAAATCAATATCATCGACACTCCGGGCCACGCCGACTTCGGCGGCGAGGTGGAGCGGGTGCTCAACATGGCCGACGGCTGCCTGCTGCTGGTCGACGCCTTCGAAGGCCCGA
>CAYUFQ010000212.1:0-2248 GCA_964444045.1 uncultured Bacteroides sp.
GGCAAGCGCGACACCAAGCGCTGGCAGTATCAGGGCCGCGCCAGCGCGACCTGGAACCGCCTGGTAGCCCAGACATCGCGCGGCCGCAAGCTGGTCAACACGTTTGAAGACGGCTACTACAACTCTCACTGCTTCGCCACCCCCGCCGAATCGGCCTCGGCCGAAGGTCAGCCGATGATTTCGGGTGCCATAATGTCGCAGGGACGCTTCTCGATTACCTACGGCAAAATCGAGGCCCGCATAAAAACCACGCCTCATTCCGGCAACTTCCCTGCCTTCTGGATGATGCCCGCCTATTCCGAACTCACCGACCTGGGTCTGAACGGCTGGCCGCGCGACGGCGAAATCGACATCTGGGAGCAGATTGACACGCAAGACCGCTCGCACCACACCGTTCACACCGGCTGGACCGGCTGGAACAACTATTGCCATTGGGAGGCCCCGAAGCAGTATTCGCCCGCATCGACCGCCAACGTGTGGGGCGACGCCAATCTCTGGCACGTATATGCCCTCGAATGGGATGCCGAGGAACTCCGCTGGTTTGTCGACGGCAAGCAGGTGTTCTCTTATCGCAATCAGCACTATTCCGAACCGGGCAGCGACAAGTACATCGAAAAGGTGACGTGGCCGTTCGACAAGAACTTCTACATCATTCTCAATCAGAGTGTGGGCAATGGCTCCTGGGCCGCCAATGCCGACGAAGCGTTCCACTATCTGACGCTGTTTGACTATGTCCGCGTATATCAGAAAAAGGGCGAGAACCGCTTCGAAAACACCCTCGGCAATAATGGCGACGACGCCGACTTCTACGTGCCGGCCAAGGGCGTCGACGAAACTGAGTCGTCGATTGTCGATGTTGAAACCGCGCCCGAGGCCGACGGTCCGGCCGAGTATTTCGACCTCAACGGCCGCCGCATGGCCCCCGGGGCGCTCATTCCCGGGGTGTATATTGAGAAAACAGGCACTAAGGTTGCAAAAATCATTATCCGATAAGTAGTTTTGGAACAGAAATCTTTCGGCGGCAAGCCCGCTGTGACCGCCCCTGAAGGAGCCACATCGCGCCCGCGCAACAAGCAAACACGGATAGTCATCTATGCGATGTGGGCGGTCTATGCCCTCGTGGTCATCGGCGTGTTCACTTTCTTCGCGCTGGTCTATAACGGCAAAATCGGCTATATGCCCGACATCGAGGCGCTGAAGAATCCGGCCGACAAATTCGCTTCGGTGGTCTACTCGGCCGACGGCGAGGAGCTCGGCCGCTATTACAGCCAGAACGGCAACCGCATATATGCCGACTACAGCGAGATTTCCCAGCACGTCATCGATGCTCTGGTGGCCACTGAAGACGTGAGGTTTCACGAACATTCCGGAGTGGACCTCAAGGCTATCGGGCGTGCGATAACCAAAACCATACTGATGCGCGACAAAAGCTCGGGCGGCGGCTCCACCATCACCCAGCAGCTGGCCAAGCAGCTTTATTCGCCTGAAAGTTCGGGCCAGAAAGACCGTATGATGCAGAAGCCGATAGAGTGGATGATTGCCCTGCAGCTCGAGCGCTTCTATTCGAAGGAGGAGATTATCAAGATGTATCTCAATCAGTTCGATTTCCTCCATAATGCCGCAGGCATCAAGTCGGCCGCGATGGTCTACTTCGGCAAGGAGGCCAAGGACCTCAATGTGGAGGAGGCTGCCACGCTGGTAGGCATGCTCAAGAACCCCGCTCAGTTCAATCCCCTCCGTCATAACGAGCGCACACGTCAGCGCCGCAACGTGGTGCTGTCGCAAATGCATAAGGCCGGCTATCTCACCGCCGCCGAGTGCGATTCGTTTCAAGCCCTGCCCCTGGTGCTCGACTATCATAACATCAGCGACCATAAAGACGGGCCGGCGCCTTATTTCCGCGAGGAGCTGCGCCGCATGCTCACGGCCGGGAAGCCCGTGGCGAGCGACTATCCTCGATGGGATCATCAGCGCTTTGTCGATGACTCCATCGCCTGGGAAACGAATCCCCTTTATGGCTGGATTGAGAAAAATCCGAAACCCGACGGCTCGAAATACAATCTCTATTCCGACGGCCTGAAAATTTACACCACGATTGACTCCCGCATGCAGCGTTATGCCGAAGAGGCCGTTACCGAGCATCTGAGCCAGACGCTTCAGCCGGCATTCTTCAAGGAGAAAAAAGGATCATCGGCACAATAGGTATGCTGACAGCATTCATTCTTCTTTCAAGTTCAGCCCAAATGGC
>CAYUFQ010000213.1:0-2236 GCA_964444045.1 uncultured Bacteroides sp.
TAACGCATGGTGTACTGGAAGGTCTGGTCGCCCTGCTCGCCGAACGCGCCGGGAGCGGCCTCAATGTTCTGCTCGGCCAGGGTGGCTGAGATGTCAGAGGGGATGAGGCCATACTGGGCCATCACCTCGGGTTTGAGCCAGATGCGCATCGAGTAGTCGGCACCAAACGACATCACGTCACCTACACCGTTGACACGCTGGAGGAGCGGGATGACGTTGATCTTCATGTAGTTGTCGATGAACAGGCCGTCATATGACGAGTCGGGGCTGTAGAGCGAGAAGCCTACGAGCATCGACGTCTGACGTTTCTGGGTGAGCACGCCCACTCGGGTAACCTCGGCGGGGAGCAGGTTGCTGGCTTTGGCCACGCGGTTCTGCACGTCGACGGCGGCCATGTCGGGGGTGAAGCCCTGGTTGAAGTAAACGGTGATGCGGGCCGAGCCGGTGTTGGTGGCGGTTGATTCCATGTAGGTCATGCCCTCGGCGCCGTTGATCGACTCCTCGAGGGGAGCGATGACGGAGTTGAGCACTGCCTGTGCGTTGGCGCCCGAATATGTGGTCGACACGGATATTGTGGGCGGGGCGATGTCGGGGAACTGCGTGATGGGCAGCGACGACAGGCCGAGCAAACCCAGCAGCACTATGAAAATTGATATAACCGTGGATAGTACCGGGCGGTTAATGAATCTGTCTAACTTCATTTTTGCAGTTATGCTGTGATGAAATGATTAGTTTTGGCCGGCGGCCTGTTGGGCGGCGGCAGCTGCAGCGGCGGCCTGCTCGGGAGTGACGGGGTTGATGGTGACTCCGTTGCGGGCGGCGGTGCCGATGCCCTGGGTCACTATTACGTCGCCCGGCTGCAGCCCTTCGGTCACTACGAAGTGCTTGCCGTCTTGCAGGGGAAGCACCTCGATGGGGGTTTGCTTCAGGGTGTTGTTTTCGTCAACCACGAACACGAAGCGGAGATTCTGGCTTTCGGCCGTTGCCGACTGCGGAATCACGATTACGTCCTGAAGATGCAGCGGCACGATGATGCTGCCGGTCGAGCCCGAGCGGATAACCCCGTTCTTATTGTCGAAGAGGGCGCGCACGGTGCTGGCGCCGGTGCTCGAGTCGATAACGCCGCTAACCGTGGCCACCTTGCCCTGCTCGGGATAAATCTGGCCGTTGGCCAGGCGCAGGCTCACTGCGGGCATCTCGGCGATAGCCTGATCGACGCTTTTGGCGCCCCCGTCGGTGAGGTCGAGAATCTGACGCTCGGTCATCGAGAAGTAGGCATAGACCTCGGAGTTGTCGCTCACGGTGGTCAGCGGCTGGCCCGAAGGCGAAGCCAGGGCGCCCACCCGCAGGGGAATGGAGCCGATAACGCCGCTCGAAGGAGCCACCACTTCGGTGTAGCTCAGGTTTTTCTTGGCGTTGACCAGCGAGGCCTCGGCCTGAGCCAGCGAGGCCTTGGCCTGGGCGAGCTGATTCTCCGAGAGCTGCATGGCATGGTCGGATATGATGTTTTTGGCATGGAGAGTGCGGTTGGAGTTTACGGAAATCTCTTGCGACTCAACTGCGGTGCGTGCCGCATTCACCATGGCCTGAGCCTGGTCAACGGCGGCGATATATTGCGTCTGGTCAATCGTGAACAGAAGCTGACCCTTGCTCACGTGCTGACCTTCGTCAACGTGCACGCCCACAATGTTGCCGCTCACCATCGGGCGCACATCAATGTCGGTTTTGCCCTTGAGAGTGGCGGGATATACGTTTTCGAGTTCAATCGAGCCGGGGGTAATGGTTTCCACGGCGAGAGTGGGAGCCTGCTGGGCGCCGGCGGCAGGGCCGGCAGCCTGTTCGTCCTTGCCGCCGCATGAGCTGAGAAGGGCAAGGCCGGACAAAGCCATCGCGGCGAGTCCGAAAATACTGTGATTTCTCTTCATAAAAAAATAGTTTATTATTTTACGCTTGTTTTCTTTCGCATTTTTGATAATGTCATGCAAAGTTAGTTATTAAAAATGAAAAAAGTTGCTTTACAACATATACTTTTTCGACTTTTTAACCATTTTTTGCTCCCGATATTCCCTTTTGACCAATGAATCCAACTTTGAGAAGAATTGCCGGATTGAGATTTGGGCCTGCATGGCGCCTGAAAAGCGAGGTCGCATCATCCGTGCGGAGATGCGACCTCATTCAATTAAGGTAGCCCATAGCAGAATCGAACTGCTCTTTCAAGAATGAAAATCTTGCGTCC
>CAYUFQ010000214.1:0-2228 GCA_964444045.1 uncultured Bacteroides sp.
GCGATGGCATGCTGATGCCGATACCGACCAGATTATCTTCGGCATCGACAATGACACACACGCTGTCGAGGCTGATAATGTCGAGATACATCTTTATATAGTAGTCAATCTGCGCGGGGGTGAGGGGCGAGTAGCCGTAGAGCTTATCGTAAGCCTCGTTGATCACGTCGAAGAGCTTCTTGCCATATTGCTCCTTCAGGCGCTTGCGCGACGTGAGCTTCACGGTGCGCAAGCCGAACTTCTGGCGCACGATGTTTGCAATGCGCGTCATCTTGTCGGGCACCTTGTCGGGCACTTCGATGAAATATTCAACCCAATCGGCATCTTTGGCATAGCCGAGCTCGGCCACGTGTTCGGGATAATAGGGATAGTTATATATGGTGGCCATTGTGCCCAGACGGTCAAAGCCCTCTATGAGCATTCCCTCATAGTCCATGTCGGTGAACCCGAGCGGACCGACTATGGCGGTCATGCCCTTGCCGCGCGCCCATTGCTCAACGGCGGCAAACAGCGCGGCCGACACCTCCTTGTCGTCGATAAACTCAACGAAACCGAACCGTGCATCCTTAGCGCCGGTGCGGGCGTTGACGGCAGAATTGATTATGCCGGCTATGCGCCCCACCGGTTTGCCATCTTTATAGGCCATCCAGCAGGCACTCTCGCAGAACTCGAATGCCGGATTTACTTTGGGATTGAGAGTGTTTACGTCGTCGAACACCAACGGCGGAACATAGCAGGGGTTATCCTTATAATGATTGATGGCAAACTTCACGAACTCCTTGAGAGCCTTTTTAGTGAGCGGTATCTGCCTGACTTCTACTGACATGAGAGTTATATTACGGTTGAAAAATTATTATTATGCTTAGCAGGGCCACCATGACCAACAGAAACGCAATCACCGCCGCATAGAGCCTGCGGTCGGACCAGCCTCCGGCAATGCTCATCTGCAGCTGGTGCACACTGGTGTAGGGCGACGGACCGACGCACTTGTCGGCAATCGCACGCAGGCGCGCATCAGGTTCGGCGCACGCATCGAGAGCGGCGCCAAGCACCTCGCCAAACGCCCGGATATCGTCGGTCACATCGGCCATGGCCAGCGAATTGCGCTGGTCGAATCCAACGTCGATAACCTTCAGATTCCTGATATTCTCGGTGAATATCACGGTTTCGCGGCGGATAGGGTAGTGGACTATATGGTTGGTCTGCAAATAATCTATCGCGCTGACCAGGTCGCGGGCAATTTTGTTGACAATATCGGGCGTCACCTCCTTTTTTTCAATAAGCCTGGCCAGAGAATCGCCGTAAACGTCGTCGGTGATTATGCAGCGGCCCAGCCCCGGCACCTCCTCGAGGTCGTTGATCATTATTATGTGGGCATGGGCCAGATTATAGCGCACTTCAAATTCACGCTCAAGCATCGACTGAAATTCCGGCAGGTCTTTATACTCCGGCTTGAGAGTTTTGAGCATGACCCATTTACCGAATTTCCTTACGGTATAGACATCATAGAACTCCTCATCCCATTCGGGCAGGTGTTCCAGCTCGGTCCATTTCTCGGCTGAGTTAACAGGAGGCATTTTGAGTGCTGTTGAAAATGGGAATTTCGCGGTCGATTGAATTGTCGAGCGAAATAAGCGTTTCGGTGCCGGTCACTCCGGGAATCATCTGAATGCAGTCGTTGAGCAGGCGCATCAGGTGCTCGTTGTCGCGCGCATAGAGCTTGATGAGCATGGTGTATGAGCCGGTGGTGAAATGACACTCCACCACTTCGGGAATCTTCAGCAGGTGCGGCACTGCATCGCGATACATAGCTCCGCGCTCAAGATTCACGCCTATGTAAGTGCAGGTGGAATATCCGAGAAAACGGGGATTGATTTTGTAGCCCGACCCGGTGATTACGCCAAGGTCGGTCATGCGCTGTATGCGCTGATGAATCGCCGCACGCGACACTCCACACTCCGCAGCAATGTCTTTTGAAGGAATCTTGGCGTTGTGGATAACTATGTCGAGAATCTTTTTGTCTAAGCTATCGAGTAAATCCATTGCAAAATCATGTATTTTGGTTGCAAAAGTACGTAAAAACACCGAGTTTTGCAACATTTTGACTTTTTATTGCATAAATTGCCGACATAATTAAACAAAATGCCGCCGGGATTCTCATCTCAGCGGCATCATGTGACTCATACAGGATTCAAACCTGTAACCTTCTGATCCGTAGTCAGATGCTC
>CAYUFQ010000215.1:0-2223 GCA_964444045.1 uncultured Bacteroides sp.
ACTGGGCCGAGATGCCGTCGAGTTTGAAGAAGTTGAAGTTATAGTTGTCGACCATGTAGCGGAGCGCGTCGATGAACACTTTGTGATAGGCGGGGTTGCTCAGCTGCATGCCTCCCTTGTTGTTCCAGTACTGGCGGCGCAGATTGCCGGAGTTGCCGTAGCCGCCCACGGGGCCGAGCCATGTGCCTATGCCCGAGTTCATGGCCTTGGCGGCGGCATCGGGTTCGGCGAAGCCGTTGGGGAAGTTTTTGTTGAAGGTCCAGGTGCCGTATTCGTCCCAGCCGTCATCCCACACGAATGATTTGATGTTGGCGTCGTGTTTCTCGTAGAGGTTGGCGCGCCACTGCTTAACCACGTTCTCGCAGTCGGTGGCGGTCATGTGGCCGGAGTAAGTGGGCGAGTTGTTGCGGTCGATGTTGAGCTCATACCATGAGTTATAGAGCGGGAAAGCGCGCCAGGGCACCGCACGCTCGCGTTCGCTGTAGGCCAGCACCGAGCGTCGGGCCTGACCGGGAGCTATCAGGCCCACTACGGCGCTGATGTGCCAGGTCTTGCCGGCCTCGAGGGTGGTGTGGCGGCTCCAGCGGCCAGTGATGGTGCGCAGGTCGGGCTCATCGGTGGTGCCGGTTTCGCCTTCGGTGGCGGGTTTGGTGCCGGCGCTTACGGCGGGGCTCCATGTGATGGTGCCGTTGGCGGTGATGGTCTCAGTGCCGATTTCAACGAAGTAGCGCACAAGGTAGGTGCCGGCTTCGGCGATGTTGAGCGTGTAGATGTTGTTGCGCGACACTCCGCCGGTGAAGCCTGTGTGATAGTCGGACGCGATGATTTCGCCATCGGCGTTCATCACGTCAACGCCTACTACGTTGAGGCCATGGGTGCCTGACGCATATTTGAACGTCACGGTGTGAGTGCCGGCATTCGCGAACTTCACGAAGCCGCGTTTGCCGCGGGCGTAGGTAGTGCCGATGGCCTGCGAGGTCGATGAGTTCGTCGGGGTGAATCTTAATGCCTGAATGGCGGCGGGAGTGTTTTTGCCGGGCACCCACGTCCAGTAGAGGGGTTCGGAGGGCTGGGAGTCGCCGGAGGTGTCTTTGCTCCAGGAGTTGAAGCTGAAGCCTTCGTCTTCGGCAAAGATATCATCGCCCGAGTTGCCGCCAACGGTTGCAACGGAGTTGTAGCCGGTGGGGGTTTCAAGTCCGGCGAAGAGCCTGTCGGAGGCGAGGATGGCGCCGCGGGTGTTGCCCACTACCGCCGGAGCAAGTTCGGCGGGTATGTTGTAGGTCATGGGGATGATGTTGTGCATGGCCACGTTTTTCTTGGCCGTGACGGCCAGGGTGGTGCGGATGTAGTGCGAGCCGTCGCGCAGTATGGCCTGCCATTCGAATTCGAGGTCGCCGTAGGTAAGGGTGGCATACACGGCCTGGCCGTCAATCTTCTCGGAAGCCACTGTGGCGTCGGGGTTGCCGCTGAGCGGTTTGTGGCCCCAGTCGGTCAGTGTCATTTCCGAAGCGGGCACTGTGGTGACTTCGTCGCCAAGGGTAATAGTGAAGAGTTCGGTGCCGCTTTCGAGGTTGAGCTCGGGGCAGCCGCCGAATGTCAGTTTGTTGTTTTTGTTGACGAACGATGCGTTAAGAAGCTCGTTGCTCAGCGTTATCACGCCGTCGGCCTCCGTTGCCCGCGCTGTGCCCGGCTGTTGCTCCTGCGGAAAGAATACCGCCTGGGCCGATGCCGGAGCAGGAACAGATGCAAGCGATGCTCCGAGCAGCCATGGCATAATCATCAGGCTTTGGAGCAGGGATTTGTGTTTCATGAAAAGTGATTGTTGGGTTATTGTAAATTATATGGGTTTATGGATGCAAAATTAAGTCATACGGATGAGTTTTCAAAGGAAAATTGCATGAAATTTCGCATGTGGGGGGGGGTAAATTATTGATTTTCAATATATTGTAGATTGTGAATTTTTCGGCTGCGAAAAATGTTGAAAAAAATTTGCAGGGGTGAAAAAAAGTGCGTAACTTTGCGGCGTGAAAAGACATCGATAGATGGCGATTTAGTGTAGTGGTCTAGCACGCCGCCCTCTCACGGCGGAAACCCGGGTTCGAGTCCCGGATTCGCTACTGAAACAGAATCCCGCAGCCAATCCGGTTGCGGGATTCTGTTTCGTGGAGAGTGGAGAGTGGAGAGTGGAGAGTGGAGAGTGGAGAGTGGAGAGTGGAGAGTGGA
>CAYUFQ010000216.1:0-2204 GCA_964444045.1 uncultured Bacteroides sp.
CATTTGCTTGCCGCAGCGGTAACAGCTCTGGCAGGGGTTTTCTCGGCTTCGGCAGGCGAGAATGTTGCGCTGAAAACTAACCTGCTCTACGATGCTCTGCTCAGCCCCACCGTAGGCATCGAGGCCGGCGTGGCTCCCCAATGGACGTTCGACCTGTCGGCCACCATCAACGCCTGGACGGTCAACGACCACCGCTGGAAGCAGTGGATGGTGCAGCCCGAAGCCCGCTATTGGTTCTGTCAGCGCTTCAGCGGCCATTTCCTTGCAGCCCACGCCATCGGCGGGCAATACAACTTCGGCAACCTGAAGAACAACATCAAGTTTCTCGGCACAGACTTCTCTCAGCTGAGCGACCGGCGCATGCAGGGCTGGATGGTTGGCGCCGGCATAGGCTACGGCTACTCGTGGATACTGTCGCGCCACTGGAACATCGAGGCCGAGCTCGGCATCGGCTGGATCTACACCAACAGCGACGTCTACAGCTGCTTCAACTGCGGCCGTCTGCTCAAGACCGACGACCCCCACAACTATTTCGGCCTGACCAAGGTAGCCGTTAACCTGATTTACACCTTCTGACAACTATGCGCAAAATCATATCCGCCCTCATGGCAGGCTTCGGCATAAGCATTGCCGCCGCAGCCGCGCAGCCGGTAGACCCGGAGATATACACGGCCGCCGTTGAGCTCAACGAGCAGGCCGGCACCCTGACTGTGACCATCGAGTTTCAGACCGAACGGCTGCAGCTCAGTCGCGACGCCGAAGAACTCTTCACTCCGATGATTTTCAGCGCCGCCGGCACCGACTCGCTGGCGCTGGCCACGATACGCATCTGCGGCCGCAACCGGTGGTATTCCCGGCTGCGCAACGGCGAGCTCGACGGCCCGACATCCGACGTGTTCCGCGCCGGCAAGGAAGGGGTTGCGGTTGTCAGCTCCACCGTTGAGCTTCAGCCGTGGATGGAGCAGTCGGTAGTCGAACTGCGGCGCCAGGGCGCGACCTGCTGCCGGCGCCCGGCACTGATACCCGGCACGAGCGAACGGGGCCTGACGGAGATAGCCCGGATAAACACCACGCGCCCCGACCTGATTGAGCAGTACGTATTTGCCCCTCCGGTCGACAACGCCCCGGTAGAGAAGAACATCAAAGGCAGCGCGTTCGTATCGTTCGTGGTTAACCGCACCGAGCTCAAGCCCGACTACATGATAAACCGCAGCGAAATCGCCAAGATAATCAACTCGATTGACTTCGTGCGCAACGACTCCGACGCCATCATCACCGGCATCCACATAAAGGGCTTCGCGTCGCCCGAAGGCAGCTACGCCAACAACACGCGCCTGGCCATGGGGCGTACCCGTACGCTCACCGACTACGTGCGCGACTACAGCGGCAAGTACTTCAACCTGCCCGACAGCATCTTCACCAACTCGTTCGAGCCCGAGGACTGGGCCGGCCTGCGCCGCTACATGACCGACTCGCTCTCCTTTAACATAGCCCACCGGCCGGAGATAATCGCGCTAATCGACAGCCCGATTGAGCCCGATGCCAAAAACGACATGATAAAGCGCATGTATCCCGCCGACTACAAGGTGATACTCTCGGAGATATACCCGTGGCTCCGCCACTCGGACTACTCGGTCAACTACCGCATCAGGGTCTACACCGACCTGAAAGACCTGATGCGCCTTTACAGCACCGACCCGACAAGCCTGCGCCCGGTAGACTTCTACACGATAGCCGGCCAGTACGGTCAGGCCTCGCCGGAATATGCGGCAGTGATGCGTAAAGCGGCCGAGATTTATCCCGACGACCCGATGCTCAACCTCAACGCGGCCAACGTGGCCCTTCAGGCCAACGACCTGGCCCTTGCCCGCAAGCACCTGCTCAAGGCGGGCGTGACCCCCGAGGCCGACTTTGCCCGCGGCGTCATCGCGGCCCGTCAGGGCAACTATGCCGACGCCGTAAGCTACTTCACCGGCGCCCTCGAGGGCGGAGTCGGGCAGGCGGCCGACTATCTGGCCAACATCGAAGCCATCCGCAAGCACACCTCGGTGACCATCACGGCACGTACCACCAAAGAAACAGAAACAGACAACAAGTAATCAACAAACATAATTTATTTAACAAAATCAATCATGAACATTTATTCAAAACTTCTCCTCGGAGCCGCCGCCATAACCATGGCCGCCTGCTCAAGCGAAGAGCCC
>CAYUFQ010000217.1:0-2202 GCA_964444045.1 uncultured Bacteroides sp.
ACCCTCTGAACCCCCCGAAAATCCCATGGAAAAACCTTATGTACTCGGCATTGATATAGGCGGCACCAACACGGTGTTCGGCATTGTCGACGCCCGCGTCATCGTAGTGGCCACCGGTGCGATCAAAACCAAGAAACACGCCGACTTCAACGATTATATCGACGAGCTCTACACCGAAGCCACCAAGCTCATCAAGGCCAACGACGCCGAAGGCAAAGTGGGCGGCATAGGCGTAGGCGCCCCTAACGCCAACTACTACAACGGCAAAATCGAGCACGCCGCCAACCTCATATGGAAGGGAGAGCTGCCGCTGGCTCAGAAACTCGAAGAGAAATTCGGCATTCCCGTGGCAGTGACCAACGACGCCAACGCCGCCGCCATCGGCGAAATGACCTATGGCGCCGCCCGCGGCATGCGCGACTTCATCATGATTACGCTCGGCACCGGAGTGGGCAGCGGCGTAGTGTCGAACGGCCAGATGATTTATGGCGCCGACGGCCTTGCCGGCGAACTCGGCCACATCATAGCCCGCCGCGGCGGCAGGCCTTGCGGCTGCGGACGCGAAGGCTGCCTGGAGACCTACTGCTCGGCCACCGGAGTGGTGCGCTCGGCCCTCGAATTTCTCGAGGCATCGCCGTCAGTGCCCTCGATTCTGCGCAATATTCCGGGCACCGACCTCACGTCGAAAGACGTGTATGACGCCGCAGTGGCCGGCGACCCGATAGCCCAGAGCGTATTCGAATTTACCGGCAGGGTGCTCGGCGAGGCGCTTGCCGACTTTGCCGCGTTCACCTCGCCCGAGGCTTTCGTGCTGTTCGGCGGCCTGGTAAAGTCGGGCGACCTTCTGTTCAACCCCCTCATCGAATCGTTCAACAAGAATGCCCTGTCGTTCCACAAAGGCAAGGTGAAGATTCTCAAGTCGGAGCTGAAAGAGGCCGATGCCGCAGTGCTCGGCGCCAGCGCCCTCGGCTGGGACGCCATGCGCACGGCCGCCTCTACCGAAACCATTAACACCCCTGCAGTCGGCTGATGACGTTCGTTGAAAAGGCATATTCGATATTCGACGAAGCCACCAGGGCCTATCACGTGACCGACAACGTTGACGCTCCCTCGCCGAACCCTTACGAAAAGGGTTCGGTCGAGGCCGTCATGTTCGAAAAGAACTGGGTGGACGCCGTGCAGTGGCATCTTGAGGACATCATACGCGACCCCCACATCGACCCCGTTGAGGCGCTGGCCCTGAAACGCCGCATTGACCGCAGCAATCAGGTGCGCACCGACATGGTCGAGGAAATCGACACCTACTTCCGCACCCGGTTTGCCGGCGTTGAGCCGCTGGCCGATGCCACCATCAACACCGAAAGCCCGGCCTGGGCGCTCGACCGCCTGTCGATTCTCGCGCTGAAGATTCACCACATGCGCGCCGAGGCCGAGCGAACCGACGCCACGGCCGACCACCGCGAACGCTGCGCCGCCAAGCTCGCCATTCTCGAAGAGCAGCGCGCCGACCTCATCGCGGCCATCGACACCCTGCTCGACGACATAGCCGCCGGACGCAAATACATGAAGGTGTATCGGCAGATGAAGATGTATAACGACCCGGCCACGAACCCGGTGCTTTATGGCTCAACGAAATAAGGCGACTCACGACGACGAACCCGCCGGCGACGGCCTCGACATCCGCACCGAAGCCATCCGGCCCCGCTCGGGCGAGGAGCGCGATGCGGAAAAGGCCTTGCGCCCGGTTGAGTTCGAATCGTTTGCCGGACAGGAGAAGATAGTAGAGAACCTAAAGGTGTTCGTCGCAGCAGCCCGCATGCGCGGCGAAGCGCTTGACCACACCCTGCTCCACGGCCCGCCCGGACTCGGCAAGACCACCCTCAGCGGCATCATTGCCAACGAGCTTGGAGTGAGCATGAAGGTCACTTCAGGTCCGGTGCTCGACAAGCCCGGCGACCTGGCCGGCATTCTCACCTCGCTCGAGCCCAACGATGTGCTCTTCATCGACGAGATTCACAGGCTGAGCCCCGTAGTGGAGGAGTATCTCTACTCCGCTATGGAAGACTACAAAATCGACATCATGATCGACAAGGGGCCCGGAGCACGCAGCGTGCAACTGACCCTCAGCCCCTTCACCCTTGTCGGAGCCACCACCCGCAGCGGCCTGCTCACGGCTCCGCTCCGCGCCCGCTTCGGCATCAA
>CAYUFQ010000218.1:0-2188 GCA_964444045.1 uncultured Bacteroides sp.
GAGGGCTTCAACAAGTATGCCAAGGCCGGCCTGTCGGCCTACGCCATGCACAAGGTGAGCCACCACACTCAGACCCGCGCCGACACCATCGAGGGCGTGCACACCGGCATCAGACCCACCGCCACCGAACACTCGCTCTATGTGGGCGGCCGTCTGGCCAAAGCTCAGGGCAACACCCTGCGCTATGCGGGCGACGTGTGCATCGGCCTGGCAGGAGCCTATGCCGGCGAACTGACCGTAAGCGGCCATCTGGACCTGCGCCTGCGGATGCTTGGCGACACTGTTTCGCTCAGGCCATACGTTGACTTCACCAATCTGAAGCCATCGTTTTTTCTGCGCGAATACGTGAGCAATCACTTCATGTGGAAGAACGATTTCGGCAAGACCCGCCGTCTGCGCTTCGGCGGAGTGCTCAACGTGGCCCACACGGCCACGCGCCTTTCGGCCGGACTTGAAAACGCCCAGAATCTTGTGTATTTCGGCCCGGACGCCCTGCCGGTGCAACATTCGGGCAACGTGCAGATATTCTCGGCGAGCATCGACCAGCGCCTGCATGCCGGCATATTGCACTGGGATAATAAAATCACGTATCAGAAATCATCGAACCAGGCCGTGATTCCCCTGCCCGACCTCACCCTGTGGTCAAACCTCTACATCAAGTTCCGCCTGGCCACCCTGTATGCGCAGGTAGGCATTGACTGCACCTACTCCACGAGCTACTACGGGCATGGCTATCAGCCGGCAACGATGACGTTTACCAACCAGCAGGAAATCAAGCTGGGCAACTATCCGATGGTCGACGTTTACGCCAACATGAAGCTCAAGAAGGTTCGCTTCTACGTGCTCTACTCCCATCTCAACGACGGTCTTTTCGGCGGCAAAGGGCGCTTTTCGGCCTTGCACTATCCGCTGAATCCGGCGCGCTTCCTTTTCGGCCTGAGCGTCGACTTTGCCAACTAACCGGCCGATTCGGGCGTTATTGTTAATATGAAGCGTATACCACAGAAATCATCGGGCAGGCTGCTGCTGTATGTGTTGCTGCTTGCCGTTACGCTCGGCATCATGTTCAGCCTGAAGCATTGCCGCCGCTGGACCGACGGGCCGCTGCCCGCATCGGGTGGCGGCGACACGCTGCGCGTGGCCATGCAGCTGGCGCCCGGCTCGTTCTACTCCGCCGGCGACTCCCTGGCCGGCACTGACTATGAGGCGCTGCGGGCTCTCGGCCTCCCCTTCGTGATCACTCCCATCACCAACCCTGCCACCGGCCTCAAGGGGCTTGACGAGGGGCGATATGACCTCGTGGTGGCCGACCTGCCGCAAACGGCCGACATGGATAGCCGCTATATATTCACCACACCGGTCTACCTTGACCGTCAGGTGCTGGTGCAGCGGGTCGACTCGGCCGGGGCGGCTCCCGCCATCACTTCGCCGCTTCAGCTGGCCGACATGACGGTGGTGACCGTGAAAGACTCGCCCATGGCATCGCGCATCAGAAACCTTGAGCGCGAAACCGGAGTCAGGATCAACCTGCTTGAGCGCGACGCCACTTCGGAGCGCCTGCTGCTTGAGCTGGCACTCGGAGCCGACAGCGTGCCGCTGGTGGTGGTGAACGGCGAAGTGGCCCGCGCCCTGGCATCTGACTTTCCGAATCTCGACTGCTCCATGCCGATTTCCATGACCCAGTTCCAGCCCTGGATACTCAGGGCGTCAGACGCTGCCCTGCGCGACACCCTCAACGCCCGCCTTGCCCGCCGCCCCTGAACGGGTGCATTTTAATTGCATTTGCACGCGTGAGGATTTTTTCTTAAATTTGCGGGCTGAAAAAGTATCTGAAATAACACGTGCAGACAATGTTTAGAACTAACACTTGCGGTGAACTCCGCATGGCAAATGCAGGCCAAACGGTGACGTTGGCCGGATGGGTGCAGCGCATCCGCAAAATGGGAGGCATGACCTTCGTTGACCTCCGCGACCGCTATGGCCTTACTCAGGTGGTTTTCAACGTTGAAAACGATGCCGAGCTTTGCGAGCGGGCCAATCATCTTGGCCGCGAATACGTGATTCAAGTCACCGGCACCGTTGCCGAACGCACCGCAAAGAATCCCAATCTGCCCACCGGCGATATCGAAATCATAGCCACGGGGCTGACCGTGCTCAATGCCTCGCTCACCCCGCCCTTCACCATTGA
>CAYUFQ010000219.1:0-2178 GCA_964444045.1 uncultured Bacteroides sp.
GGTTGAGCTGATAGATCAGGAAAAAGTTGAGATTGTCGGCCACGGAGGGTTTGCGGCGCGGCGTTTTCTGCACGGGTGTGCCGTTTTCGTCAACCGCTAAGGTGGCGTCGACGGGATAGCCTATCTCATGGCCGAGCCAGTCGGTGTAGGCCTTCGAGTGGGCGCCGCTGTAGATGCGCGGAAACAGCATGTTGAGCTCGGGCGTGTAGGTGTAGTCGCGCTTGTGGCCGGTCATTATGTACTCGTCCTTCTGATCGGGCGATGTCTTGACCACTTTCACATATTCCGCGTCGCCCTCGTCGTAGAGGGGCTTGTAGTCGCCGGTCTGGTCAAGCTTGTAGACCACGCCCGACTGGAATGTCTGGCCGTAGAAAAGGGGCCGGTCGCCATACTGCTCGCGGTTGAGGTAGGACGCCAGGGCAAACACGTTGTCGGGGGCGTTCTGGTTCATCGGCGGATTGGCCGACGAGCGGATCAGCAGCAGCGCGTAGCTCGAATAGCCCACGAAGATCACGAAGATGCTCAGAATGGCGATGTTGAGAATCCTGACGGAGAGTTTCTTGGCACACCACAGGTAAGTGGCCAGCGCGGCGATCAGGATGATAGGGATCCAGATGTTCGACCCGATAAACAGGATGCCCGAGAGCAACACGCTCGCAAGCACGCTCCAGCGCACGGCGCTGACCGAGTTCTGCCGGTAGAGCGCCGACAGGGCCCACACGAACGCCCCGACGAGCATCAGGGCGTAGATCAGCACGCCCATGTTGTAGCTCATCCCGAGGGTGTTGACAAAGAAGAGCTCGAAATACTGCGCCACCTCCACAAATCCGGGCACGAGGCCGTAGAGAATCAGCCCCACTATCACGGCCGAGATGCCCAGCGCTATCAGCGAGCCCTTGGCGGTGGTGTCGGTCCATTTGCGGTAGTAAACAACGAGCACGATCGCCGGGATGCAGAGCAGGTTGAGCAGGTGGACAGCTATGGAGATGCCTATCACGTAGGCTATCAGAATCAGATATTTATCGCTGTGAGGCGCGTCGGCGCGGTTCTCCCATTTCAGGATCAGCCAGAACACCAGCGCCGTGCAGAACGACGAAAACGCATACACTTCGCCCTCTACGGCCGAAAACCAGAAGGTGTCGCTCCACGTGTAGGCCAGCGCGCCGCATATTCCCGAGCCGAAAATCACCAGCATCTGCGTCAGGCTCACTTCGGTGGCATCGTCCTTCACCGTCAGCCGTTTGACAAGGTGGGTGATGGTCCAGAACAGCAGCAGTATCGTGCCCGCCGAGAGCAGCGCCGACATCGCGTTGACCATCACGGCAACCTTCGTCACATCGCCGCCGGCGAAATTGACAAAGAAACGGCCTGCGAGCATAAACACCGGGTTGCCCGGCGGATGTCCCACCTCAAATTTCATGGCCTGCAGAATGAACTCGGGGCAGTCCCAGAAACTTGCCGTCGGCTCAAGGGTCAGTAGATAGGTCACGGCTGCTATCGCGAAGCAGAACCAGCCTAAGGAGTTGTTGATCAGATTGTAACGTTTCATTGTCAGAAGTCGGGAGTGACGCGGTCAACGAGGAACCATTTGTCCCCCTGACGGCGAAAAATATACAGATAATCAGCCGGCGAGTCGGCGTAGGCACATGCGAGCTTCACCACATCAGGGCCTTTTTCCTGCCACACCTGATAGTAGCCCGCCTCATGCCCCGAGGTCACAACCAGGGCGCGGTAGTTGGCGATCGGTTTGATGGCAAACATCGGCGAAATTTTCGAACGTTCGGCGTTAAAAGCCTCATCCACCGTGAATTTCACAATAAATTCCGCAAACGTTTCAGCGCGGCTGTTGCACGGAGCCGATGGCGACGTCACCGCCGCCTGCGAGGCGTCGGCCTCACGGCGCAGCGCGGCATAGTCAGCCCCCAGGGCCGACAGCGCCGTCACAACCGCCATCGCCATAGCGATAAAAAGAGATTTCATTGTCATGACGCCGCAAATGTAATGAAAAATCGCGTGATTTCCGCGCCCCGCCCCCAAAATCCCGCAGCCCGGCGCCCCGGTCATTCCCGCAAGCGGGAATGTGCGACAGACGAACCCGCACCGCAAGGAAGGCAGGGGTGCGAGGGCGGGATGCCCCGGCGAGGGGCATCTATAGAATAGCCGTGGGTTGAGGGCCGG
>CAYUFQ010000220.1:0-2154 GCA_964444045.1 uncultured Bacteroides sp.
GAACGGTGTTCTTATCCATTTCGTCATAGCGAACCAGAGCGGCGCTGACAACGGCAGCAACAGAGCCTTTCTGCTTTTTGCAGAGTTCCTGAGCGCCGGCGATGTCGTTCTTTTCGAGTTTGGCCTTTACAGCAGCGACGAATTTGGTGACGTTGCCGCTACCCTTGGCGCTGCGCAGAGCGATGTAGCGCTCAACTGAGAGCACGATAACGGTGAGGAACAGGGTCTGGAGCACAGGCACGATGATACCGCCCTTGAAGATAGTACCAATCAGGTCCTGGGGGTTGAACTTACCTTCGTAGGTCCACATGGTGGCACCGGCATTGGTAATGGCCTGACCGTTTTCGTCAGTGAAGTGCGAGGGAGCACCAAACACGAAGAGGAAAAGGCATACGGCAACCACAAAGCAAGCGAGGATTACCAAGAATGCATTCTTTACGCCGGACACGTTTGACTTAACGGGGGCGTGCCCCTTTGCAGGGGAGACGGGAACTTTAGCTTCCATTTTTGTTAAAGAACTGTAATTTAATGATTATAAATTGGTTAAAATTGTGTCAAATGATTTAAGGCTGTGAGTTTCAACGAATATCCGCTCACATTCTAACGGCAAATTTACAGACTTTTTTCTATTCTTCCAAAAATTTGCGAAAATTATACGCAAAATGTGTGCTTTTGGACGAGGTTCAGAGCGGATTTCCTTCTATCCGGCGGCGGCAAACCACCTTGAGCGGCAGGTAGAGGGGCGACGAGGGGTCGAGGCTGTTGCGGCGCACCATCTGCGAGGAGTGGACGTATTCGCCGCCTCCGGCGTAGATGGCCACGTGGGTGATTTTGCCTGTTTGCGGATTGCCGAAGAAGATGAGGTCGCCGCTGCGGAGCGAATCGGCGGGCACCTCCACTCCCTCGCGGGCCTGCTGCCAGGCGTCGCGCGGCAGCAGACGTCCCTGGGCCATGTAGGCCATGCGCACGAGCCCCGAGCAGTCCATGCCTTTGCTCGACAGGCCGCCCCACAGATAGGGCACACCATAATATAATGCGGCGAAGCGGGGCAGCTCTTCAGGCCGAAACGGGGCGCGGGCCACGGAGTCGAGCGGCGCCACGGCTCCGTGAGGCCTGAGAATCATGCGGCCGTCGGGGAGCATGAGCGAGTCGCCCCGCTCCACGAGAACGTCGCCATGAACCAGGTCGGTGCGGCCGTCGGCATCGTGGAACTCATAGGGGGAGGTGACCATCACTTTGGGGGCGGACTCCCAGCGGGCAAACTCCGCGGGCGAGAGGAACGCCAGCGAGTGGTTGATTATCCAGCCTTCGTAGCCGTCGGGCGTGCGCACGCGGCTCCACTCCCTACCCTTTTCGAGCACTCTGACGGGAGTGCCCATCAGCGCCTGGCTTACCTGCTGGGCCGAATGGGCCGCATGCTCGCGCATGCTCACAACGCTGAGGCGGGCCAGGGCGCGGCCGCCATCATTTTGCGCAAAAGCAGCGGCGCCGCAAAGCAGCGGCGCCGCGAGTGCGAGCGACAGGTGTTTAAACCAGCGAGTTGATAACATCCTTGATTTCCTGCGCCAGAGCCTCGGCCTGCTCCATGGTGGAAGCCTCGGAATAGATGCGGATAATGGGTTCGGTGTTGCTCTTGCGCAGGTGCACCCACTTGTCGGCAAAGTCGATTTTCACGCCGTCGATGTCGTTCACCTCTTCGTTGGCAAACTTGGTCTTCACGGCGGCGAGGATGGCGTCGACGTCGATGTCGGGGGTGAGCTGAATCTTGTTTTTGGCAATGGCATACTGAGGATAGCCGGCCTTGAGCTCGGTTACCTTTTTGCCGCTCTTGGCCATGAGGGTGAGGAAGAGGGCCACGCCCACGAGGGCATCGCGGCCATAATGGAGTTCGGGATAAATCACTCCGCCATTGCCTTCGCCGCCGATAACGGCTCCGGTGCGCTTCATCTCGGTGGTGACGTTCACTTCGCCAACGGCCGAAGCGGAGTAGCTGCAACCGTGCTTGCGGGTAACGTCGCGCAGGGCGCGCGATGAGCTGAGGTTGCTTACCGTGGCTCCGGGGGTGTGGGAGAGCACATAGTCGGCCACGGCCACGAGGGTGTATTCCTCAACGAACATCTCACCATTTTCCATCACGATGGCCAGGCGGTCAAC
>CAYUFQ010000221.1:0-2148 GCA_964444045.1 uncultured Bacteroides sp.
ATCATGCTGAGCGAGATGCAATGGATTACCAAAGACCCCGGACTGACCGACATTGCGTTCAAAAACCGCCATTCGCCCGAATTCATTCCCGGGCGGCTGATAAAGCTCGACGACATGGGCAACTACCGCATAGAAAGCGAAGAGAAAGTGCAGGGCATCGCCCCGGGGCAGTTTGCCGTAATCTACGACCGCGACCACCGCATATGCCACGGCTCGGCCGTCATAACCCTTTAACCATCCCCCCAGAACAACAATACACTCAACATGGAGAGCCACAGAATCAGACTCAAAATACTCGGGCTAAGCACCGAACCTATTTCAAAAGGCACCTACGCCCTGATATTGGCGCAGGTAGACGGCCCGGTGCGCATCCCCGTGATTATCGGCGAGGCCGAAGCCCGCTCCATCGCATCGCGGATGGAGCACATTGAGCTGCCCCGCCCGCTCACCCACGACCTGTTTGCCGCCTTTACCCATGCCTTCGGCATAGCCATGGAAGAGGTGTTTATCCACAGCTTTGAAAACGGGCTGTTTCTCTCCGAAATATCATTCACCGACGGCGAGCGGCGCGTAACTCTCGATGCCCGCACATCGGACGCGCTGGCCATAGCCATGCGCACAAACGCGCCGATTTACACCACCGAAAAGATTCTTCACGAATGTGGATTCGTGATTGAGGGTCAGGTAAGTCAGCCCGCCTCGCCAATGCAGGCGGCAGCTATGGAGCCCACCATCGAGCAGCTGCAGCAGAGCCTCAACGAGGCCATTGAACGCGAAGATTACGAAGAAGCCTCACGCATAACCGAAATAATCAAATCAAAAAAGAATAAAGATGAACAGTAGCCTGAAAGCACGCCTTTCGCTTCTCAACTTCCTGGAATTTGCCGTATGGGGGTCATATCTCATCTCCATGGGCATGTATCTGAGCTCCAACGGTCTGAGTTCGCAAGTATTCTGGTTCTACACCGTGCAGGGACTCGTGTCGATTTTCATGCCGGCCCTTATCGGCATAGTGGCCGACCGCTGGATTCCGGCTCAGAAAACCCTGAGCATGTGTCACTTCATAGCCGGCACGTGCATGTGTGCCACCGGAGTCATGGCCGCCTCGCAGGGAGGCAACCTGCAGTTCGCGCCGATTTTCACGCTCTACACTATTTCAGTGGCCTTCTTCATGCCCACTATCGGCCTTAGCAACTCAGTGGCATTCAACGCCCTGGAGCAGAACGGCATGAGCACGGTAAAGGACTTTCCGGTGATTCGCGTATTTGGCACTGTGGGCTTCATCGTGGCCGAGCTGATGGTAAACTTCGTCAGCATCGGAGGAGTGACCATACAGCACAGCCACACGCAGTTTTACCTCTCCGGCATATTCAGCTTCCTGCTTGCCGTCTACGCGCTGACGATGCCCAACTGTCCGGTCAACAAAGGTTCGGGCAAGAGCATGGCCGAAACGTTCGGTCTGAAGGCTTTCAGGCTGTTTAAAGACAAGCAGATGGCCATATTCTTCATCTTCTCGATGCTGCTTGGCGTTTCGCTGCAGATCACCAACACCTACGGCTCGTCGTTCGTCTACCATTTCAACCACATCGACGCATTCAAGGGCGGATTCTGGGCCGAAAATCCCACGTTCCTGATTTCCATATCGCAATGCGCCGAGGCGCTTTGCATACTGCTCATTCCCATATGCCTGCGCAAGTTCGGCATCAAGGGAGTGATGCTCATGGCCATGTTCGGGTGGGTGCTGCGCTTCGGTTTCTTCGGCGTGGGCAACACCAACTTCCCCGGAGTGACGCTGCTGATACTCAGCTGCATCGTTTATGGCGTGGCCTTCGACTTCTTCAACGTCAGCGGCGGCATCTACGTCGACTTCAGGACCGAACCGGCCCAGCGCTCGTCGGCCCAGGGCCTGTTCATGCTCATGACCAACGGCATCGGCGCCTCGATCGGCACCTTCATAGCCGGCAACTGCATAGTTAACAAACTCGTGCCCGACACCTCGGCCTACACCGCCCCCGACGGCACTCCGCTCCCCTGGCCCGCCGACGTGCAGCAACAGGTAACCTCGGGCTGGCAGGAGTCATGGCTCATCTTCGCCGCCTATGCGGCCGTGGTGGCCATTCTCTTCTTCTTCATATTCAAGAACCCCCA
>CAYUFQ010000222.1:0-2142 GCA_964444045.1 uncultured Bacteroides sp.
CGCTTCGCGCAACCCGGGGCTACTAAACAGGTCAACCCTTCGGGTTGCCTCCACTCTCCACTCTCCACTCTCCGGGCGTGCCGTTAAGTCCATGGGATTACTGCAATTTCAGTCGAACTCACGTCAAATTGTTTTGTGGAACAAAAATTTATGTTAACTTTGCAGAATATGAACGAAACTTTTTGCATTGAGCGAGATGCGGAGGTGGGGCATCTGACCACATTCCGGATTCCGGCGCGGGCTGCGGCTCTGGTACGCTGGCGCGACGTGGCCGACCTGCGCCGGGCGCTGGCCGATGATTCGCTGCCCCGGCCGCTGAAGGTTATCGGCGGCGGGAGCAACCTGTTGCTGACAAAGCCGTTCGGAGGCACACTGCTGCTGCGCACGGGTGAACCGAAGGCGGTCATCGCTGACATGGTCATGCAGGCCGATGCGCACGCGGTGCTCGACGGCCTGTGTGAGCTCACCGCCTCGCTCGGCCTGCGCGGCATGGAGAATCTGAGCGGTATTCCGGGCACTCTGGGGGGCGCCCTGGTGCAGAACGCCGGAGCCTATGGCGCCGAAACGGGCGCGCTGCTCATCGACGCCGAGCTGCTCGACACCGTCAGCGGCCGGCTCCTGACCGTCAGCCGCGAATGGATGCGCTATGCCTACCGCTCATCGCGCCTCAAGGCCGAGGCCGGCCGATACGTGATTATCAGCGCCCGGCTGCAGCTGCAGCCGGAGAGCGCGCCGGCCAATCTCGACTACGGCACCCTGCGCGAGCTCTCCGACCCCACCCCCCGGCGGGTGCGTCAGGCGGTGCTCTCCACGCGCCGCGCCAAGCTGCCCGACCCTGCCGAAGTAGGTTCGGCCGGTTCATTTTTCCGCAATCCCGAAGTGCCGGCCGCGCTGCTCGAAGCCGACATGCCCCGCTATGACCTTGGCAACGGCCTCTACAAGGTGCCGGCCGCATGGCTGATAGACCGGGCGGGGCTCAAGGGAGCGGCGGTTGGCGGCGCGTCGGTATGGCCCGGCCAGCCGCTGGTAATCGTAAATACCGACGGCCGGGCAACGGCTGCCGACGTGGTAGGCCTTGAGCACACTATAGTATCGGAAGTGCAGCGGCGCTTCAACATAACCTTAAATCCCGAAGTTGAACACCTATGAGCAAATTCATCATAGAAGGAGGCCACCGGCTCTCCGGAACCATCACCCCCAAGGGCGCCAAAAACGAGGCGCTGCAGGTAATCTGCGCCGCGCTGCTCAGCCGCAACGAGGTTGAGATTGACAACGTGCCCGAGATTCTCGACGTACACAACCTCATAGACCTCATGGCGGCGATGGGAGTGAGAGTGACCCGCAGCGGAGTAGGGCGCTACACCTTCTGCGCCGACACGCTCAACACCGACTACGTCAACTCGCTCGACTTCATAAAGCGCTGCGCCGGGCTGCGCGGCTCGGTGCTGCTGGTAGGCCCCCTGCTGGGCCGCCTGGGCCGGGCCTACTTTCCCAAGCCCGGCGGCGACAAGATAGGCCGCCGCAAGGTCGACACCCACATTCAGGGCATGCTCAACCTGGGCGCCTCGATGGAATATTGCCCCAAATACGAGGCGTTTCTGCTCACCGCCCCCGAGGGGGGCCTGCGCGGCTGCGACATGCTGCTCGACGAGGCTTCGGTTACCGGCACGGCCAACATAGTCATGGCCGCCGCCCTGGCCTCGGGCACCTCGCGCATCTATAATGCCGCCTGCGAGCCCTACGTGCAGCAGCTCTGCCGCCTGCTCGGCAAGCTCGGGGTGAAAATCGAAGGGCTGGCCAGCAACCTGCTCACCATCCACGGCATCGGCCCGGCCGGCAGCGACATATCCACCTCGCACCGCGTGCTTCCCGACATGATAGAGGTGGGCAGCTTCATCGGCATGGCGGCCATGACGCGCAGCTCGCTCACCATCAAAGACGTGAGCTACGGCAATCTCGGCATCATTCCCGAGAGCTTCCGCCGCCTCGGCATAGCCATCGAGCAGCGCGGCGACGACCTGTTCGTGCCCGAGCAGCAAAGCTACGTCATCGACACGGCGCTCGACGGCTCGATAATGACCATTGCCGACGCCCCGTGGCCCGGCCTCACCCCCGACCTGCTGAGCGTGATGCTCGTAGTGG
>CAYUFQ010000223.1:0-2131 GCA_964444045.1 uncultured Bacteroides sp.
TCCGCGGCGACATCAACTACGCATGGCCCTCGGCCGAAATCGCCGTTATGGGCGGCGCCGGCGCCGTTGAGGTGCTCTATGCCAAGGAGGCAAAGGCCGCCGAAGACCCCAAGGCCGTGCTCGCCGAGAAGGAGGCCGAATACAACAAGCTATTCTGCAACCCCTACAATGCCGCCAAATACGGCTATATCGACGACGTTATCGAACCGTCGACCACCCGTTTCCGCATAATTCGCGCCCTGGAGACCCTCGCCACCAAGCGCGTCACCAATCCCGCCAAGAAGCATGGCAATATCCCCTTGTAAATCCTCATGGCGATGAACACATTATCGAAACTCACAGCCCTGTGCGCCGTCATGGCCCTTGCCGTGCCGGCCGCCCAGGGTCAGGGCCGCAAAAGCCTGCGCATCAACGAGGTGATGGTGGAGAACGCCACCTCCGTCGTTGACGACTACGGCAATCACTCGGCCTGGATTGAGATTATCAATCCAACGCATGCCCCGGTGGAAATCAGCTCGATTTATCTCACCGACGACATGAACGCTCCCACCAAATACTACGTGCCCCGCGGCGACTCGCGCACCCGGCTCGGCAAAGGGCAGACCGCCCTGTTCCGCGCCGACGGCGAGGGCAATCACGGCACATTCCACGTTAACTTCACCCTCAAGCCCGGTCAGGATAACTTCATCGCGATTTTCGATGCCGACGGAATAAACCTGATTGACTCGGTGACGGTGCCGGCCGCCCTCGCGGTCGACTGCTCCTATGCCCGCACCCCCGACGGCGACGCCCTCTGGCAGCTGCGCGATAACTCCACCACCGAACTTGCCGTTACCCCCGGCGGCCTTAACGACATCAAAGGCCCCAACAACAAGATTCAGCAGTTCAAGGACCTTGACGAAGACGGCTTTGCAATGTCGGGCATGGCCATGGGCATAGTGTTCGGCGCCCTGCTCGTGCTCTGCCTCTGCTTCGTGCTGATTCACGTGTTGAGCAAGCGCGCCCCCAAAACCGCCGCCCCCGAAGCCGCCACCATCGCCCCCGAATCGCCCGTAGATGCCGATGCCGAAGTGGCCGCCGCCATTGCCATGGCCCTTCATCAGCACCTCAATGCCGGGGTGGGCAACGCCCGTCTGACCATAGTCCACAACAATGCCTCCGCATGGGCATCGAAAACCCAGGCCATGCGCCAGACCCCGCATAAGTAGAACAACTCCACCTGTCAAATAAAAACTCACATTCCCAAACAATGAAACAATATTCATATAAAATCAACGGCAAGGACTATAACGTAACCATTGCCGACATTCAGGGCTCGACGGCTACGGTCAACGTTAACGGCACCGACTACTCCGTTGAACTCCCCGCCGCCGCTCCCGGAGTTGCCGCAGCACCGGTAAGCCCCGTGGCATCGGCAGCAGCACCCGCCGCAGCTCCCCGTCCCGCCGCCGCTCCGGCAGCCGCCGGCGCAGGCAGCGTCACCGCACCGCTGCCCGGCACCGTGCTCAGCATCAACTGCAAGGTGGGCGACTCAGTCAAGGCCGCCGACACCGTCATAGTGCTCGAAGCCATGAAGATGGAAAACGCCATCCATGCCGGCCGCGACGGCAAAATCACCGGCATCAAGGTGAACCAGGGCGACTCGGTGCTCGAAGGCGACGTGCTGGTGACCATCGGCTGATACTTTTCCGGACCATACTCAATAGCATAACATCAACAATATGGACTTCGGAGATTTCATCATAGGCAACCTGCAGCGGTTCTGGCAGCTCACCGGCCTTTATAACGCCGAACCCCAGAACTTCGTCATGATTGCCATAGGCATATTCTTCATCTGGCTCGCCATAAAGAAGAACTTCGAACCGATGCTGCTCGTACCCATCGGCTTCGGCATGCTCATAGGCAACATTCCGTTCGACACCCATGCCGGGCTCGAAATCGGCATCTACGAAGAAGGCTCGGTGCTCAACATCCTCTATGGCGGCGTATCCGCCGGCTGGTATCCGCCCCTGATATTCCTGGGCATAGGCGCCATGACCGACTTCACCGCCCTCATCGCCAACCCCAAGCTCATGCTCATAGGCGCAGCCGCCCAGTTCGGCATCTTCGGCGCCTACATGGTGGCCCTGCT
>CAYUFQ010000224.1:0-2119 GCA_964444045.1 uncultured Bacteroides sp.
TGGCCGAGCCGAGCACGTCGGAGTTGGAGAATCCGCCGCAGAACACTATCATGTTGATGTCGTCGAGCGTTTCGCGGCCGCTCATCAGGTCGGTCATGTGCACGTCTTTCACGTCGAATCCGGCCAGATAGAGCGAATAGGCCATTTCGCGGTCGCCGTTCACTCCCTTTTCGCGGATAATGGCGGCGCGCACTCCCGAGCGCTCATGGCGATAGGCTATGCCGCGCGATTCCATCTTGCCGTCGAAGCCCTCGGGCAGTTTGTATCTGACGGGCTGCTTGCCGTAGTTTTCGGCTCGCATATCGGCGCACCCGATGCCGCTCTGCAGGCGGTCGAGCAGGTGAGAGGGCTTGTACCAGCGGCTGCGCAGGGAGTCAACGTCGAGGGTCATGTCGATTGTGCCGGTCAGGTGCACCTCGGCCTTGTCGGCCGGGTTAATCATGGCAATCTGTTCGGCGTGGATGCCGAATGAGGTGAGCACGCGCTCAACGGCATCGCCGTCGCCCGGCAGAATCTGAACGATGACGCCGGGGTTTTCGGCAAACAGTTCGGCCACGGGGTCGTTGCCCACGGCCACCGATGCCTTCAGCGGGCGCTCGGATGCAAACATCATTTCGAGGATGGCGGTGAGGGTGCCGCCGGCCGAAATATCGTGAATAGCCGAGATGAGGCCGAGCTTGACGAGCTGCTGCACGGCCTCGAAGGCTTTGGCAAACATGTCGGGGCTTTCAACCGTGGGCGCCTCGGAGCCGATTATGCCCATGGTCTGCAGCAGGGCCGAGCCGCCCAGCCGCTTGGCGCACTGCGAGAAGTCGATGGCAAAGAGTCCTGATTTTTCGGCTCTGAGCACCGGGCCGACTATTTTTCGCACATCGCCGGTTTCGGCGGCAGCGGAGATGATTACGGTGCCGGGAGCCAACACTTTCTTTTCGCCATATTTCTGGGTCATGCTGAGGGAGTCCTTGCCGGTGGGGATGTTGACTCCGATGGCGCAGGCGAAATCGCCGGCGGCCTGCACGGCGCGATAGAGCGCGGCATCCTCGCCTTCGTTGCGGCAGGGCCACATCCAGTTGGCCGACAGCGACACTCCGCCCAGGCCGTCGGCAAGCGGTGCGCCGACAAGGTTGGTCAGGGCCTCGGCTATCGACATAACCGATCCTTTGGCCGAATCGACCAGCGCCACCTGCGGCGCGTGGCCTATGGAGGTGGCCATGCCCTTGGCGCCGGTGAAGTCGAGCGCCACTGCGCCGCAGTCGCTCAGCGGCATCTGGGTGGCGCCCTGACATTGCTGACGGGCCACCTTGCCGGTTACCGAGCGGTCTACTTTGTTGGTGAGCCAGTCTTTGCAGCCAACCGATTCCAGGCCAAGCACCGCATGGATGTAATCGGGAATGCGGTCGGCCGAGAGGGTGGCGTCGGCATATGTGTGGATTACGGTTTTGTCGGTGATTACGGTTTTGGGCGATGAGCCGAACATATCGCTCATGGCAAGGTCGATGGGGCGTGTGCCGTCGGCCTGCTCGAAAACGAAGCGGTCGTCGCCGGTGGTTTCGCCCACCACGTAGAATGGAGCGCGCTCGCGGGCTGCGATGGCGCGCACCTTGTCGATGTGTTCGGCGTCCATCACCATGCCCATGCGCTCCTGGCTTTCGTTGCCCACGATCTCTTTGTACGACAGCGTGGGGTCGCCTACGGGCAGGGCGCTCATGTTGATTTTGCCGCCGGTTTCCTCCACAAGTTCGCTCAGGGCGTTGAGGTGACCGCCGGCGCCGTGGTCGTGGATTGACACGATGGGGTTTTCGGGGCTTTCGGCCAGGGCGCGTATCACGTTGGCAACTCGCTTCTGCATCTCGGGGTTGGCGCGCTGCACGGCGTTAAGCTCTATCGAGTTGTCGTACTGGCCGGTGGCCACGGAGCTGACGGCGCCGCCGCCCATGCCGATGCGGTAGTTGTCGCCGCCCATAACGATTACTTTTTCGCCTGCGGTGGGATGTCCTTTCAGTGAGACGCGCTTGTTGGCAAAACCAACGATGCCGGCAAGCATGATAACTTTATCGTAGGCATAGGAGCGGCCCTGCTCGTCGTGTTCAAAAGTGAGCACCGTACCGCAACTCATCGG
>CAYUFQ010000225.1:0-2111 GCA_964444045.1 uncultured Bacteroides sp.
ATGCCGGCATACTGATGGGCGAAGAAGCGGCCGGTGCGCCCGTAGCCGCTCTGGATTTCGTCGAGGATAAGCATGGTGCCGGTGGCGCGGGTGAGCTCGCGCAGGCGACGCAGGAAGTCGTCGGAGACCATGCGTATGCCGGCCACGCCCTGGATGCCCTCGACTATCACGGCGGCAAACTCGCCGGTGGCCAGCAGGGCCTCGGTGGCCGCGAGGTCGTTGAGCGGGGCGAACTCCACGTTGGGCGTGGCGTTGAAAGGCGCGCGGATGGCGGGATTGTCGGTGGCCGCTACAGCGCCGGCGGTGCGCCCGTGGAAGGCGCGGTCGAAGGCCAGTATCTTAGTGCGTCCGGTGGCGAAGGATGCGAGCTTCATGGCGTTCTCGTTGGCCTCGGCGCCCGAGTTGCACAGAAAGAGGGCATAGTCGTCGTAGCCCGAGGCGCGACCGAGCTTCTCGGCCAGGCGCGTCTGCAGGCTGTTCTGCACCGAGTTGGAGTAGAAGCCCAGCCGCGCGGCTTGGTCGGCGATGGCGCCGACGTAGGCCGGGTGCGAGTGGCCGATTGAAATCACGGCGTGGCCGCCGTAGAGGTCGAGATAGCGGGTGCCGTCGGCGGTGAACACATAGGAGCCCTCGCCGCGCACCGGCTCGATATCATAGAGCGAATATACGTCGAAGAGTTTCATAATCAGAATGCTGAGGGTTTCAGAGCAAGGCCCGCGCGGGGGTCGAGGCCGAACATGAGGTTCATATTCTCTACAGCCTGGCCCGAGGCGCCCTTGAGCAGATTGTCGATAGCGCTGATGATGAGCAGCTTGGAGCCGTGTTTCTCGAGCGAGATCACACACTTGTTGGTGTTGACCACCTGCTTGAGGTCGACGCTGCGGTCGGCGATGCGAGTGAAGGCCGACGAGGCGTAGAAATCCTTGTAGAGCTCCTCGGCTTGCCCGGCAGTGAGGTCGGTATCGAGGTAGACCATGGCGAAAATGCCGCGAGGAAAATCGCCGCGCACGGGCACGAAGCTGATTTCGGGCTCGCGGCCTCCCTGCAGGGCGCCGAGAGTACGCTTGATTTCGGCAAGGTGCTGATGGCTGAAGGCTTTGTAGACCGACAGGTTGTCGTTGCGCCAGCTGAAGTGGGTGGTGGCCCCGGGCTTGACGCCGGCGCCGGTCGAGCCTGTGACGGCCGTGACGTGAACTTCAGAGTCAATCAGGCCCTTGGCTGCCAGGGGGAGCAGGGCAAGTTGTATGGCAGTGGCGAAGCAGCCCGGATTGGCCACCGAAAGCGCTCCGGCCACGCGGTCGGCGCCGAGGTCGGTGAGGCCGTAGACATATCCGTCGCTCTCGTCGCGGTAGTCCTGCGCGAGGTCCACCACCCGCAGAGCCGCCGGGCGCTCGTTCTCCTGCCAGAACTGGCGGCTGAAACCGTGGCCCTGGCACATGAAGAGTACGTCGACGGCGCCGAGGTCGTAGCTATCGGCAAAGCGCATGTCGGTGTCGCCGATCAGGCCGCCGTGCACGTCAGAGAGCAGTGCGCCGGCGTTGCTGGTGGAGTGCACGAAGGCAAGCTCCACCTCGGGGTGGTTGAGGAGGATGCGTATCAGCTCGCCGGCGGTGTACCCGGCCCCTCCGATAATGCCAGCGCGTATCATTCGGCGTCGTTTTTGCCGTTGCGCAGCTGCACGTTGTGATAAATCTTCATCTGGTTGCCCAGAATTTTGGTGAAGCCCTTGACGTCGTCGGCCGTCCATGCCTTGTTGACCTCGCCGTACTCGCCGAAGTCGGTCTTCATCAGATCGAAGGGCGAGTCGATGCCTACCAGGGTGTAGGAGTGAGGGCGCAGTATTATTTCGACGGTGCCGCTGACATTGCGCTGCGACTCGCGCAGCATGGCCTCGATGTCGCGCATCACCGGCTCAAGATACTGCGACTCATGCAGGAACATGCCGTACCATGTGCCTACCTGGTCCTTCCAGTACTGCTGCCACTTGGTGAGGGTGTGCTTCTCGAGCATCTTGTGGGCGGCGATAATCAGTATGGGGCCGGCGGCCTCGAATCCCACGCGGCCCTTGATGCCGATGATGGTGTCGCCGATGTGCATGTCGCGGCCTATGC
>CAYUFQ010000226.1:0-2047 GCA_964444045.1 uncultured Bacteroides sp.
AGCCCATGGCCAGCGCCATTTCGCGGCCCTTGAACCACTTGACGATGCCGCGGCTCACGGTGATGCCGGCCATTTCCACTCCGCAGCCGAAAATCATGAAGCCGATGGCCGACAGTTTGGCCGATGCGGGCATCCCCTTGTAGAAGGGCGATACGCCCAGCTCGTCGAGGCCGGGAATGTAGTTGAGATTTTCAGTGAACCATACTTTCAGGCCCGACTGCTCGAACGAGTCGGTTACGGCATACCAGTTGATGACGGCGCCTACGAGCATCACCGCGCCCGAGAGCAGCGCCGTGAACCTCACGCCCATCTTGTCGAGAATGATGCCTGCGAAAATCAGGAAGAACACGAATACGTTGAGGAAGGTTTCGGAGCCTTGCATCGTGCCGAAGGCGGTGTTGCTCCAGCCCAGGGTGCTCTGCACCTGGTCTTTGATGGGCGACATTACGTCCATGAAAATGTAGGCGCAAAACATTGCGAGCGCCAGCAGAAGCAGGGCTGTCCAGCGGGCCCATGCCTGGTCGTTCAGGTAGCCTGAAGATGGTTTGGTTGACATGTGTGAAATGTTGGTTTGTGTTGTATTTTGCCGACAAAATTACGCAAAATTCCGCTAAAATGTGTAATTTCGCGGCAATAAAATCAGATACGCTATGAAGGAGAAAACATTCGGTCGGCGGCCATACACGTTCGACCGTGTAGTCAGGATGATGCTCGGCGCGCTGTCGATAGTGGCCGTGGTGTGGCTCATATACGTTTTGCGCCATGTGTTGCTGCCGTTCGGCTGCGCGGCGGTGATTTCCTATCTGCTTGAGCCAATGGTGCAGTTCAACCGCAAGTTGCTTAACCTTAAGGGGCGTGTGGTAGCCGTTTTCGTCACTCTGTTCGGCATCACCTTCTTCATCGGGGTGCTGGCCTGGCTCTTCTTGCCCACTATAGTGGAAGAGATGCACCATGTGGGCGCCCTGATTTCGGCCTACCTGTCGTCCGAACACTCCATTCCGCTCATTCCCGAGGAGTTCCACAGGTTTGTCAAGGGGGCGTTCAATCTCGAATCAATCGGCGAGTGGCTGTCAGGCATGAATCTGGTCGATGTGGGGTCGCACGTCGTGGCGCTGGTCAGCAGCGGCATTGACTTCATCATGACCATATTCAACTGGCTGCTCATGTTCCTCTACATAGTGTTCATCATGCTCGACTATGAGCGGCTGGGCCAGAGCTTCAGGGCCATGGTGCCTCCGGGCATGCGCAAGCAGGCGTTCGCCCTCGGACGCGACGTCAAGGACTCGATGAACAGATATTTCCGCGGTCAGGCCACCGTGGCCGCGCTCGTGGGCATACTCTTCGCCATCGGGTTCGTCATCATGGGTTTGCCGCTGGCAATAGTGCTCGGTCTGTTTATCGGAGTGCTCAATCTGGTGCCTTACATGCAGCTGCTGTCAATCCCCATCACGGCGATGCTCTGCGTGGTGTGCAGCACCCAGAGCGGCGTTGACTTCTGGATTGTGTTTGGCGAGGCCATGCTCGTCTACATAGTGGTGCAGAGCATACAGGACCTCTTTCTCGTGCCGCGCATCATGGGCAAGGCCATGGGGCTCAATCCGGCCATAATCCTGCTGTCGCTGTCGATATGGGGAACCTTGCTCGGTTTGCTGGGCATGATTGTAGCCCTGCCGATGACCACTCTGCTGCTGAGCTATTACGAGCGCTACGTAATCCGCCGGGCAGCCGCCCGCCGGGCCGTCAGGCGTGCCCTCAAGGGTTGATGAGCGACAGGCGCACCACGTTCTCGATGTGGGCCGTGTGGGGGAACATGTCAACCGGCTGCACGGCGTCGATGGCGTATTTTGCGTTGAGCATGGCCAGGTCGCGTGCCTGAGTGGCGGGGTTGCAGCTAACGTAGACTATCCGCCGGGGCTCGGCCCTGAGAATCACGCTGACCACGTCTTCATGCATGCCTGCCCGCGGGGGGTCGACTATCATCACGTCCGCACGTCCGTGGGCGGCTATGAAGTCGTCGGTCAGAATATCCTTCATGTCGCCGGCATAA
>CAYUFQ010000227.1:0-1013 GCA_964444045.1 uncultured Bacteroides sp.
CCGCCGGGCTCTACATCTCCGATCCCGAACAACAGACCATCTTCGCAACGGCCCTGCCCCTGCTGCTGCTATCGCAAATGCAGGAGATTTTCTGCGAAAACAGGGCAAGCGAACAGGCGGCACGCGTCATGGCCATGCAAAGCGCCAACGACAACGCCTCCAAACTGCTCGAACAGCTGCAACTCGAATACAACAAACTGCGCCAGCAAAGCATCACCGCCGAACTGCTCGACATTCTCGGCGGCCAAGTCAAATAAAACGGAAATAAATAAAAAAACAGCATAAAAACTCCAGAATACCTATGGGTAGCGTAAAAGATTATTTCAAGGGCTTTGGCCAGGGGCTTTCATCGCTCGTCAAGGGCATGGAAGTGACCGGCAAGGAGTTCCTGACCAAGAAGGTGACGGAGAAGTATCCCGAAAACCGCGACACGGTTCACGTGCCCGCCCGTTTCCGTGCAATCCTCACCCTGAAGTACGATGCCGAAGGACGCCACAAGTGCATCTCCTGCGGCATGTGCCAGCGTTCATGTCCGAACGGCACCATCAACATCGAAAGCAAGATGGTGGAAACCCCCGACGGCAAGAAAAAGAAAAAACTCGTGAACTGGATGTACGACCTTGGCTCGTGCACATTCTGCCAGCTCTGCGTGACCAACTGCCCCACCGGCGCCATTGAGTTCAGCAACGACTTCGAGCAGGCCGTATTCACCCGCTCGCTGCTGCTGAAGAAGCTCAACTACCTGCCCGAAGCGCCCGACCCCGCGCCCGCTCCGGCTCCGGCACCCGCGGCCGCACCTGCAAACCCCGAACCCGAAAAGTAAAACCAAGCGCTATGGAACTCTTATACGTAATCGTGGCTCTTGCCATCGTAATTTTCTCCGTACTCACGGTCACCTCGCGCAAGATTCTGCGCTCGGCCACATATCTGCTCTTCACCCTCTTCGCCGCAGCCGTAGTCTACTTCATGATGGACTATGAATTTCTCGGCGGCGTGCAGATTGCCGTCTATGC
>CAYUFQ010000227.1:1023-2042 GCA_964444045.1 uncultured Bacteroides sp.
TATCCGCAATCCTGCTCACCACCAAACCGGGCGCCAACTCCGAGAAGCTCGAGAGCCGCCGTCGCGGCTGGGGCATCTGCGCAGCCGTGGCCACCGCCGCCATCACCGGCTGGGCACTCATAGGCCGCTGCGTGGACGTATGCACCACCAAGCCCGAAATGGCCGACCTCGACATGCACACCCTCGGCGCGGAAATGCTGTCGAGCGAACGCGGCGGCATGCTGCTCCCCTTCGAGGCCATCTCAGTGTTGCTGCTCGCCTGCATCATCGGCGCCGTGGTAGTGGCCCGCAAACGTTAACCGCAACAAAAGAAAAGACCAATCATTGATATGGAAATCAAACTGCTCTGCTATCTAATTCCAAGCCTGGTGATGTTTTGCTGCGGCGTCTACGGATTCCTTACCCGCAAAAACATGATAGCCATGCTCATTTCGCTGGAACTGATGCTCAACGCCGTCGACATCAATTTCACCGTCATAAACCGCTTCATCTTCCCCCACAGCCTCGAAGGCATGTTCTTCTCGCTATTCGCCATAGCCATCGCAGCCGCCGAAACGGCACTTGCCATCGCCATTATCATCAACCTATACCGCACGAACAAAACAGTTGACGTTCGTGACGCTAACAAACTCAAAGGCTAATCATCATGGAACCCCTACTTCCAATTCTGATTCTGTGTCTCCCGCTCCTGGGCTTCCTGGTGTTGGGACTCCTCGGCCCCAAAATGAGCCATAAGGCCGCCGGCTGGTACGGCGTGCTGAGCATCGGCACCACCATGGTGCTGGCCTACACAGTTGCATTCACCTACTTCTTCAGCGGCAGCCCCGACTTCATCACCGAAGGGGGCGAGCGGCTGCAATACATCGCATTCAACCAAGACTGGCTGGCGTTCTACAACAACCTGGTGATACGCATCGGGTTCATGCTCGACCCCATCTCGGCCATGATGCTCGTGGTCATCACCACCATCAGCTTCTGCGTACACCTCTACTCGCTCGGCTACATGGAGGGCGAAAAGG
>CAYUFQ010000228.1:0-2025 GCA_964444045.1 uncultured Bacteroides sp.
AGACATATCGATATAATCGTTGGTTTTAAGCGGCAAAGTTACGAAAAAATTGCATATCTTTGTAGCCCACCAACCGAAATGGCGTTACTTATGATTCCGAAAACATACATTACTGCTGGCTGAGCGGCGACCCATATCCCCGCAAGATCAGGAAATGTATCGACTCATGGCGGCGCGTGATGCCCGACTATGAGATAAAGCTGTGGAATACGGCCAATTTTGACATCGATTCCGCGCCCGAATATGTCCGTCAGGCATTCCTGAAGAGAAAGTGGGCTTTCGCAGCCGACTATATCCGCCTCCATGCCCTCTATACCGACGGGGGTATATATCTCGACTCGGACGTGCTGGCCCTCAAACCGTTTGACCCTCTGCTCGGCCACTCATTCATGACCTCTCTGGAATATCATCCCACACAGGCCGAGCGCGACAAGGCCTACGAAATGATTGACGCTGAGGGGCATAGGATTGCCGACGGATTCGTGTCGGGCATACAGCTTCAGGCGGCTGTGATGGGAGCCGAGAAGGGGGCGCCGTTTCTGGCCGATGTGATGCGCTGGTATGACGGAAAGCAGTTCATTGACTCCGAGGGCAATCTTGCCACCACCCTGCTTGCCCCGCAGATTTATGCCCGCGTGGCCGAAGACTACGGCTTCCGCTACGCCGACGAGGACCAGCGGCTGAAAGACGGGGTGATGGTCTACCGTTCGGAAATCTTCGCGGGCAACCGCCACGAGGTCACTCCCGAATCGTATGCCATACACTACTGCGCCCACAGCTGGCACCCCGGCCCGATAGAAAAACTGCGCAAACTCTTAGGGCTCAAACCATGACGATAGGATTTGACGGAAAGCGGGCTGCCCAAAACCGCACAGGGCTCGGCAACTACAGCCGGTTTGTGATCAAATCCCTGGCGCGCAGTTTCCCCGCGGAGAGACTGAAGGTGTATGTGCCCTCCGAAGCCAAGGCCCGCTATCTGAGTGAGATTCCACGGATGGGCAACATCGACTATGTGTATCCCGACCGCGGAGGGTGGCAGCGGGTGCCTTCGGCCTGGAGAGTGTGGGGAATCACTCCGCAACTCGAGCGCGACGGTATAGATATCTTCCACGGCCTCAGCAACGAGCTCCCGCTCACCATAGACAAAGCCGCGTGCAAGAAGGTTGTGACAATCCATGACCTGATAATGATGAGCCACCCGCAGCTCTATCCGGCTATAGACCGCGCCATCTACACCGCGAAAATCAAGAAAGCCTGCCGGATGGCCGACAAGATCGTGGCCGTGAGCGATTTTACAGCCCGGCAGCTTGAAGAGCGGCTCGGCGTTAGCCGCCGGAAAATCGAGGTGATTTACCAAGGCTGCGACCCCATATTCGCCGTAAAACCGGCAGAGGCTACGATGGACGAGGTGAAACGCCGGTATAATCTCCCCGCCCGGTTCATGCTCTATGTAGGCACCATAGAGGAGCGTAAAAACCTGATGCTCGTGGCCGAGGCGCTCCGTATGCTCGCCGGCAACCATCCGGGAGAGGATATAAAGGTGGTGGCCATAGGCCGACCGACCCCGTATCTCGACAAAGTGAAGCGTTTTCTGGCAGAGAACGGCCTGGCGGACAGGATGATTTTCCTCCACAATGTGCCTTACGGCGATCTGCCGGTCATCTATTATCTGGCCCGTGTGTTTGTGTATCCGTCGGTGGTCGAGGGATTCGGAATCCCTCTTCTCGAGGCGGTTACGGCCGGAGTGCCGGCAATAGGGTGCTCCGGGTCGTGTCTGGAGGAGGCGGGAGGCGAAGGGAGCCTGTATGTTGACCCTCACTCCCCTGAGGCTATGGCTGACGCTATTCAGGCTGTGTGGACCGACAGGAATCTGAGGCGCGAGATGCGTGAGTCGGGGCTCCGCCACGCCGCGCGGTTTGCCGAAAACCTTCTCGCCGACGAAATGATGGCTCTCTACCGCAGCTTATAGCTCTCGCGGCGGATGGCTTTGGCGGCGAGCATGCGGTGGCCTATGCGGCAATAGAG
>CAYUFQ010000229.1:0-2000 GCA_964444045.1 uncultured Bacteroides sp.
AACAGCGCGGCGGCTCGATTATCAACATGGCATCGGTTGTTGGCGTTCACGGCAACGCCGGCCAGGCCAACTACGCATCGTCGAAGGCCGGCCTTATCGCCCTGGCCAAGAGCATCGCCCAGGAAGTGGGCAGCCGCGGCATCCGCGCCAACGCCATCGCCCCGGGCTTTATCGAGACTGCCATGACCGCCGCCCTGCCCGACAGCGTGCGCGAGGAGTGGACCAAGAAAATCCCCCTGCGTCGCGGCGGCAAGCCCGAAGATATCGCCGACGTGGCAACGTTCCTTGCCAGCGACATGTCGTCCTACGTAACCGGCCAGGTTATCCAGGTCGACGGCGGCATGAATATGTAATGAGTCAGGCGTGGGGGCCCGGTGCCCCCACCCTTCCCTCCCCCCACAACACTCCCGTAAACCATGCTCCAATACAACACCAAACGCCAACCGCTGCCCATGCCCGAATATGGCCGGCAGGTGCAGCAGATGGTCGACCATTGCCTGACACTTGAAACCCGCGAGGAGCGCAACGAATGTGCCCGCGCGATTATCGACACCATATGCCGGCTGAACCCCCAGCAACGCACCAACCCCGAATGGCGCGCCAAACTGTGGGACCATCTGGCCATTATGAGCGACTTCAAGCTCGACATAGACTATCCGTCGGAACCGATGAGCCCCGAGTCGCTTCGCTCGCGTCCGGAGCCCATGCCGTTGCGTCAGAACGAAATCCCGAAGCGGGTCTACGGCGCCAACATCATTAAGCTCATCGATGCGGCCATGGAAATGCCGGCCGACAACCCCGACCGGCTCGAACTGGAGCTGCTTATCGCCAATCAGATGAAAAAATTCCTGATGAGCGAGAATCCCGAAGTGGCTACCGACCGGCGCATATTTGCCGACCTTGCCCAGCTCAGCAAGGGCCACATCGTGTTCAACGCCGACGAAACAAAACTCCGCGAATTTGAGCTTGTGGAGGCTCCGGCCAACAACAAAAAGAAGAAACGCCGTCGCTGATTCCCCCCAGTTCTCCCCCCTAAGTCACCCGCCATGCTTGAGCCGGAAAAAGTGAAGATAGCAGTCGCCACAGTGACCAAACCCCATGGCATTAAAGGCGAAATGAACATTGAGCTCACCGACTTTGCCGAGCCCGACGAAGACTTTGCGCCCGGAGCCTGCCTGATAGTGGAAGTGGAGGGGCTCGACGTGCCGTTTTTCGTTTCGTCGTCACGCCGGCGCGGCCCGGAGAGCATGCTGCTGATGCTCGACGACGTCAACTCGGAGGCCGAGGCGGCCACCCTGTGCGGCAACTCACTGTATGTCTATGCCGACGGAACGGCCGGTGCCGACGGCGACCTGACGGCCGGCGAACTCATCGGCTACACGATTATCGATGCCGGCAGCGGCAGCCCGGTCGGCAAAGTGACCGACCTGACAGAGCTGACCCCCGGCAGCTGGTACTTCGTTACCGGCCCCGACGACCGGCTGATTCCGGCCGTTGACGAAATGATACTGGAGGTCGATGCCGGCCGGCGCGTCATTGAAATGCGCCTGCCCGAAGGGCTGCTCGAACTTTAACGCCCGCAGCGGCGTTAATTACACTGCCAAAATGGCAGGTCTGAAGCCTCTGGCATGCTTTATGCATATTCCCGATAGCGGATATAATAAAAAAATCTAACTAAAAATTCAATAATCAAAGAAATGAATATCAAACCTCTGGCAGACCGCGTGGTAATCAAGCCCACAGCGGCAGAAGAAGTGACAGTGTCGGGCATCATCATTCCCGACAGTGCCAAAGAAAAACCCCTGAAAGGCGAAGTGCTCGCCGTAGGCAACGGCACTAAAGACGAAGAGATGGTGCTTAAAGTCGGCGACACCGTGCTTTACGGCAAATATGCCGGCACCGAAGTGGAACTCGACGGCGAGAAATACCTCATCATGCGCCAGTCCGACGTACTTGCAACCCTCTGATTCTCCCACAACCCGGCAAAATAAAACCCACAG
>CAYUFQ010000230.1:0-1979 GCA_964444045.1 uncultured Bacteroides sp.
GATGGCGTTGTCGGCCACGTTTTTGCGCACCACGTACCATGGCCCGCCGCTCAGGCCCAGCCCCTTGCGCTGCCCTATGGTGTGAAACCAGAATCCGCGGTGCTCCCCGAGTTTCTTGCCGGTTTCGAGCTCGATTATCGGGCCCGGACGCTCGCCGAGATGGCGGCGGATAAAGTCGTTGTAGTTGATATTGCCGAGAAAGCAGATGCCCTGGCTGTCGCGGCGGAAGGCATTGGGCAGATTGGCCTCGATAGCCATGCGGCGCACCTCGCTCTTGGGCATATCGCCGATGGGAAACATGGCGTGGCTCAGCTGCTTGTAGGAGATGCGGGCCAGGAAGTCGGTCTGGTCCTTGACGGGGTCGGGTGCCGTGCCGAGATAGGTCAGGCCGTCGGCTCCGGTTATGGTGGTGGCGTAGTGGCCGGTGGCCGTTTTGTCGAATTCGTGGCCCCAGCGCTCGTCGAAGTAGCCGAACTTGATTATTCGGTTACACATTATGTCGGGATTGGGGGTGAGCCCGCGGCGCACGGTGTCGAGCGCGTAGACCATCACCGAATCCCAGTATTCCTTGTGGAGCGAAACCACGTCAAACGGCAGTCCGTAGCGGGCGGCGATGAACTGACACATCTCTATGTCTTCCTCGGCCGAGCAGTCGCCCTCGCCGTTGTCGAGCCCTATGCGGATGTAGAATAGATGCAGGTCGTGGCCTTGCTCCACCATGCGGTGCACTGCCACTGCGCTGTCAACTCCCCCCGAAATCAATGCTGCGATTTTCATTTCTGGCTGTCGATGCGGCGTATTAGCTGTTCGCAGTTGGCAATCAGGGCCGATATGGGCATCCATTTGCTGATTACCTCCATGCGGTTGTTGAGCATATAGTTGGCCGGCTGAACGCGCAGGTCAAAGTATTCGTCGGCCTGCGGCATCTCGCCTACGCTCCATTGCCCGGGCAGGTTTTCGGTCGATTTCCACCAGTCGTCGTCGGCCTTGGCGGTCAGCAGCAGTATCGGTTTGAGCAATCCGGCGTCGATCAGCCGCCTGGCGGCTATGTTGGCAGCGAATCTGACGCGCTCGAAGCGTGCCGTGGGGTTGCCGGGCGTTTCGAGGATTATCAGATAGGTCTGCGCCCCAGAGGTGGTGTCGTTCAGGGCGAAGGCGTTGCCGTTGCGGTCGGTGGCTGTTATGCCGGGCAGCGTGGCCCCTTGGGCCGACGTGTGTATTATCCGGGCCTTGCGTGCATAGGCTGCCCGCTCTTCGGGCTTGAATTTTTTGTAGGAAGCGGCAGCCTCGACAAAGGGCAGATACACTTCGTCTGACATGATTGCGGCCGAGTCGGAGTTGAACACCGATTCAGCCATGTGCATCAGCTTGGCGAAATCGGCAGGATTTTTCTGCGTTTGCTTGATCAGTTGGCCGATTGAGGCATAAACGGTGTCGGGCGCGGCCAGCGGCAACATTCCGGCAAAGTCGCGCAAGGCGCCTTCCATCTTGGCCGGGTCGGTATAGGCCATTTTCCACGGACAGTGCTGCCAGAAGTTTTCAACCATGTAGTTGGCGCGCGGCCGCCCGAGCGGCAATGACTCCGGCGGCACGGGGTAGGGGAATAGCGTAGCCGTCTGGGCCGGGCTTGCCAGGAGCGTCATCAGGCTGACGAGGAATAAGATATATCGTTTCACTTTCTTACTGGTTATTATGTGGTTAAATCCCGCTGCAAGCTCTTGTGTCTATAAGAATTTGCACCGGGAGAAAAGTTTGAGCTTTCTCTCGGTGCAAAGATACGAAAAAATTTTAAAGTGACCGTGTTAAATAACGTTAGATGCCCAGATCAGCCTTTATCTGGCCGATTTTCTTCTTGGCCTCGGCGTCGGCAAGATCGTAGTCGGCAACCGACTGCATGGGGTGTTTTGCCTCGATGTAGAATTTGATTTTAGGCTCGGTGCCCGAGGGGCGGATCGACACCTTCGAGCCGTCGGCCGTGA
>CAYUFQ010000231.1:0-1960 GCA_964444045.1 uncultured Bacteroides sp.
CGGCTCACGTAGACCTGTATGCGCCCCTTGCTATCCTTCAGTTCAACGAAGGCCGCCTTGCCCATGATGCGTCGGCTCATCACCCTGCCGGCAATGGCCACCTGACGCGGCGGCTCCTGTTCGTCGCTGAAATTGCTGCGGATTTCGTCGGAATAGCCGGTTACCACAAACTCGGCTGCGGGATATGGTTCGATGCCCATGGAGCGGAGCTGCTCCATCGAGTTGCGTCGTATTTGCTCTTGTTCGCTCAGTTGTTGCATATAACTTCGTGTCTTATATAGTTGATGATTTCAAGGCAAGACCCACCTTTTCATGCAGTCCGAATATGAGGTTCATATTATGGACGGCCTGACCGGCGGCGCCTTTGAGAATATTGTCTATCACGGCAGTGATGAGCAGCTTGCCCCCCACCTTCTCGAGATGAATGAGGCACTTGTTGGTGTTGACCACGTCTTTCAGGTCGGGCCTGCGGTCGACTATGAACGTGAACGAATGGTCGGCATAATAGTCCTCATATATATTGCGCAGCTGGTCGATGCTCACGGGCATATCCATGTAGGCCGTCACCAGCATGCCGCGGGCAAAGCTGCCGCGCATGGGAATGAATTCAATCGGTGAATTGAAGGTTGACTGCAGGGTGGTCAGCGTCTGCCTGATTTCGGGAATGTGCTGATGTGCCAGCGGCTGATAGATGCTCACGTTATCGCGATGCCAGGCCAGCTGGTCGGGGCTCGACTTCTCAACGGCCGAGCCGCTGAAGCCGATGATGGCCGTTACGTGAATCGGCGAATTTATGAGCAGATTCTTGGCCAGCGGAAGCAGCGCCAGCTCAATGGCGGTGGCAAACGAGCCGGGGTTGGCCACTTTCGTCACTCCGTGAACCAGGCGGCGGCGGTTAAGCTCGGGCAGACCGTAAACGAAGTCGTGGTCGGTGCCCTCGATGCGGAAGTCGCGGCTCAGGTCAATGATTTTCAGTCCGTCGGGAATCTCGCAGTCGGCCAGCAGACGCGACGTGTGGCCATGTGGATAGCAGCAGAACACCACGTCGAGCCCGTCAAGCTCCACTCCGTCGGTAAACCGCAGGTAGGTCTCCCCCTCCATGCCCTGATGCACTTCGGTGATGAGCCGGCCGTTATACAGGCGGCTCTGCACGCGGCTAAGCTCAACGTCGGGGTGGTTGATGAGCAGTCGAATCAGCTCGCCGGCGGCAAATCCCTCGCCGCCAAGTATTCCGGCACGTATCATTGCTCGCCCGCGGGTTTGATATTGGCTATGGCGGCGTTGACGCGCTTCTCCACTTCGGGCAGGCCGAGCAGTTCCATGATGTCAAACATATGCGGGCCCTTGCACTCGCCCACTACCGCCAGGCGCAGGGCGTTCATCACGTTGCCCATATGCCATTCGCGCTCTTTGATTCTGGCCAGCACCGGCTGCTCGGCATCGGCGGCCGAGGGCGAGGGCAGCTCGCGCAGCCAGCCCATTATCTCGGTGAGATATGCGGGGGTTTCGGCCGTCCAGCGCTTGCGCACGCTCTTCTCTTCATAGTCCGTGGGGGCCACGAAGAAGAATGCGGCATGCTGCCACAGGTCGCTCACGAAATTGATGCGGCCCTTCACCAGGCCGACTGCCCTGGCGATATACTCAGGCGAAAAGTCGTCGGGGTTGACTCCATGCTCGCGCAGCACGGGGATGAACAGTGCGGCCAGCTCTTCATCGCTGAGCATCTGCAGATACTGATGGTTGAACCACGTGCCCTTCTCGTAGGCGAACTTGGCGCCCGAACGCGAGCAATGGTCGAGCGAGAAGCGGCTGATGAGCTCCTGCATCGACATGATTTCCGTGTCGTCGCCCGGATTCCACCCGAGCAGCGCCAGGAAGTTGACCACTGCCTGAGGCAGATAGCCGTCCTCGCGATAACCGCGCGAAATGTTGCCGCTCTCGGGGTCGGTCCATAGCAGGG
>CAYUFQ010000232.1:0-1953 GCA_964444045.1 uncultured Bacteroides sp.
TGATAAACTCCTGCTCCCGCCCGCTCATATGCGCCAGGCATAGCAATATCCTCTCCTTTCTCATTTTTTTCTTTTTTTATCTATGATTTAACTAAATATTCTATAAGCTTCTGACAATCTTACACGGATTGCCATATGCAACCACATTATCGGGTATGTCTTTCACTACTACCGAACCGGCACCAATCATACAGTTCCTTCCTATTTTTATGCCTTGCTTAACGCAAGTACCGACACCAATCCAAGTGCATTCGCCAACCTCAACATTACCGCTAAGTGTCGCTCCGGGAGCGATGTGGACAAAATCTCCGATTCTACACTCGTGGTCAACAGATGCTTTTGTATTGATAATACAATGTCTGCCTATCTTTACATCCGCATTGATTATCGCTCCGGGCATTACTACTGTTCCTTCGCCTATGGTTGCATAGTCTGAGATGATTGACTTAGGATGAATTGCAGTGGCAAATTTCAAATGGGCATATCTCCCGGCTATCTGTTGATGAATTTTACATGAGCCGATACTTATAATCAAGGGGCCTTCAACGGTGCTATCCGCGGCCTTGAAAACCGGCTTACATCGCAACTCATCGTAATTGGTATTATCATCATACAGGCACCCTACCTCATCCCCCTGGGCCTTGATTATATCCATGACTACCTTTGCATGGCCACTTGCTCCAAAAAGATTAATTGTTGCCATTGAACGGTTCCATTGTTGCTGATGTAGCGGAGTTGATATCTTCGCGTCCCAGCACCTTCTTTATTGTTGTGAAAATCACTTTGCAGTCTGTTGCGAATGAAATGTTGTCTACGTACCACACGTCAAGTTCAAACTTCTTTTGCCAACTGATGGCGTTGCGTCCGTGGCACTGAGCCCATCCGGTGATGCCCGGACGCACCTCATGGCGTCGGGCCTGCTCTGGTGAGTAGAGGGGCAGGTATTGGACCAGCAGCGGACGCGGGCCGATTAACGACATATCGCCCTTGAATACGTTCCATAGCTGCGGCAGTTCATCAATCGACGTTGAGCGCACAAACCGGCCCACCTTGGTCAGCCGCTGTTCATCGGGCAGAAGATTGCCTTCGGCATCCCGCCCGTCAGTCATCGTCTTGAACTTGACCACCCTGAATATCTTGCCATCTTTGCCTGGCCGCTCCTGAAAGAAGAAAGCCCCGGCGCCTTTGTTGGCGAAATGAAGCCACACCGTGACGGCTGCAAGCGGCACGGATAATACGAGCAGAGCACACCCTGAGGCCGTGATGTCGATTGCGCGTTTGAAGAAATTCCGGTATATCATTATTCGATAATAATTTCCTTATAAAAATCCTTTAGGCACTGGCGCACAAACGATTGCTCATAGCGGGAGGCTATCAATCCGCGTGCGTTCGCTGATAATGCCTCTCGCCATTCCGTATCGCGGGCCATACGTTTCATGGCTTGATAAAGTGCCGCATCATCTTTTGAGGGAATGATTGTGCCGTTTTCTCCCTCAACTATAATTTCACGCGAGCCGTTGATGTCGGTGACAATTGACGGCAAACCCATAGCGCCGGCTTCAATCACCACGTTAGGGAACCCTTCGCGGTAACTCGGAAACACCAGGGCATCTGAAGCGAGGAGCCATGGGCGGACGTCCATTTGCTCTCCGACGGTCTCAATGCCGGGGCAACCGGCGATAATCCTCTCGGCTTCAGGAGATATTGGGTCAAGCTCTTTTTCATATGAACCAACAAGAATCAGCCGCACGTCCAGACCATCCTCATATAGCCTGGCAAAAGCCTTAGCGAGCTCATTTATACCTTTATCACGCACAATCCGACCTATAAATATGAACGTGAACACGCCGTCACGGCGCAACTTCCTTGCGGCGTCAGCAACCTCCGGATTCCGAGGATCAAAGCGGTTCAAGTCAATTCCGCGGCAATTACCGTAGCCGAGCACCTTGATGG
>CAYUFQ010000233.1:0-1953 GCA_964444045.1 uncultured Bacteroides sp.
CGACGGAAAGTGTCCGAAATGCGGCGGCGCGCTTGGTATAAAATTATCAAAGTACCCGGGCCTTGGCCACTTCCTTCTCAATCTTATCGTCGAGTTTGGCAATATCTTCTTCAATAAGCACGTCGGCGCGATAGCGCTTCTTGCTGTCGCGATTGTCAATAAGCGGGTCGTTGAACGCGTCGACATGACCCGAAGCCTTCCAGATTGTGGGGTGCATGAAGATTGCCGAGTCGATGCCCACGATGTTCTCGTGGAGCAGGGTCATGGCGTCCCACCAGTAGCGCTTGATATTATTTTTCAGTTCCACGCCGTTCTGACCGTAGTCATAAACAGCGGAGAGTCCGTCGTAGATTTCACTTGAGGGGAATACGAAGCCGTACTCCTTAGCGTGCGAAACGATTTTCTTGAAAACGTCGTCTTGTTGAGCCATAATGTGGTAATAATATGGTTTAGGTTCTTAAATTTTAAGGTGCAAATTTAAGCATAATTCCTCAAATAATCACCACAAAGAAGAAAAAAATTCTAAAACCGCAAAATTTCGCCCCGAAATCTTGCCGCTTCGGCCAAAAATGGTTAACTTTGCCGATAAATTAAAATCAAAATTCATTCAATTATTTATCACAAACCAACCCAACATTCTCTAATCATGTGGTTATTTAACTCATCAATAGGCAAGAAATTCGTCATGGCACTGACCGGAATTTGCCTTGTCTTGTTTGTTACTTTTCACGTGCTGATGAATGCTGTGGCAATCTGCTGGCCCGAGGCTTATAATAAGGTGTGCCTCTTCCTCGGCGCCAACTGGTATGCCCTGATCGCCTCTATGGGCCTGGGCCTGCTCTTCGTTGTCCACATCATCTACGCATTAGTTCTTACCGTTCAGAACCGCAAGGCCCGCGGCAACGACCGCTATGCTGTCAACGCCCGCCCCAAGTCGGTCGAATGGTCGTCGCAAAACATGCTTGTCCTCGGCATCGTTGTGGTCGCCTTCCTCGGCGTTCACCTCGTGCAGTTCTGGGCCCGTATGCAGGCTCAGGAAGTCATGGGCTCGCTCTACACCTACGAAGGCGTTGAGATTCCCGCTGCCGCCGGCACCCTCTTCCTCCAGATTGCCTTCCAGAGTTGGTGGACTCCCGTGGTCTACATCATCGGCTTCATCGCCCTCTGGTTCCATATGAACCATGGCTTCTGGTCAATGTGGCAGAGTTGCGGCCTCGACAATCAGGTTTGGCTCCCCCGCTGGAAGAAAATCGCCTGCTGGTGGGTTTCAATCGTCGTTGGCCTCTTTACCATTCAGGCTATCGTCTTCACCGTTCGCGCCAACCAGGACTACTACCTGACCAACGACGGTCTTATGGCCCAGTATCAGGAAATGTACAATGAGCACTTCGAAGTAATCTCCGCTCCCCTCACCTCCGAGATGAAGGACATCGAGATGCAGGCTCAGCAACTCCAGCAGTCCGGCGATATGTTCACCAACCAGGCCAAGATGCAGGCCCTCCAGACCCGCTACATGGAAATCCGCAGCGAACTCGAACAACTCTATAGCGCCCACCTCGACAACATCACCAAACTGATGGACCTCGCAAGCGCCAAGAGCAACAACGCCGAGACCGAACAGCCCGCCGCTCCCGCTCTCCCTATCGAAAATGAAGAATAATTAACCCACTGATTCAACAAATATGGAACTTATTAAAACCGCTGACGGCCTGGTTATCCCTGCCGCCGATTCTAAAATCCCCGAAGGTCCTGTTGCTGAAAAGTGGACCAACTATAAAGACCACCAGAAACTCGTCAACCCCGCCAACAAGCGCAAACTGACCGTTATCGTGGTCGGCACCGGACTGGCCGGCGCTTCCGCCGCCTCCACCCTCGGCGAACTCGGCTTCAACGTCCTCAACTTCTGCATCCAGGACTCCCCCCGCCGCGCCCACTCTATCGCAGCCCAGGGCG
>CAYUFQ010000234.1:0-1878 GCA_964444045.1 uncultured Bacteroides sp.
TCTGCTTGGCCTGGGCGGTGATGCCTTCGGGAATTTCGCCAGTGGCGGGATTTACGGGAATCTGACCGCTGCAAAAAACGAATTGGCCGCAGTCAATAGCCTGGCTGTAGGGGCCGATGGCTCCGGGAGCGTTTGTGGTGGCGATTACTTGTTTCATTGTTTCTTTTTCTTTGAGTTGATTATGAGTTGTTTGAATGATTGTTGTCGGTTGCCGGCCCATCGTTTTTCGTCCGGCCGAGGTCGGTGATGGGCAGGGTTACGAGGGGTTCGGTCGATGCCTTGAGCGAGGCGTCGTCGGCACGGTCAAGGGCCTCCGTGAGCGGGTGGAAGTCGCTGTTGAAGGCCGGCACGAAGTCGCAGGCCCCATGGTCGCGAAACTTATCGATGGCCTCGCCCACGGTGAGGGCCGACAGGTCTCTGGCCGGCTGATACACGGGGTTGGTCGAGTCTTCGCCCGTGGCTATCCGGCATATCAGCCCCATGTCCTCCATCTCTCCGAGCAGCATCTGCCCCAGGCGCAGGGGCAGCCCGAACGAGCGCTCGAAGTCAATGGCCGAGAGCGCCGGCATGCCTTTCGTGTAGCGTTGCACTATCACGGTGAGCATCCCCACTCCTATGCGGCGCCTGTAGTTGAACGAAAGGCCGTAAACGTCTTCGTCGAGCGCGTATTGCGATATGCTTTGGGCCGAATAGCAGAGCAGGGCGCCGGTGAGGGTGAAGAGCCACACGAGCTGAAGCCACACGAGCAGCAGGGGCAGAAACGCAAAGCCGCCGTAGATGGCGTTGTAGCGGCTCACGTAGACCTGTCCGCCTACAAACAGCATCTGCAGTACCTGATAGGCTATGCCTGCAAGGATGCCGGCAGGCAGAGCGTTGCGGAATTTCACCTTGGTGTTGGGCACCAGCATGTATAGCCCCGTGAAAAACAGCCATATGAACAGCACCGATGCAACGTCGAACGCAATGGATAGCAGCGGCGTCATGAAGGGCATGACGTTCTCGATGCTCGACGACATGAAGGCCGTCAGGCCGGTGCCGCACACCATCAGCACCGGCAGTATCAGGAAGATGGCCGTATAGTCCGTGATTTTGCGCCATATGGTGCGCCCTTTCTTTATGCCCCATATGCGGTTGAAGGCGTCTTCTATGGCGCTTACCAGCGAAACGAGAGTCCATAGCAACACGGCTATGCCCACTCCCACAAACAGCCCCTCCGACGCCTGCTCAAGATAGCTGTCGACGAACTTAAGCGCCACCTCGAGGGCTTTTTGCTGCGACGGAAAATAATCGAAGAGCTGGCTGGCGAGTATGTTTTGAAATCCGAAGCCGCGGCCTATGGAGAAGAGCAGCGCCAGCGCCGGCACTATGGCCAGCAGCAGGCGGAAGCTCAGGGCGCAGGCCGTGCTTTGCAGGTCGGCGCTCAGAAATGACCTTACGGAGAGATTGAGCGTCTTTACTATTTTGACTTTTAGTGAGTTGCGATGGTCGCGCCACACACCGTAGGCCACATAGCCGTAGATGCGCATCGCTTTTTCGCGCCAGCGGTCTATAATCGATGTCTTTTGCCCTGATTTTCTCACTTCGGTTGTAGTTTCGTTATTATGCCGCAAAGATACAACAAAATTTGAAAAAACCGAAATAAACGGACCTGAGCGAAAAAAACGGCAGAAACCTGCCCCGGCGCAAATGTGGCTGAGGCAGGTTTCTGTTCGGTGGGGTTAATGTGAGCGGCGATTTATTCTTCGCGGATGGGGTGATACTGCACGAAGGCTTCCATAGCTTCATATTCGGCAAGGCCGAGCGAGCTGTAGAGCTGCGCCGTTGCGCGGTTGCGGTCTTCGGCGCGCTGCCAGAACAGGCGGTCGTCGTCGCCCAGGA
>CAYUFQ010000235.1:0-1849 GCA_964444045.1 uncultured Bacteroides sp.
TCTCGATTACTGGTATGAGTATCGCCACGTGGTGCCGCGCGGCTTCGTGCGCTTTCTCGGCACGTTGGCCGAGCTGGCCGACAGCGGCGTGGAGATTACATGGCTCATAGGCAACCACGACATATGGATTTTCGACTATCTGCCCTCCGAGCTGGGCATACGGGTGGTTGACGGCGTGCTCGAAGAGGAGATTGACGGCAAACGCTTCGTCATTACCCATGGCGACGGCGTCGGCCCCATACGCCGCTCCGAGCGGCTGATGCGCGCCATGTTCCGCTCCCGGTTCCTGCAAAAACTGTTTGCGGCCGTTCATCCGCGCTGGACCGTAGGGTTCGCCTACTGGTGGAGCGGCAAAAACCGCGTGCGCCACCACACGGGGCGCAGCGTGGCGCCTCCCGACCCCTCGCCTGCCTATTCGTGGGTGAGCCGGCGCAATGCGGCGCTGCCCCCCTCCGAGCGCCCCGACTATTATGTGTTCGGCCACTATCACCTGGTCGCTACCAGAAATATCGACGGCTCGGAGGTGGTGATTCTCGGCGATTGGATCACTAACATGAGCTATGGCCTCTTCGACGGCTCCACGCTGACCATGCACAAGCTCGACAATCAGCCTGAAACCCTGATATGAAAATGTTCAGACAGCTCCGCCGGATTCTCGACCGCGAAATCGATTATCTCTTCTTCCGTCGCTTCGTGAGCTGGCGCGAGGTGCATCGCCATCACCGCTGCCGCTATTCCGCCGCTGCGCCGCGTGCGGTCAGCGGGCGCCCCATGGTGGTGGTGTTTATGGCCGACGGGTTCCGCCGCGTCAGCGGTCTGGCCGACCGCCTGCGGGGCATCGTGGCGCTCTATGGCTTCTGCCTTGACCATGGCCTCGAATTCCGCATTAACTTCACCCATCCGTTCCGCCTGGATAAATATATGCTGCCGGCCGGGCACGACTGGCGCATCAGCCCCGACGAACTGTGCTGGCATCCGGCAGATGCCCGCACATTCCACCTCGTCACGGTCAATAACGACAATCGCCCGCGCGAGGTGCGCTATCAGCGCAAACGCCTGCGCCAATGCCTGTTGCGTCCCAATCTGCGTCAGGCCCACGTCTACACCGCTTTCGACTGCGAAGACGAGCGGTTTGCCCTCCTCTTCGGCCGCCTTTTCCGCCCGGCGCCTGAGGTAGAGGCAGTGGTGGCCGACGTGAGCCGTCGCCTCGGCCCCGGCTACATATCCGTTTCGGCGCGCTTCATGGAGCTGCTTGGCGACTTCGTGGAGCCCAAGCAGGCGCGCACGCCCCTGCCCGAGGCCCGGCAGCTTGAGCTGATGAACGGCTGCGTGCAGGCCATAGAAAGCGTGCGCCGCCCCGGTCAGCGGGTGCTGCTCACCTCCGACAGCAACAAATTCCTCCGCTATGCCGCCTCAAGGCTTGACTACGTGGAGAGCATAGAGGGAGATGTGGTGCACATATCGGTCGAGGCCGACAACCGCGAGGCGGCCGACCTGAAAACCTTTGCCGACTTCTTCGCCATTGCCGGTGCCGAAAGCTCCTACCTGCTGCTTGGCCCGGGCATGTACAACTCCAACTTCTCGCGTCGCGCCGCCCAATCCACCGGCCGCCCCCTCACCCTCCTTCCCATCCGCCTTTAATCGCCGCCCATACGGCAACCCGCAGGGTTGCTTCCACTTAGTAGCCGGGGGTTGTGCGCCTGCACTACCCCCGGAATTGAATACGGGTAAATGGAATCTGCAAAGATTCTCCCTAAGAGCCGAAGAAGAATCTTTCAGATTCCTGTCCGATGCCTCCCGGTCCGGTGGTAGCGCTGACGCGCAACCACACGGAAATCTAGGACCTGCG
>CAYUFQ010000236.1:0-1833 GCA_964444045.1 uncultured Bacteroides sp.
ATGCAGCGGTGGTAAGGCACTCCGTGGCCGGCCGAATAGCCCAGGGCCATGCCGGTGCCCGAGTCGGGAATGCCGCATGCGCAGTCAACCTCGGTGGGGTCGGTCTGACCCATGGCGAATCCGCTTTTAAAGCGGGTCATTTCCACGTTCTGCCCTTCGTAGGTTGAGGTGGGGAAGCCGTAGTAAACCCACAGGAACGAGCATATCTGCATCTCTTCGCCGGGTTTGCGCAGCTGCTTGATGCCGTCGGCGGTGATTTCAACTATCTCGCCGGGGCCGAGGTCGCGGTCAAGGGTGAAGCCGAGGTTGGGGAATGCGGTGCTTTCCGACGAGGCTGCCCAGGCATCGTCTTTGCGGCCGAGCAGGATGGGGGTGCGGCCGAGGCGGTCGCGGGCGGCGATAATCGAGCCATGTTCGGTGAGGATGAGCAGCGAGCATGAGCCTTCGAGCCGGTTGTAGACGTTCTCGATGCCTTCAACGAAGGTTTTACCCTGATTTATGAGCAGGGCAATGAGTTCCGTCTGGTTGGTGGCTCCCGAGCTAAGTTCGCCGAAGTGCACTCCGCCGTCGATGAGTTCGCGCTCGAGCGAGTCGAGATTGCACACTTTCGCCACTGTGACTATGGCAAACCGACCCAGGTGTGAGTTGATGATAATCGGCTGGGGGTCGGTGTCGGAAATCACGCCTATGCCCGTGTCGCCCTTGAAGCTTTCAAGCTCCTTTTCGAACTTGGTGCGGAAATAGGTGCTTTCCAGCGAATGAATTTTGCGCACGAAGCGACCTTCGGCGGCATCGTAAGTTGCCATGCCGGCGCGCCGTGTGCCGAGGTGAGAGTTATAGTCTACTCCGTAAAATAACTCTGTGCGGCATTGTCTGCGTGCCGCTACTCCAAAAAAGCCTCCCATAAGAGAATTGGAATTAAATGTTTGTTGGGTAATTAAAAAATGAATGAATTAAAAAAAGCAGTTAGGGTGTCCGGTTGCGGACACCCTAACTGAGATTGTTTGCTGTTTTAAATCCACTTGACCCAGGCGAAATCCTGTCGGTGAGCCAGGGCCGCGTTGTTGGGGTAGATTCGGAATGCGTAGCGGAACATGCCGGGGTTGACCATCTTGTCGGTGAGCTCGTAGGTGACTATGTTGCCGTCGGTCTTGGTGATCTGCAGCGGAGTCGAACTGTTGAACTCTTCCTGACCGTCGATGGTTTTGTAGGTGACGAGTTCCACTCCGAGGTCGTTGGCAAGGCCGTTGGTGTCGAGCACCACTTTGGCGGTGTAGTCGCTGCCGGTTGCCGAGGTGCCCGAAGCGGAGTCTTCGATTGAGAGCACCTTGATGTCGTTCCATTTCTCGGCCACTTTGTCTTTCCAGGCGGCGATTTCGCGGGCCAGGGCGAAGTCGTTGGCGGCGAGAGCGCTGAATCTGCGGGCCTCCTTGGTGTAGAAGCGGTCGATGTAGTCGTTGATCATTCGGGTCATCGTAAACTCGGGGGCGATGTGGCCTATGGAGTTCTTGATGTACTGCACCCACTCGGGCGAGTAGCCCTTGGAGTTCTTGGCAAAGTAGAGCGGAATGATTTCGTTTTCGAGCATCGAGTAGATGGTGGCGGCGTCGAGCTTATCCTGCTGGCTCTGGTCGGTGTAGGTGCGCTTGTCGGTGAGAGCCCAGCCGGCCTTTTCGTCGAGTTTATAGCCTTCATACCACCAGCCGTCGAGCACCGAGAAGTTGAGCACGCCGTTCATTTCGGCCTTTTCGCCCGATGTGCCTGAGGCTTCGAGGGGGCGGGTGGGGGTGTTGAGCCAGATGTCGACGCCGGTGACGAGGCGCTTGGCCACTA
>CAYUFQ010000237.1:0-1676 GCA_964444045.1 uncultured Bacteroides sp.
GCCGGGTGTGGCACTTATATTTTCTATCTTATGGTGCGCGCCATAGAGTGCGGGCGCCATGTCGAGGTCGAAGCCGCGGGGGGTGGGAATGTCGGTGCTGAGGTCTTTGAAGCGCTGGCCGATGGTTTCAACCGGCACGTCGAGAAAATAAACCACCGGAGTGACGATGAGAATGGCCAGCAGGGCGCCGGGCAGTTTTTTGCTCACCTTGGGCGCAAGGATGATTATAAGCAGCGAGCCGACGGCAACGCCCAGGGTGGTCAAGTCCACATTGCCGAGATTGCGGAAATACATGCCCCATTTCGGGATGAATTCGCCGGGAATGTCGGTCAGTTTCAGCCCCAGGAAGTCGTTGATCTGGGTCGAGAAGATAGTGAGGGCAATGCCGGCGGTGAAGCCGACCACAATCGGGTAGGGGATGAATTTGATAACGGTGCCGAGCTTGAAGAAGCCCATCATGATGAGGATGATGCCGGCCATGAGAGTGGCGATGGCCAGGCCGGGCAGCCCGTATTGCCCGATAATGCCGTAGACTATGACGATAAAGGCACCGGTGGGGCCGCCTATCTGCACGCTGTTGCCGCCGAATGCGCTGACGATGAAGCCGCCCACTATGGCCGTGATGAGGCCCACGGAGGGGCTGACGCCCGAGGCTATGGCGAACGCGATGGCCAGCGGCAGGGCAACGATTCCGACCACAATGCCGGCAATAAGGTCGTCTTTGAATTTCGAAGCCGAATAGCCCCTCATCGAGTCGAGCAGCTTCGGCCTGTAAGCAAATGCTTTCATTCTCTCTCCTTTTCCTTATAAGTGTATGTGTGAAAATTCGGTGCAAAGTTACGCATTTTTCTTGATATGAACCCGAAAAAAGGCGCGACCTTTAAGGGGGGTCGCGCCTTTGATGCTGTATGTTCTGATAAGAGAACCGCTTACTTGGCGTACTTGCGGTTGGTGAGGTAGGCAACCGGAGCTGCGATGAAGATGGTTGAGAGCGTGCCCACAACCACACCCATAATCATTGCGAAGGCGAATGCGCGGATGGCCTCGCCGCCGAGAATGAAGATTGACAGCAGCACGATGAGGGTTGAGAGCGAGGTCATCACCGTACGGCCAAGGGTGGAGTTAATCGACTTGTTGATGGTGACGAAGAAGCTCTGCTTGGGATAGAGGGTAACGTTTTCGCGCACACGGTCGAACACCACCACCGTATCGTTAATCTGATAACCGATAACGGTGAGGATGGCGGCGATAAACGTCTGGTCAATCTCCATCGAGAAGGGCACCCAACCGTAGCAGACGCTGTAGAGGCCGACTATGGTCAGCGCGGTGAACGCCACAGCGGCAAGCGCGCCGAGCGAGAAGGCCACGTTGCGGAAACGGATAAGGATGTAGAGGAACATGGCTATCAGGGCCAGAGTAACGGCGATGTAGGCGGCGTTGCGCATGTCGTTAGCCACTGTCGGGCCTACCTTCTGAGCCGAAATCAGGCCGAAGTCGGCGTTGGTGGTCTTGAACTGGTCCCAGGTAATGTCGCCGAGTTCGTTCTTCAGGCCGTTGAAGAGCAGGGTGTCGATCTGAGCCTCGATTTCGGGAGCGCTTTCGTTGATGCGGTAGTTGGTCGACACGCGCACCTGGTTGGCGATCTCGATGCTGATTACCGACAGTGAGGCGTCGCC
>CAYUFQ010000238.1:0-1676 GCA_964444045.1 uncultured Bacteroides sp.
ATGATGATGGTGGCGGCCGTGGCCGCCCGGAGTGAGAGCGGCGACACGGTGAGCGTGTTGCAGTGGAACGTGTGGCAGCAGGGCACTATGGTGCCGGGCGGCGGTAAGGCCATCGCTGACGAGATAGCGCGGCTGCGACCTGACTTCGTGACTCTGAGCGAGGTGAGAAACTATGGCGGAGCGGACTATACGGCGGCGCTCGTTGATTCGCTCCGTGAGCGCGGGCTGACGTATTATTCTTTTCCGAGCTACGATTCGGGAATTCTTTCGGCCTGGCCGCCGGTGGCCGACAGCCTTACGACGGTGTTTCCCTGCGTCAATGATCATGGCAGCGTTTATCGGCTCGTTGCCCGCAGGGGCAACCGCGAGTTTGCGGTATATACGGCGCATCTCGATTATCTTGATGATGCGTATTATAACGTGCGGGGTTACGATGGGTCTACGTGGGCGGAGATTCCGATTCCGGCGAGCGTTGATGAAGTGCTGGCGCGCAACGTCATGTCGCGGCGCGATGATGCCATCGGGTGGTTTATCGAGGCCGCCGATGCCGACCGTCGCTGCGGGCGCACGGTGATTCTTGGCGGAGACTTCAATGAGCCGTCGCATCTCGACTGGACTGCCGCCACGGCAAATCTGTTTGATCATCATGGCTTTGTTGTGCCCTGGACCGTTACCCGCATGCTTGAGGATGCCGGCATGGTCGATGCCTACCGCGCCCTGTATCCCGACCCGGTGACGCATCCCGGATTCACTTATCCGTCGGACAATCCGGCGTTGCCGCCGAATAAAATCACCTGGGCTCCGAAAGCCGACGAGCGCGAGCGCATCGACTACGTATGGCTGTCGCCCGAGGCGGGGGGCGCCGTTGTGTCGGCTGAGGTGTTCGGCCCCCGTTCGAGCATAGTGCGCTCGCAGCGCGTGGCCGAAACTTCGCTCGACCCCTTTATCGAGCCTCTCGGCATCTGGCCCACCGACCATAAAGGCCTCTTGGTCCGCTTCCGCTTACGTTGAATCGCCGCAGTCGGCCCGATATGACAATCCGGAGATGCGCCATCTGCTTGGGCTGCATCTCCGGATTATTATTTGGTTGCCGGTTGTGAGGCGCAGGGATTACTTCACGGCGGCGATGCCGGGGAGAATCTTGCCTTCGATGGCTTCGAGCAGTGCGCCGCCACCGGTTGACACGTAGCTCACTTCGTCGGCCAGACCGAACTTGTTGACGCAGGCAACTGAGTCGCCGCCGCCAACGAGCGAGAACGCGCCGTTTTTGGTTGCCTTGACAATGGCGTCGGCAATTGCGCGCGAGCCGCCGGTGAAGTTGTCGAACTCAAACACGCCGGCCGGACCGTTCCACAGAATGGTCTTGGCGGGTTCGATTGCAGCGGTGAATGCCTTGCGGCTTTCGGGGCCGGCATCGAGGCCTTCCCAGCCTTCGGGAATATCCATTACCGAGCATATCTGGGTGTTGGCGTCGTTGGAGAAAGCGTCGCCGGCCACGCAGTCGGTGCCGAGCACGAGGTTCACGCCTTTCTCCTTGGCCTTCTTCATGATGTCGAGAGCCAGGTCGAGCTTGTCTTCTTCGCAGATGCTCTGGCCAACCTTGCCGCCCATGGCTTTGGCAAAGGTGTAGGTCATGCCGCCGCAGAGAATCAGGTTGTCAACCTTATCCATGAGGT
>CAYUFQ010000239.1:0-1668 GCA_964444045.1 uncultured Bacteroides sp.
GCAAGCGCATCCGCAAGAAGGACCTCGGCCTCATCGCCACTACCTACGGCTACGTCTACGTCGCTCAGGTAGCCATGGGCGCCGACCAGGCTCAGACTCTCAAGGCCATGCGCGAAGCCGAGGCTTACGACGGTCCGTCGCTCATCATCGCCTATGCACCCTGTATCTCCCACGGTATCAAGGCCGGCATGGGTCGCTCGCAGGCCGAGGAGGCCAAGGCTGTTGAATGCGGCTACTGGCACCTGTGGCGCTACAATCCTGCCGTTGAAGCCGAAGGCAAGAATCCCTTCAGCCTCGACAGCAAGCAGCCCGACTGGAGCAAGTTTGCCGACTTCCTGGCCGGCGAGGTGCGCTATGCAGCTGTTCAGAAGCAGTATCCTGCCGAAGCTGCCGAGCTCTTTGCAGCAGCTCAGGCCAACGCTCAGTGGCGCTACAACAACTACCGCCGTCTGGCTCAGCAGCAGTGGGGCGTAGATCCCGAAGTTGCCGCCGTTGAGAAATCCAACGAATAATCGCACTCCCAATTCCTGATAAAAACGCGCGACCACCCGGCCGCGCGTTTTTTATTAGTATATTTGCAAAAAATTTGTAACCTTTCGCGGGGTGTGGCCGTCATATAGGTGTAAAAGCTAAACTGAATGACAAACTCAAAAATCTGCAATCTTATGAAACGTACAATCATCGCCCTGATTGCCCTTGTGGCCGCTACCCTCCCCTCGCTCGCCCTCTCGCCCGACCGGATTATCGACAAGTTCCGCAACTCCGAAAACGCCGATTATGTGCATGTGCCCAAATTCCTCATCAAATTAGGACTGGCCTCGGCTGCAAAAGACGTGCCCATGGCCGGAAACGTTTCGGGAATCACTGTGCTTGACCTCTCGGGCGCTTCGGCCGCCACCCGCAATGAGTTCGTCGACGACGTCGACAAAATCACAGGCTACGAAACGCTGGTCTCGGCAACCGATGGCGGCGAGAAAGTGCGCATCCTCACCAAGCCGAAAGGCGACAAATTCGAGGACTTCGTAATCGTGTGCATCGATAGCACCGACTGCTCGATGGTGAAATTCTCAGGCAAATTCTCGCAGAAGGAAATAAACGAATTGATTGAGGAAAACTCAAAGAAATGAACGCCCTCGAGTTCAGGAATATTATCGAGCGTAGCACCGGCGTGATGTATCGCGTGGCTTTGGCCCTTACGGGAAACGAGGCCGACGCAGCCGATGCAGTGCAGGATGCCTGCCTCAAGCTCTGGGAAAAGCGCACCATGCTTGCCCGGGCCGAGAACAAAGGGGCCTACTGCACAGGGGCCGCCCGCCATGCCGCGCTCGACATCATTAGAGGCCGGCACCCTTCGGCCGACCTCGGGCATCTGCCCGAACCGGCTACCGGAGAACCAACGCGTGGTAATCACGATGCGCGATCTCGAAGACCGCCCGATGGATGAGATTATAGCCGCCACGGGCTATACCGTGGCCAATGTCAAAACCCTGCTTTGCCGCGCCCGCGCGGCTCTGCGCAAACGATTTGCAAAATGAACGAACGAACCGAACACATACGCCGTCTGCTCCACCTTTATTATAACGGTGAGAGCACCCTGGCCCAGGAAGCGGAACTCAAGGCATTTTTTGCCGGGCCCGATGTGCCCCCCGACATGCAAGCGGATGCAGG
>CAYUFQ010000240.1:0-1654 GCA_964444045.1 uncultured Bacteroides sp.
TCGGCACCGGCAAGACCGCTACCGACGACCAGGCTCAGGAGATGCACGCCTTTATCCGCGGCGTCATCGCTGAAAAGTATGGCAAGGAAGTGGCCGACAACTGCTCGATTCTCTATGGCGGCAGCTGCAAGCCCTCCAACGCAAAAGCGCTCTTTGCAAAGCCCGATGTTGACGGTGGCCTTATCGGCGGCGCCTCGCTGGCAGCAGCCGACTTCATGGGCATCGTCGACGCCTGGAACTGATAGGTAGCCGATGGGCCCACTCTACATCTGGATAGCGGCAAGCATTGCCTTCGGGGCGGTGACTGCCGCTATCTACATATGGATATGCCGCGGCAACCGCAGGCCGCACCTGATGCAGCGCGCCGTCAATGCCTTCATTGCCTATACGGTGGTGGCGCTCTTCATCGTCCGCATCCTCTATAAGATTGCAGGCGAATAGCCGGTTATTCGTAGAGCGTGAGCATGTCAAAGAATAAAGTTCTTGTATGCTCGTTGGTGTCGCTTGGCATCAATAGCTTGAAATCATTTTTCTCATAAAAAGGGATAGCATTGATGTAGGCATCTACGGTGATAAACCTGAATGCCGATACGGTGTGCTTTTCCTGAAGCAGAAATTTCAACGAAGTTATCAGTTCAGAGCCAAGTCCGGTGCCATGAGCGGTTTTATCAACTGCAAACCGGCCGATTTTCACTGCGGGATAGCTGCTGAATTGTTTTTCAAGGGGAAATTGTTTTTTTATTCTTTTCCACATTGAGTTGGAAGAATCCTGACGCGAAATTTTGTCGTTCAATAGACAAAAGTAAGCGAGGATTTTTCCGTTTTCCTCAATTATGTAGGTATATGCGATATGTTTCTTTTGAAATTCTTTGGCATCATTCAAAAGAAAGTCGTTCAAATCTTCGTCTCCGCAATCAAAGGACTCAAGAGGAAAGTTTTCCGTCAGTCGAGTCAGCTTTAGCATGACTATATCTGGATGTTGACTTTGCGCTTAAATTCCTCGTATGTCTTGCGAAGCTGCTCCTTTTTTTCTTTGGAGTAGGGTGTGGTGCTTTTTATGATGGATTCAAACCGCTGTGCATCTGCACCATATAGAACAGGGGTTTCTGCTATTGGACGTGCCATGGTTTCTATGTATTTTTTGTTTGTGTATATAGTAATAAAACGATATAGAGACGGCAAATGTTGTGCTGCCGTCGGGGGGGACGTCAGTCGTCGAGGTCGGAGGCGGGGGCTTTGGGCAGGATTTTGTTGAGCCACAGGTAGCCCACTATGCCTGATATGATTGAGCCGACCACGATGCCGAGCTTCGCGTGGTTGAGCAGGTCGGAGTGAGCTGCGTCGGGGAAGCTAAGGGTGGCGATGAAGAGCGAGACGGTGAAACCGATGCCGCCGAGCATCGACACTGCGGCGAGGCTCATCCAGGTGCTCTTGTCGGGCTTGGGCGCGAATTTCAGCTTTATGGTGAGCCAGGAGAAGAGGAATATGCCCACGAACTTGCCGATGAACAGGCCGCAGATGATGGCCAGCGACACTCCTTCGAAAATCGACATCGGATCCATGTCGAGCAGGAATATGCCGGCGTTGGCAAAGGCAAAGAGCGGCACGATGAAGTAGTTGACCAGCGGGCCCAGGGTGTCTTCGAGGTCCTGCA
>CAYUFQ010000241.1:0-1642 GCA_964444045.1 uncultured Bacteroides sp.
GCTGTGGGTGGTGGCATAGCGGTCGGAATTCACCGGTGCGGAGGTGCCGGTGTTGGCCCCGCCGAACTGCTGCAGATAGATGGTGCGGGTATCAGACCAGCCGCGGTTGTAGGAGCCGCCGGCCTCCACATTTACCCGCCCCTGCATGTTGGGGGTGCGGATAGTGGCCTCAATCTCGCCCGAGGCGGCTATATTGCCCGGATTCGTCAGGCTGGCTGTAGACACCCGGCTGAGCAATATGTCGTTATACTTTTTCGAGAACGGGCGTGCAAACACCGAGTCGAGCGCCTCTACCCGCGTGGTGGCCTCGGGCAGGGCATTGAAAGTGGCCTGGCGGCTGAGCGAGCGGTTGCGGTTCCAGTTCCAGTTGAAGCTGGCCTCGGCGCCGAGATAAACGGCATCCCACTTCTGCTTCAGTTCGTGGGAGGTGCGCAGCGAATTGCCGAGGTTGTTGGCATCGGAGGCCGAGCGGTTATAAATATCGCCGGTGTTGTAATAGCGCGTCGCGGCCACCTCGCTCAGATTGTCGCGGTCCTGGCGCGTATAGGTCACGTTGCCGTTCACGCGGAGCTTGTCGTGGTCATACATATAGTCGGCGCCGGCAGTATTGACGGTGTTCTCGCCCCCCGAACCCGAACTGTTGCGCCAGCCGTTGGCTCCGGCGCGTTGTGTGTCGCCGAGGTTATTGGTGTTATAGAAGGCACTGACTCGCCACTTATCGCTGAATCCCAGGCCGAAGAGCTTGCCAAGCCAGCGGTTGTCGGTGCCGTAGCCCCCTTCGAGCGAGCCCATGTAGCCGATATTATATTCTTTTTTGAGCACCACGTCCATCACCAGATTCTCCTGATCCTCGCGTCGGGCCAGTTTAGCCGACGACTGGGTCAGATAGTCATCCTCGGCCGCCTTGTCATACACCTTCACGTTATTCACCGTGTAGGCCGGCAGATTTTCGAGCGCCACGAGCGGATCGCCCTTGAAAAAGTCTTTGCCGTTGATGAGCAGAGAACTGACCGTGCGGCCATTGACCTTGATATTGCCGTCGGCATCGAGTTCCACTCCGTCGAGCTGCTTGACGAGGGCATCGAGCATCGACCCCTCGGCCAGATTGAGCGCATTGGCGTTATAGACCAGAGTGTCGCCCTTGACCACGAGCTTCACCGCGGTGCCAACCACCTCGACCTCCTTCAGCGCCATCTCCCGCTCCTTGACCATCGAGAGCTGCGGAAGCGAAACGACGCTCTGATTCTTGAACTTCACCTCGAAGTCCTTCATCAACGGCTCGTAACCGTCGGCATCGAGAGTGAGCACGTATTTGCCTTTGCCGCCCGACACCAGCAGGCGAATCTCGCCCGATTCATTATCAACGATTTTGGTCGAATCATTGCCGCTCAGCAACTTGAACGGCACCACCGACGAGGCATCTTCGGCCGAAGCCAGCGAAACGTGTACCCCATGCACGGGAGTCCATCTGGCCTCGGCGGCCTCGCGCACAAACGCGCGCACAACAAACTGACTCTCCTTGCCATCGGCAACGAAAGCCACTATCAACGCCACCAAGGCGGCAAACATCTTTCTCATCAAAAAAAAATTCGTGTGAAATGTGATAAACTCTTTGCTTAATCAGACTTCCGCATCCACAAAA
>CAYUFQ010000242.1:0-1620 GCA_964444045.1 uncultured Bacteroides sp.
TCAGCGCAAATGGGGCTCGCGCAAGCTCGAAGACGACTGGCGCCGCCGCAACAAGTCGACGTTCTCGTTCAGCGACTTTTCCGGCTCCGACAGTTCCGACGAAACGGCAGAGAATTCCGACGCCGACGGCACCGACGACTCCGACAGCAAACCCACCCAGGAGGATGCCGAAGCCGCCGAACGAGCCCAGGACCCCCACTATCCCGAATATTACCTCGCGCAGATTCCGAAGACCGACGAGGAACGGCAAACCTCGAACGACATTATCCAGGAGGGCCTCTACACCATGGGCTCGATTCTCAAGGACAAGCTCGAGGACTTCCCTGCCGCACGAATCGAATGGGACAAACTGCTAACCCGATATCCCGACAACGTTTACCGCCTCGACGTGTACTACAACATGTATATCATGCTGATGCGGCTCGGCCAGACGGCCGAGGCCGAGCACTGGCGGCGACTGATTTTGGCCGACTTCCCCGAGTCGAAATACGGTGTGGCGCTCCTCGACGACAATTTCATCGAAAACCTGAAGCAGATGCCAGCGGCCCAGCAGGCAATGTATGACGTGGCCTATCAGGCGTATCTCAACAACGACAACGCCACGGTCCATTCGTCATACGCCGAGATGATGAAGCGATATCCCATCAGCGAGATAATGCCCAAATTCATGTTCCTGCACGCCCTGGCATACGTGACCGAACACAAGCCCGACGATTTCAACGCCACCCTGCGCGAGCTGCTCGAGCGCTATCCCGACACCGACATCACCCCCCTTGCATCTGCCTACCTCAAGGGCATGGCCTCAGGGCGCAAGCTCAACGAGGGAGCGGCCAACACGCGCGGCATGCTGTGGGATATCCGCCTGACCGCCGACGGCGACTCGGCAACGGCCGCCGGCAACGCTCAGTTCGAGTTCAACCCCGACGTGGCCCAGGTGCTGGTGCTCGCATTCCCCACCGACGAAGTGAGCGCCAACGAGCTGCTCTTTCAGGTGGCCCGGCATAACTTCAACACGTTCGTGGTGAAAGACTTCGACCTTGAGATGATGAACTTCGGCCGGCTCGGCATGCTGCTGGTGAAAGGCTTTGAAAATCTGCCCGAGGCCGAACATTACCGCACTCTCATGGGGCAATCGCCGATACTCACCCTGCCTGAGCAGGTAACCCCCGTAATCATGTCGGAAGACAACTTCAACATTCTGCTCAGCGGCGGCCACACGCTCGAAGACTACTTCCGCGCCGCCGGCGAGGCCGCGGTCGACTCCGTTGAAGACACCTACATTCCCGAGCCCGAACCTGCCGACGGTTCAGCCGACGGTTCAGAAGGTGATGTTGAGATTGAAGCCGTAGGTACCTCCGCTGATTAACGGCGAAGTGCTGATTTCAAGCTGATGCTCCTTGGCATACTTGCGCGCCGGATTGCCGCCTATCAGGCCCACCACCTCGTTGACCGGGTCGACCAGAAATGCCGCTATGTTGCCCAACACGGGCGAGCCGAACAGCCTGTAGTTGTTGGCCACCAGATAACGCTTCACTCTGAAAAAACCCTCGCCCATAACCGAGCCAACCAGCGGAGTTATGAAAATATCCTGATACGACGGACGCTCCATAAACGCCTCGA
>CAYUFQ010000243.1:0-1577 GCA_964444045.1 uncultured Bacteroides sp.
TGAGCATTCCCGACGGGGTTTCGGCCATGCGCGGGTAGTCGTTGCCTTCGCGCGCCATCAGGGTGGTGCCTTTCACCACGAAGCCGCCCAGGCGGCTCAGGTCTATGAAGTCGGAGAATTCTTCGCCGTAGCCGAAGGTGCCGCTGGCGGTGAGTACGGGGTTTTTCAGCTGCAGGGAGCCGATGTTTACGCTCAGTCTTGCCATGTGAGTTGATTTGTGTTGAAAACGGGGCCCTCGGTGCATACGCATACGTTGCCGCGCACTGTCTTTTCCACGCAGCAAAGGCATGCTCCGAGGCCGCATGCCATCATGTTTTCGAGGCTCACCTCGCAGGGGGCGCCCAGGCGCGAGGCGGCCTTGGCCACTGCCATCATCATCGGCTTGGGGCCGCAGCAGTAGACCATATCGGCCGGCATCTGCAGGCGGGGCGAGGCGGTGACGGTGCCGCGAGTGCCGGCCGTGCCGTCGTCGGTGGTGGTGTAGACGCGGCCGAGTGCCTCGAAGCGGGGCAGGAGCAGCAGGCCGGAGGCCGTGCGGGCGCCGAGCAGGAATTCGGGCTGATAGCCGAGCGATTTGAGGCGCGTGCCCAGGGCGAGCATCGGGGCAACGCCCACTCCGCCGCCTGCGAGCAGCAGCCGGGCGTCTGGTTTGCCGGCGGGTACCGAGAAGCCGCGGCCCAGCGGCAGGAGCAGGTTGACCGTGGCGCCTACCGGGGTGCGCAGCAGCGCGTCGGTGCCGGCTCCGGCGCGGCGCACCAGCAGCTCCACTTCGCCTTCGGCCGGATTGGCCGAGCAGATGGATATGGGGCGGCGCAGAAATGTGGTTTTTGAGCCATCGATGCGCACTTGGGCAAACTGTCCGGCGATGATTTCGGGTAGGGCGCCGTCGGCGCGCAGGGTCAGCAGGCCGTAGGCGTCGCCCAGGGGCTCGGAGGCCGTCAGGGTGAAGTCGAGCGCCCGTCGGTGCGGAAGTTCGTGATTTGATGACATTTATTTCGTTTGTTTTGTGAATGTTTCGTGTGGGTTATCTTTCGGCCGCTTTGTATGACTCGATGTGGCGGCGTTTTTTCTCTTCGGCAATCTCGCTGATGGTTATCAGTATGGCCGACTCTTCAACGTCGCCGAACTCGGTGTTGATGGCCGTGCCGAAGTAGCGCATCGTGGGCGACAGGGTCATGTAGGCGTTGACCAGCGGGGGGATGTTGAAGCCATGCTCGCGAATCAGGTGGTTGAGCCGGCGGTAGTCTTCCTTGAAGTCGCCGCAGTCGGGAAAGAGGGTCGACAGTTTGTTGGTGTCGGGGTGGTTGTCGAGCGGAATTATCGGGCGTATCAGCCGGTTGGAGTCGTAGAAGTGGCGGTTGAAGAAGTGGAGTATCATGTTGCGGCATTCGTGGCTGTATTCGGGATACATGGTCACCTTGCCGAAAAGGTATTTGATTTCCGGGTGGTTCACCACCAGGGCCCCGAGGCCGTCCCACAGGTTGTCGAGGGCGAAGATGCTGCCGCTATGGCGCGTGGCCTGGGCTTCGACGCGCACGAACGAGCGGCCGAGTTCGATGGTGTAGGGCAGGTAGTCG
>CAYUFQ010000244.1:0-1574 GCA_964444045.1 uncultured Bacteroides sp.
TTTGTAATGCTTGTCGAAAAGCACGTAGAAGTCGCCGATCAGATGGTCGCCCTTCTTGCCCGACGATTCGGGAGTCACGCCGTCGCCCCACTTCTGCCAGGCCAGCATCGACTTGCAGATGTGGATGCCGCGGTCGTTGACAATGTTGGTCTTCACCACCCGGTTGCCGCACGCCTCGAGAATTCTCGACAGCGAGTAGCCGAGCAGATTGTTGCGCACGTGGCCGAGGTGAAGCGGCTTGTTGGTGTTGGGCGATGAATACTCCACCATCACCAGCGGCGCATCGGCCGCCGGCCCGGTGATGCCGTAATTGGGCGTCTCAAGCACATGGCGCAACACCGTGTTCCAGTATGTCGGCTCGATAACTATGTTGAGAAAGCCCTTGATTACGTTGAAGCGGTTAACGGCCGGCTCATTGTCGACCAGCCAGTTGCCTATCTCGGCGCCCACCTGCTCGGGCGACTTTTTCGCGGCCTTGACCCAGGGGAAGGTCACCACAGTGAGGTTACCCTCAAACTCCTTGCGGGTGGCCTGAGGCACTATTTTATCGGCCGGAGTGTCAACGCCATACAGCTCCTTGACGGCGCGGCTCACGGCCTCCGATATGATATTGTCGATAATCATTTTACTAAAGTTTCGGTTATGCGATTTGCAAAGTTACGCAATTTTTCGCATAAATTCAAGCCATCAGGGCGCTGATGCAGCCGCCATGAATGGACTGGCCGCTGATAATCTTGTCGGTAAGCCCCGGCATACAAACCCGGGAGAACTGTCGGATGAAAGAAATGGTGGCCGGACGCGGCTCTGAATCTGAGTAGAAATCGGGCATAAGCAAATTTCGGTGTTAATATTGGGTTTTGTCAATTAAACGGATTTGCACCGCCAAATAGTATAACCCGGGCCGCAATATCGCCGATATGTTTTATAACATAGTCCGCAAGCAGGCCAATTATCGAAATTATGCGTAACTTGTGGGCGTCAAATCCGACATAACCAAACCCACACCTTAAATACCTTACCGGAATGAAAACTTACAAAACCACTGAAATCAAAAACATTGCCCTGCTCGGAAGCAAGGGCTCGGGTAAAACCACACTCGCAGAAGCCATGCTCTACGAGTGTGGGGTGATAAAACGCCGCGGCTCGGTCGACGCCGGCAACACCGTCAGCGACTACTTCCCCGTGGAGAAAGAGTATGGCTACTCAGTGTTCTCAACCATATTCTATGCCGAATTCCTTGGCAAGAAGCTCAACTTCATCGACTGCCCGGGAGCCGACGACTTCGTTGGCGCCGCCGTGACGGCCCTCAACGTCACCGACACCGGCGTGATCGTTATCGACTCGCAATACGGCGTGGAAGTGGGCACACAAAATATTTTCCGCACCACCGCCGCCCTGAAGAAGCCCGTAATCTTCGCCCTCAACCAGCTCGACGGCGAAAAGGCCGACTACGACAACGTTATCGAGCAGATGCGCGAAATCTTCGGCAACAAAATCGTGCAGATTCAATATCCGCTCGCCTGCGGAGCCGGCTTCAACGCCATGATTGACGTGTTGCTGATGAAGAAATATTC